>JAHEJX010000011.1 GCA_024638645.1 Actinomycetes bacterium
AGGTGCGATGAGTGTCACATCGGCTCCAAGTGTGGTGAATGCAAGCACCCCTGACCGAGCGACGCGCGAGTGCCGGATGTCCCCGATGATTCCGATCTTGACGCCATCGAGTGTTCCGAAGTGCTGCCGCAAGGTGAGGCAATCGAGCAACGCCTGCGTGGGATGTTGGTGGGCGCCATCCCCGGCGTTCACCACTGGTACGTCGACCCATTCGGCTATCCGCCACGGGGCGCCGATTGCACCGTGGCGCACGACCATGAGGTCGACTCCGAGTGCCTGCACGGTCAGGACGGTGTCCTTGAGGCTCTCCCCTTTTGACAGCGACGAGCCAGCCGCTGTGAAAGAGACGGTGTCGGCCGAAAGTGCCTTGGCCGCCTTGTCGAAAGACAACCGGGTCCGGGTCGAGGGTTCGAAGAACATAGTGGCCACCGTCTTTCCCCGGAGCGCAGGCGCCTTGGCGATATCGCGGTCGAGGAGCGAGACCATGCCGTCTGCGGTGTCCAGCAGCATCGTCAACTGATCCCGCGACAGGTCCTCAGTGGTCAGGAGATGTTTCATGGAGCCTCCTCGATCCAGACGCCCTCGTCGCCATCAATGTCGGCCAGGTGAACCGTCACTCGCTCCTTCTCAGCTGTGGGGAGGTTCTTACCTACATAGTCGGCACGAATCGGCAGCTCGCGGTGTCCCCGATCGGCGAGGACGGCAAGCTGGATACGGGCGGGGCGTCCCAAGTCGCTGAGGGCGTCGAGAGCAGCGCGAATGGTGCGGCCCGTGAATAGCACGTCGTCTACAAGCACTACGGTCCGGCCGTCGATCGCTCCCGGCATGGCGGTTTTGCCGATCACCGGGGCGGGACGCGAAGCCAGATCGTCACGGTATAGGCCGATGTCTAGCGAACCGACGTCGACGGCGACGTCCTCGATGTTGGCAAGCTCGGCTCGGATCCGTTCTGCGAGAGGAACCCCTCGAGTGAGAATTCCAACCAGGATCACGTCGCCGATGCCACGGTTACGTTCGACGATTTCGTGGGCGATGCGCCGTGTCGCCCTTGCGATGTCCGCTTCATCCATGACACGATTCATGAGGGACACCCAGAGAAGGAATTGAGGCCAAGGCCTCGGTGAGCGCTGCGCAGCGCACGCAGCCACACGAAGTGAGTCGACATTCTCATCCTTTCCGGCCTCACGGGACCGGTCTTTAAAGGTCTGACGGGCGGGACTGTAGCAGAGGCTGTTCAGAGCACGAGCAGTACCAGGTCGCTGATCCGAGCCACCGAATCTCCGCGCCCCGGAGCGGCTCTCTTCCGAACAGCCTCAGCCGGCAGGGATGAGGAATCTGGGGGACTGCCGGCATCGACCGGTTGGTCAACTGGGTAGGAGTGGCAGGCACATCGCGACGAGACGAACAGCCCTCTTCAGGTGTCCTTTTCGACCAGGGCAGCCAAAACGCCGTTCACAAATGCTCCTGAACGTTGGGTTGAATACTCCTTGGCCAGCTCAACAGCCTCTGAAATCACGACCGCCACCGGTGTGTCCGTATGCCGCAGCTCGAACAGCGCCAAACGCAGAATCGCGCGATCGACTGCAGGCATCCGCTCGACCCGCCAGCCTGTGGCGGCTTGCGCCAGCTCGGTGTCGAGTTGCTTGCGTGCTTCCCACGTTCCGCCGGCGAGCTTGCGCGACCGCGACGACAGACCGACGAGAAGCGGTTCCCCCCCTGTGGCATCTGCGCTGTAGAGGGCGCACATGGCGTCGATACGAGCGTCGCGACTCACGAAACTCGAGTTATGTAGGAGCCGGTGCGCGTGTCGACCTTCACGATGTCGCCTTGTTCAATGAACAGCGGCCCCTGAATCACAAGCCCTGTCGCCAAGGTGACCGGCTTGGTGGCGCCGGATACGCGGTCGCCTTTGACGCCCGGCTCCGCGTACGTGACTTCGAGCTCCACGCTGGCAGGCAGCTCGATTCCGATCGGGTTTCCCTGGTAGGTGTGAAGTTGCACCGTCATCGACTCCACCAGATAGTTGGCAACGTCTCCGACCAACTCGGTCGAAACTGTCATCTGCTCGAACGTCTCGAGGTTCATGCAAACAAAGCCCATCTCGTCCGAATAGAGGTACTGATAGTCGGCTCGATCGATGATTGCGCGCGGCACGTTCTCTCCGGCGCGAAACGTCCGGTCCACTACAGCCCCGCTGTTGAGGTTGCGCAATTGGGTGCGCACGAACGCCTTACCTTTGCCTGGCTTGACGTGTTGGTATTCGAGGACCTGAAACAGGCCTTCCGGAAGGTCGAGTGCCATACCCGGTTTGAGGTCATTCGTCGAAATCATGGAACTACACGTCTCCTAGTAGCCGTCATTCGATGCCGACGGCGCTCAAGGCGGCGTGTACGGTAGTCGGATCGACGGTCATCACGACCGGCTTCCCGAAGCTCTCGAGCAGGACCATTCTCAAGCCGGATTCGTCGCGCTTCTTGTCGAGTTTCATCGCGGCGCGGATTTCTTCAGGATCGGCGGCCGGCGCGATGACAGGGAGACCCAGCTGCTCGATCAGGCGTTGCTGCCGCGGCGCCTCGCTGAATCCCGCAACCGCGGCAGAGGCGGCACCCGCCGCCACCATTCCGATGGCTACCGCATGACCATGGGGAATCTTCGTCACGTGCTCGATGGCGTGGCCCACAGTGTGTCCGTAGTTGAGAATGGCGCGACGGCCCCGTTCGGTGAAGTCTTCGTTGACAACGCCCGCCTTCACTCTCACGGCTCGGATCACCACGTCGGTGATCGGTGCTTTCAGGCCATGCTCTTCGTAGAGCTCAATGAGTCCCTCGTCGGCTATGAATCCTGCCTTGACCGCTTCGGCTGTTCCCTCGATGAGGAGCTCGATCGGCAGCTCTTCGAGTATGTCCGTGGCAACCAGAACTCTGGCCGGATGGCTGAAGACTCCTGCCAGGTTCTTGCCACCAATGTTGACAGCGGTCTTCCCTCCAATTGCGGCGTCGACGGCGCCCAGCATGGTGGTAGGCACCAACACCGTCTCAATGCCCCGCAGATAGGTTGCCCCGATGAAACCCCCGACGTCGGTGGCTGCACCGCCGCCGACGGCGATCAGCGTGTCGCTCCTGGTCAACGCCAGCTCGTTCATCCAAAGGAAGCAGTCCTCCGCAACCTGAAGCGTCTTGGCGGCTTCACGGTCGGGCAATAGACGGATCGCACACTCCAGACCCTCGTCCTCGAGTATCGATGCGATACGCATTGCAACAGGGTTGACGCTCGGTTGGGAGACGATCGCAACTCGGCGCCTGGCCTGTCCCATCGGAAGCAGGTTCTGGCCTAGGACATCCGGCCCGATCCGAATCTCCGATACAGCCGAATCGGCCGCTCGAATCAGAATGCGTTCCACAGTTCCTCGATCCTCGTTGCGACCGTGTCCAACAGAAGGCCATCGGTGGCAATGGTGGCATGAGCCGCTTCCCGGTAGGCGTCACTGCGCTCGTCGAGCAAGGCCCGCAGCTTGTTCGCCGGTTCCTCGTCCCGAAGCAGCGGACGACGGTTGGAATTGCCGACCCGCTCAGCCAGCGTGTCGACCCCCGCCTGCAACCAGATCACCACACCGGAACCTCTCATCCCTACAACGTTGGAGTGTCGCAATATCACGCCACCGCCGGTGGCGATCACACGCTCCGGGCCGTCGGCCAGCTCAGCAATGCATGCCGACTCCGCGTCCCGAAACGCGGCTTCTCCGTGATCTCGCCAGTACTCCGCAATGGAACACCCGAGACGCGACGCTACGACGTCATCGCTATCGACGAAACCGATTTCGAGTCGCTCTGCCACAAGCCGGCCAGCCGAGGACTTACCGGATCCCATCATCCCGACGAGCCAAAGGTGGCGCGCCATCGTTTAGAAGGAGTCGAGACGCTTGCGATACGCGGCGACTGCTTCCTGGAGGTCACGCAGGGTGTCGCCACCGAACTTACGTTGGATCTCTTGGGCTACGACGATGGCAACCATTTGCTCCATCACTACGCCGGCTGCAGGAACGGCGCACACGTCGCTGCGTTCCCGAAAAGCTTTGGTCGCTTCCTTGGTGCCAACATCCACGGTGTCGAGGGGCCGCATGACCGTTGAGATCGGCTTCATGGCCGCTCGCACTCGAACCGGACCCCCGCTCGTCATGCCACCTTCGAGGCCGCCCGCCCGATTTGTTCGTCTGGTGAACGCCCCGCCATCGTGATAGATCTCATCGTGGGCTTCGCTTCCGGGCCGAGCTGCCGTCTTGAAACCGTCGCCGACCTCGACCCCCTTGATGGCCTGAATCGACATGAGCGCCTCAGCAAGGCGGGCATCCAGTTTGCGATCGAAATGCACATGGCTCCCCACTCCCGGGGGCAAACCGTAGACAAGCACTTCAGCTGTGCCGCCCAAAGTATCGCGGTCGGCTTTGGCCGCGTCGATGGCCGCGACCATTGCGGCTTCCGCCTGGCGTCCATATGCGCGTACCGGGGACTGATCGATGCGATCGAGGTCATCGGGACCGGGTAGCTCCGCCTCCTCGGCAAACACATCTCCAATTGATACGACATGACTGATCACGTCGACGCCCACCCCGCGTAGAAGTTGTTTGGCTAGATAACCCGCCACAGTCCGCGCTGCGGTCTCTCTCGCAGAGGCCCTCTCCAGGATGTCTCTCGCATCGCGCCTGTCGTACTTCTGCATGCCGGCGAGGTCGGCATGTCCGGGACGTGGGGTAGTCAGCGGCTTCTTCGACTCCCCCGGCTCCGGAGACATTTCCTCTTGCCACTTCGGCCATTCGGTATTGCGAATGACAACTGCAACGGGCGAGCCCAGTGTCTCTCCGAAGCGGACGCCGCCCATGATCTCCAGCTCATCGCGCTCGAGCTTCATCCGAGCGCCCCGACCGTACCCGGCCCGGCGCCGGATCAGCTCGTCTGCAATGCCCTCCGCCGCCACTTCGACACCGGCCGGCATTCCCTCAACGATCGTCACGAGCCCCGGCCCGTGCGACTCTCCCGCGGTCAGAAAGCGAATCATGTGGCGGCAAGGGTAGGCGTTCTGTTTGCCACCCGGCGCCAAGGCAAGGTATCTCGTATCAGGTTTCCAATGAACCTGTCGGGTAGCGGATATGGATACTGGCGGGGAGCCACGCAGAAAGGGAGCGGAAACTCGTCCCGCTCCCTTTCTTCTCGGGGCTCCGTTTTGCCAACGGAGTTCTATTTGAGGATCTCTTGACCAACGGATAGCTCGAAGGCGCTGTCGCCAAACATGAACACGCCCTTGGTTTCCTCCAAACTGATGACCTTGTACGAGCCTGCAAACGTCTCCCCCACACCAACGTCGTAGCTGATGCCGTTGACGATCATGGTCGCCCGCAGAATGCCTGCCACATCTCGGATCTCCTGAAGCGTGAGCACGGTGCCGGAAGGGTTGAAACCCCCGGTGCCGCCGCCACCGGTGCCCCCCACACCTGGTTGGCCGGCAACCGGTGAGTCCTCGGTGATCAGCGGTCGGAACGGATCTCGTGGCTGCGATACCTGGAAACCGCCGGAGACGATGGCGCTCGGCGCCGCCGCCTGCACCTCCACCGTCGGCGCGGAAGCCGAGGCCGGCGGGCTCGTCTCGGCAGCAGCCGACGAAGGCGCAAGCACGCCGGAGGTGAACACCATCCAGGTCAGGCCAATAGCCGCCGCAAGCATCAGCAGAGCTACTGCGGTTGCTGCGATCGGACGCATGGCGCGCTGCATCAGATGTCCTCCCCAGAACCGTCGTCGATTTCGGCTGAACCCTGCGGGACGTCCACACCTTGGGACGAGGACCCGGAAGCCGGGTTGCGGGTGAAGATGCGCAGAGTGATATCTGCGGACAGGAGATCGAGGTTGGGCCGTATCCGAGGCTCGGTCACGACTTCTCCCTCTTCGCCTTCCGGCGGCTCCGCAAGCTCGGGCAGGTCCTCGGCCGGCATCGGGGTCAATCCGATCCCGTCGACTCTTACAAGGCGGTTCAACGCCTCGATGCCGTATAGGAACCCGAGAATCTCGAAGTACTCCCCTTCGATCGAGATCGCTATCGGCACCTCGAAACCGCCCGTGAGGGGATCGGCGACCGGAGGCGTCAGTGAGATGGAGGACAGTTCAACACCGGTGCTCTCGGCGAGGAAGGTGATGTCTTCGATGAAGGCGTCGGCCTGTGGGGTTGTCGGAATGCTGGCTTCCATCTCGCCGATGGCGAATAGGTAGGACAGCTCGTTGTCCTTGATCCCTTGAAGTGTGCTGAGGCGGGTGCGCAACGTGGATTCGCGAAGAATGGCATTGTCGTACTCGGCGTCCGCCGCAGCGATGGCATCTCGCCGGGGCGAGAAGAAGAACACGAACCAAAGCACGGTGATCAGAATCAAGACCAGGAATCCGAGCAGGAGTTTGGTGCGGCTGCCTGTTGGGCTCATAGACCCGTCCTCGGTATTCGGGTCTCCAGCCGATCGCTACGGGCTGCCGGCGTGAGCGAGGTCTGCGAGACAAAATTGACGACGGGCGCCTCACCAATGAGTCCTTCGCTCACGTTGGTCACCCAGGTTCCGGTTGCAGCCGGAAATCGATCTGAATCGAGCGAGCGAAGCCAGGCGGATACGTCCGGAAAATCGAACCCGACACCGGTCACCGAGAGCGAACCAACCGCCGCCGTGGTGGGGTCCGTATCGACCGAGCCGCGAAAGCTCTGGAGCCACACTGAGTCGGGGAGGATTCGGCCAAGATCGTTGAGGATGCGCCCCCAGGACAAGTCGTCGGCCAAGGCAGCCTCCATCAGCGCAACGTTGGCGTCGTACTCGGTCACGAGCCCTTCAATGCCTTGGAAGTCCGCCACCTGGAGCTCGAGTTGAAGGTTGAGATCGAGCTGAGCAGCCGACTGCTGCTCGGCTTCGTTGACTCTCGTCTGCCAGAGCAGGGTGATAACCACCAGGATCCCGAGGTACACGAGACCGAACAGGAGAAGGCGAGCCACCCTCTCTCGAGCCTGTTCCTTGACATGGGCTTCGGGGGGCAGCAGGTTGATTGACCGCATCAGACCTCACCCCATAGAGCAAGACCCACTGCGGTGGGTATCACGGGCTGCGCGTCGAGGATCTCGTCATCGGTCATCTCGATCTTGCCGACCTCGAACATGTCGAGCACCCGCGCCGGTTCCACAGCTACGCCAAGAGAGCGTCCGAAGCGGTTGGCCAGGTGCGGTAGCCGGGCTGCGTTGCCTGCGACCACAAGACGTTCGACACGTTCTTCGCCCGATGACGCCTCGAAATAGTTGACGGAGCTGCGAAGCTCTTCGATGAGGGCGTCTGCCTGTTCGGTGAGGATCCGGCGAGCTTTGGAGACATCGTCGTCGTCGCCCGGCATCCCCATGGGTTCTACGCCGACGGTGCGTTTCAGTTCCTCTGCACTCTCCGCATCGAGGTCCAGTCCATCGCGCAGAGCCGCCGTGAAGTCGTCGCCGCCTCGCGGGAGCAGTCGCACGAAGTGCGCTGTTCCGGCCCTCGCAATGACTACCTGGGTAATCGAGGCCCCGATGTCCACGATTGCTTGCAGCGGGGTGCCAAGCCCGGCCTCCATGCCGAAGATCGCTCGCACCAATGCAAAAGCCTGCAAATCGACCGCGGTCGGCGCCACCTTGGCCGACTCCATCACTCTTATCAATGAGTCGACAATGTCACGGTGCACGGCGACAGCCAGGATCGACTCCATGGGTTCGCCGTCCGGCGTCACGAATTGCTCGAGTGGTACGAAGTCCAGAACCGCTTCGTCGACGGCAATTGGAATGGAGTCCTGCACCTGAAAGGGCAGGGCCTCAGTCAGCTCTTCATGACCCATCTGCGGCACATCCACCTGCCGAACAGCGAGACGCTGGTTGGCGGTGCCGACTATGACTCGCTTGCGAGGGAGCTTGTTTCGCTTCCAAAGTGCCGCAACGGCCTCGGCGACCGCGCCCTCGTCGACGATTTCGCCTCCGCTCACGGCGCCGGCGGGAAGCGGCATCTCGGCATAGCGTCGAACAATCCGATTCGACTTGCCGGTATCGACAACTGCGGCGCGAACCGCATTGCCACCAATATCTAGACCTACGGTCACAGCCACTAGGTCACTCCGCCTATAACTCAGCTAAATGGGCCCCGTCGGCGAAGGAATTACAGCAATGTCATTCGCCGGGCGCGAGAGTACTGAGCAGAGGGGATTACACCAAGGATCGGAGAGGTCAGCGCCCAGTTGCGGGTATCCAGTGGACAGAGGGTTTGGATGACGGCACTAGTTACGGCCTATTCAATTCAGGTACCAGTCGATTATGGCCTGGCCGACGTAGACGGCGAGGTAGGCGCCGATCACCATGTACGGTCCAAACGGGATCGCATCTTTGCGCCCCTTGATCCGAGTGACGAGTAGGAAGATCGAGACCACTCCCCCGACGACGAACGGCAGGACGATGGCAACGACGAGTTGACCCCAGTCCAGATAGGTCGCATATAGCCCGAGGAAGGCGGCGAGTTTGACGTCCCCAAAGCCGAACCCGCCCTTGGCTATGAGAGCGACAACGAAGAGTGCCGCGAAGTAGACCAACCCGCCGAGGACGGCCCGGCCGTAGTCGGCGATCTGGCCGTCGACCAGTGCACCCAACCCGAGCAAGACGACGGCGGCGCCACTGCTCGGGAAGAGAATGCGATTGGGTATCAGCTTGTGGTCGAGGTCGGTGAGAGTGAGGGCGACTGTTACTCCGACGAACCACAAATAGGCAGGCAGCACCCCAACGACACCGAATTCCGCATACGTGAGAACGAACAGCGCCGCGGTCGCCAACTCAACGATCGGGTAGCGCAGCGAGATCTTGGCGCCGCAGTGGCGACACTTGCCACGCAAGAGGAGCCAGCTCACCACAGGGATGTTGTCGCGCCACTCGAGAAGATGATCGCAACTCGGGCACGCAGATCGCGGGGCAACGACGCTGCGCTTCAACGGCACTCGGTAGGCGACAACGTTGATGAACGAGCCGACGATCAGGCCGAGTATTGCAATGGGGATGCCGAAGAGGATTTCGGACATAGGTTTCGTTTCGTCTGCCGGCGCCGCAGCGTAGGTTCAGTGCACCGGGTCGTTGATGATTTGCCCGACTGAGGCGGGATACAGAAAGGGGATGGACCGAAGCCCATCCCCAATCCGCTTGCTTGAGAAGCTGTCCCTTAGGGAACGGCCGGGAACCCGGTGTTGCTCCAAGCCACGGCCGCCGTGCTTGCCGGGGCACCGGCGGCGGCCGGGCAAGTGATTGCCGAGGCGCTTGCGCCGTAGAAAGTGCCGCCGGTCGCAGAAGAGTCCTCAAAGATGGCAAAGAAATTGCCAGAGGCGCTCGCCTGCTGCAGGCAGACCGCATCGTCGTTGGCGGCTACGGACATGTCGACGAAAACGCCGGCGTCTGTTGCCGCTGTCGTGTTGATTACCAGTGTCGGCTCGAACTCTTTCAGGTCCGCCTCAGTCTCGGTAAACGCACCGGAGTCCGTCCATACAGCCTTCTCGCCGAGAAGGGTGTTACGGAGGTCCGCTTGCGCCGAACGATCCTGAGCCCGGTTCCTGAAGCCGAGGAATGAGGGGATGGCGATGGCAACCAAAACTGCAATGATCAGTACCACAACCATCAGCTCAATGAGAGTGAAGCCCTCTTCCTTGTCGAGACGCTCGCGCATCCAACGCATGGAATTGTCCTCCGTCTTGTTGGCTTTCGGAATGGGGCCGACTCTTTCGGCCCCTCCCCCCTTATCGGCTGTAGCGGCCTCGTCGGTTGAGGACTTTCTGCCACGCAGAGCAGTGGATCAGACCGGTTTGGTCTAGCTAACCAACCCGGCGATGTTGAATATCGGCAGGTAGAGCGATATGAGGATTGCTCCGACCGAGATGCCCATGACCACAATCAGTATTGGCTCGATGAGGCTTGTCAAGGCAGAGACCGTGTCTTCTACCTCGCGTTCGTAGAAGTCGGCGACCTTGGCGAGCATGCCGTCGAGTTCCCCTGTCTCCTCGCCCACCGTCATCATCTGCACCACCATTGGCGGAAACACGGCATGGCGTGACAGCGGCTGCGCCAGAGACTCGCCAGCCCGCACAGAATCCTTGACTTCCTCGAGTGCCTTGGCAACGAGTTTGTTGCCCGACGTGTCCGCCACAATGTCGATCGCCTGCAGGATCGGTACTCCAGTGCGGCTGAGCACGGCAAGCGTCCTCGAGAACCGGCTCAGCGCGGTCTTGTGCGCCAACTTGCCGAAGACGGGCAATCGCAGCTTGACGGTGTCCCAGGTGAGGTGACCTTGATCCGTGGTGATCCATCGCCTGAAGCCCCAGACCGCGGCAGCCGTCAGGCTGAGCACGAGCCACCAGTAGCTGGTGAGCACTGTCGAAAGGCCGACCAGCAACTTCGTCGGCAGCGGCAGCTCCGCATCGCCGAGCTCCATGTAGAGGTTGGTGAACACCGGCACCACGAAGATGATCATTGCGGTGGTCACTGCGACGATGAGGAATCCGATTACAGCCGGATAGGCCATAGCCGACCGAATCTTGGAGCGAAGATTCATCTGTGCTTCGAGAATATCGGCGAGTCGCAGCAGCGTCTCATCGAGAACGCCGCCGATTTCGCCGGCTCGGATCATCGAAACATATAGATCGGTGAACACCTTGGGATGCCTGTCCATTGCCGCAGAAAGGCTGGTTCCTCTTTCGACGTCTGTTCGTACTTTGCTGAGCACCTCCCGGAAGGGATCGCTCTCCACCTGCTCCTCGAGCACAGTCAGGGCGCGAATGAGTGAGAGCCCCGAATTCACCATCGTGGCGAACTGACGAGAGAAGATGACGATGTCTCTCTGCTTCACCCGCTTGGACAGGCCCGGGATGCGGATCTCCGTTTGGAGCACCGACATCTGCTTCTCTTCGACCTGGAGCGGAACCATGCCCCGCTCCCGCAGGGCTTTCGCCACGACGCTCGAAGACGCGCCTTCGATCTCGCCGGAGACGATATTGCCCGTCTTGTCACGAACCTTGTAAGTGAATGTCGGGTTAGCCATCGACCTGTCTCCCGATTAGGTCAAGGAGACTGTCCTGGTCGATTGCCCGCTCCACGGCCTGGTCCTCGTGGACATAGCCTTCGAGAACCAGGGCGGCTAGAGCCGTGTCCATGGTCTGCATGCCGTAGCGGCCACCGGCCTGCATTGCACTCGTGATCTGGTGGACCTTTCCCTCCCTGATCAGGTTGCGAATTGCAGGCGTGGCCACCATCACCTCTACCGCAGCGATGCGCCCCGTGGCATCGGAGCGGACCAGAAGCTGTTGCGAAACAATCGCCGCAAGCGAGCTTGCCAACTGCACACGAACCTGGTGCTGCTGATGGACGGGAAACACATCGATGATGCGCTCCACCGACTTGGGAGCGTCTTGCGTGTGCATCGTTCCGAACACGAGGTGACCGGTCTCGGCAGCGGTGAGTGCGGTCGAGACTGTTTCCAGGTCCCGCATCTCCCCCACCAAGATCACGTCGGGGTCCTGGCGGAGCGAATGGCGCAGCGCTGCCGCGAAGCTCAGCGTATCGATGCCGACTTCACGCTGGTTGACAATCGCCATCTTGTGGGAATGTGTGAACTCGATGGGGTCCTCGATTGTCACGATGTGACTGGCTCGGGTGCGATTGATCAGGTCGATCAACGATGCCAGAGTCGTCGATTTCCCCGAGCCGGTCGGGCCGGTGACTAGCACTAGGCCACGGCTCAGGCCTGCGAACTCCGAGACAACCGGCGGCATGCGCAGTGCCTCGAGGGTGCTGATGTCGCTTGGAATGGCTCTCATGACCGCTCCGACGGCATCGCGTTGGAAGAAGACGTTGACCCTGAAGCGGCCGACCGCGTAGACCGGGTGAGAGAAGTCCAGCTCTCTCTCCTCCTCGAGCTTGGCGCGCTGGCGCGAGGTGAGGATCGCGTAGACGAGATCCCTGGTTTCGGCCGGACGCAAGGTACCGAAACCTGGCACCGGATAGAGCCTGCCGTGAACACGCATCTGCGGCGGCGACCCGGCCGTTATGTGGAGGTCGGATCCGTCGTGGCGGAGCAACTCCACCAGCAGATCGTTGATCGAGGCATCCAATGTTGCGGCTTCTCGGTCACTCGCACCGGTGGCTCGGGGTGAGCGGCTGGGAGTCATCGTCGCTACGTCGTAGGCAGCGTCGATTGCGCGCATCAACTCGCCGCGATGAGCAAGCGCCAGAACCACCTCACCGTGGGCCGCTTGCCGCAACCGACCATGACGTCCCTCGTCGAGTGGATCGTCGACCGCCACGACGAGCCGACCGACCGAGTCCATCTCGATGGGGAGGGCCCTCAGTTCCATCGCGATGTCTCGCGTCAACGCGGCGACCGCATCCGGATCGGGCGTGATCTTGTCGTATCCCTCAAAGGCGGCATATCGGATCCCCATCTGAGCGGCAACAGCCGCAAGCACATCGCGAGCCCTGGCGATACCGCTCTCGACAACCACGCCGGCAAGTGGCGTGGATGTTTCTGCGGCGATATGCAACTGTTCCTCGAGATCGTCCCGCGAGACGATCCGACGATCGACTAGTAGCTCTCCCAACTGACGTTGTACTCCAGACATGGCAGCTCCTAAGCGATGACCCTGAGAATCTCTTGTACAGACGTGAGACCAGCCCTGACCTTCTCCAGGCCGTCATCGCGGAGGCTGATCATGCCCTCCTCTATTGCGGCCTTAGAGATGCTGTCGGCCGACGCACGCTCAACGATCAGATGCTGGATCTGCTCGTTGACGAGCATGACTTCGTTGATGGAGAGCCGACCCTTATATCCGGTCTGGGAACACGCCCCGCATCCTTCGGCGCGATACAGGGTGACGTCGAAGCCCCACTCTTCTTTCCAACCGAGAGGCTGGAGCGCGGCCTTCTCTGCCGTATACGACGTCTTGCATCGTTCACAGAGACGGCGGGCGAGGCGTTGCGCAAGCACGGCATCGATCGACGACCCAACAAGAAACGGCTCAACCCCCATGTCGAGCAAGCGTCCAATGCTCGACGGGGCGTCATTGGTGTGCAGTGTCGTGAGCACGAGGTGCCCGGTGAGAGCCGACTCCACGGCAATCTGTGCGGTCTCAGAGTCGCGCACCTCACCGATCAGGATGATGTCCGGGTCGGCGCGCAGAATCGACTTGAGCGCGGTCGCAAAGAAGAGACCCGCCTTGCGGTTGACTTGGACTTGAGTGATCCCTGGGAGGCGGTACTCGACGGGATCCTCAACGGTGATGACGTTGACCTCGGGCCGGTTGAGTATGTCGAGTGTCGAATAGAGCGTGGTCGTCTTGCCTGAGCCGGTTGGGCCCGTCACCAGGATTGCTCCGTACGGCTTGGTGTAGGCCGACTCGTAACGGGTCAGGTTGTATTCCCGGAAGCCGAGCTCCCCGAGGCTGGCGACGCCTGTTGATTTGTCGAGTATTCGCAGCACGACCTTCTCTCCGAAGATCCCCGGGAGAGTCGCGGCTCGCAAGTCGATGGGACGGTTGGCCACGCGAAGGCTGATCCGACCGTCCTGGGGCACCCGGCGTTCCGCAATGTTCAGCTCCGCCATGATCTTGATGCGACTCACAACTGCGTTGGCGATGCTGCGCGGGGCCGACATGACATCGTGCAGGACTCCGTCGATGCGAAATCTGATCCGCAGCTCGCTCTCGCCCGGTTCGAGGTGGATGTCAGAAGCCCGGTCGTTGACGGCCCGGGTGATGATCGTGTTGACCAGTTTGACCACAGGGGCGTCCTCCGCAGCAACGCTGAGCCCATCGAGGTCTTCGCTGTCGTTCTCTTCCGCCGCGAGTTCGGCAAGGTCGCTGACCGATTCCTCGAATGTTGCTTGGCGACGGATGGCTTCTTCGAGTTCGGAGCGCGTTGCCACCCTTGGCAGAATCTCGTAGCCCGACACGGCCCTCAAGTCGTCGACGGCGAGCACATTGGCCGGATCGGCCATTGCCACAACGAGCCTTCCCTCATCAAATGCAACGGGAAGGAGTGTGTATCGCCGGATCAGGTAGTCCGGAACGACCGCAACGGCGGCCGGATCGACGCCAACCTCACCCAGGTCGATGAAGGGCACACCGATCTGCTCACCGAGAGCGCGCACGAGCTGTGCTTCGGTGACTATGCCCTGTTCGATGAGAACTTGCCCGAGAGGCAGGCCGGACTCTTGCTGGCTATCGACAGCAGCTTCGAGTTGGTCCGCCGTGAGCAAGCCTTCCTCGAGCAACAGAGCCCCTAGGTGCCGGGTGTCTCCACTCAACGGCGCGCTTCTCCTCTTACGGCCGAAAACAGCCGAGCGTCAACGTGTCTAGTCAGCAAATCGGCATATCGGAGAAGGGCCTTGAGGGAAAGGGGCCTGATGACCTATTGCCGGTCAGCGCCGGTTGAGGGCTTCTCTCATCACGGTGAGGGGCGCCGCGAATCCCGTCCATAGCTGGAAGGCCGCAGCAGCCTGGTGGAGAAGCATCGCGGGCCCATCTGCGCAAGGAATGTCCTGCTTCCCCGCCCACACCACCGCCGGTGTGGGAACCGGGCCGTATGCCATGTCGAACAGCCCCGACATGTCCTCAAGGAGATGGCTGGGAAGCGAATCGCCATTCATCCCGATGGGCGTCGCATTGATGACGATGGATCCCTGCGCGGGGTCCATCCAGTCGACCACCTCCGCATCAACGCCAATTCGATCGAGCAACGCTGCTGCCGCTGCCGGGCGCCGACCCGAGATTCGAATGTCGCGCCCCTCGAGTGCGAGCAGGGCGGCAGCCGCGGCTCCGCCCGTCCCGAGGATCCGAGCGGGAGCGCCTTGATCGAGTCTCGCCTCGGCCCATGCCGAGCGAATTCCGACGATGTCCGTGTTGTGCCCCACGACGTCGTTGGCGCTGACGAAGGTGTTGACGGCACCGGCTCGCTTTGCCGCCGTGGATAGGCGATCGGCCAACTCAGCCGCAAGCCCCTTGTGTGGCATGGTGACACTCGCCCCGGATAGCTCTCCGCGGCGCATCTCTGCCACCGCATCGTGCATGCCGATCGCGTCGACGTTGCGGTAGCCGAACGAGCCGCTCAGGCCGCAAGCTGCCAGAGCTGCATTGTGAAGTATGGGAGACAATGAGTGGTCGACCGGATTACCGAGGACCAGCAACCTCACGGAATGACCCCGGCATCTTTGGCTTCCTGCTTCTTGCGGTTGTGCTCCTCGAGCGTCTCCGAGAAGCCGTGCTTGCCGTCGACGTCGACGAGCACGTAGTAGTAGAAGCCGGTTTCCGCCGGTTGCGCCGCAGCTTGCAGGGAAGTGAGCCGCACCCCTGCTATCGGGGTCGGCGGCAGACCTGCCCACTTGTAAGTGTTGTATGGAGAGTCGACCTCTAGATCTGCCGTTGTCAGCGCTCTCACCTCGCCGAGGGCGTACAAGACCGTGGCGTCGATCTGAAGGCCGATGCCGGCATCGAGGCGATTCATTATCACGGAGGCGATCAGCGGTCGGTCTTCGTCGAGCTTGGCCTCACGCTCGATCATCGAGGCCACGATCAACCCTTCATACGGTGTGAACCCTGCCTCCTCGATGAGCGTCCAATCCTGATCGTCGAGCCTGCTCACGAGGGTGTCGGCCAGGCGGGAGAGAATCTGGACGGCTGTGGCATCCGATCTGAACTCATAAGTGTCAGGAGCGAGCAGTCCTTCCCAGCGGGTCACTTCCGGCAGTCCGCCCGGAGCCCGCCCCGGCAATAGAACCGAGGTGACGTCGCCCGACAACAAGGCTTCTTCGAGATCGGCTCTTGTGTGATCCGTCTGATTCGCAATTGAGTTGAGCATCGCGGAAATGGTCAAGCCCTCGATAACGGTGAGACGGAAGACATCAGTCGGATCTGGTCCCGCCAGCAGAATGGCGATCACTTCATCGAGCGTGCCGCCCGCAATCACGTACACACCGGCCTTGAGGTCGTCGGCAACGTTTCGGCGGCGGACCTCGCGCTCGAACTCGCCGCCGTCCGCAATGAGGCCACGATCCTCGAGCAGGGCTCCAATCGTCCTCGCCGATGCACCGGCAGGAATGGTCAGTTCCGCTTCACCAACCTGGCTCGAAGCGGCTTCGACCTCGGCCGGGAATCTCTGAGCAAGATCTCGGGCAATCTTGGCGCCGTAGACCGCAACCACGAGGACCGTGACGACCACCGCTCCGAACTTGAGCAACCAGATGACTGCGGGATGCAGATTGAAGCGGTTCCCTCGTTCGTTAGGAAGAGTCACCGGGCGACTCCTCGTTCTCATAGGCCAGCCGGTCCAGGTATCCCTGGAGCATCACAGCGGCCGCCACCTTGTCGACCACGTCGCGCCGGTGGGCGCGCCGCACATCGCCCTCGAGCAATGCAGCCTCAGCAACCGATGTCGTGAAGCGCTCGTCGGCGAATACCGGCGCCAGGCCTGTGGCTGCAGCAACCTTGGACGCGAACTCGCGAGCCCGCGCTGCAGCCGTGCGCTCGGCTCCATCAAGAGATACGGGAAGCCCGATGACGATTGTGATCACATCCTCTTCGGCAATGATGCGTTTCAGCTCTTTGGCCAGGTTCTGTGAGCGGAGATCGATCACAGCATATGGCTGGGCGATGATACCGAGGGGGTCAGATAACGCGACACCTATTCGCCGCTCCCCCGGGTCGAGCCCCAGGATTCGACCGCTCATATGGAAGCCAACGCCTCCTGTGCAGCTGCGGATGCCTTGGCTACGGCGGCTTCGATTTCGGCACCATTGGGTCCACCAGCCTGCGACAGCTGGGCATCGCGGCTCCCACCGCCTCCGAGAACGGCGGCACCGGCCGCCGCGATATCGCCGGCGGAGAGGCCGGCGTCGACGAGGTCGGATGACACGAACGCCACGATGGCACCCTTGCCATCGACGGCTGAACCGATGATGCCGATGCCTGAACCCAGCTTGTCGCGCACCTGGAAAGCCAAAGCCCGCAGCTCGCCTGCCCCGAGTCCGGGAGCGGCGGCGGCGACCAACTTGTGGGCACCGTGGCTGTCGGCGCCGGCCAACAACCTGTCGGCAAGGCCACCTCGGGCCTGTGCCTCGAACTCATCGATACGCTCTTCCTGGGCCTTGAGCCTCTCCGCTACTGAAGACGCGGCACTCACCAGCTGTCCGGGCTGGGCTCGTAGCGCTGATTCCGCATCCTCGATCTGACGCCGCAGATCGAGCAGATGTTGATACGCGGTCACGCCGGTGACGGCTTCTACGCGCCGCGTGTTTGCCGCCACGGACCCCTCGCTGACAAGAATGAGCGGGCCGACCTGTCCCGTAGTCCGCACATGGGTTCCACCGCAGAACTCGGTCGAATAATCTCCAGTCTTGACGACACGCACCTCATCGCCGTACTTGTCGCCAAAGAAGGCGAGGGCACCCATCGCCTCGGCCTCTTCCTTGGAGGTTTCGACTGTTTCTACGTCTGCATTCTCAACTATCCGCTCATTGACCAGGGCTTCAACGGCGCGCAGTTCCTCCGCAGCAAGCCCGCTGAAATGGCTGAAGTCGAAACGGAGCCGCTCCGGTTCGACCAGACTGCCCGCCTGATTGGCATGCTCTCCAAGGATCTCGCGGAGACCCCAATGGAGCATGTGGGTGCCTGTGTGGTTCTTTCGAATCATCTCGCGGCGCCCGGTGTCGATGGCAGCCGTGGCCTCTTGATCGACGAGGATCTCCCCGTCTACGACCTCTCCCCTGTGACTGCGCACACCGGCGATAGCGAACTGGGTGTCGTACACACGGAATTGCCCGGTGGCGGTGCGGACCAGGCCGCTATCGCCCACCTGGCCGCCGGACTCCGCGTAGAACGGTGAGGTGTCGAGGAACACTTCGACCTTCTCCCCAACGCCGGCACGATCGATCGTCTCACCTTCGCGCACCATGGCAAGCACTGTTGCGTCAGCCGACTCTGACTCGTATCCCACGAAATTGGTGGAGTCGACCCCGCGCAGCAACTTGATGTACTCATCGAGGGCGGCAGCTGCGTCCGTGCCCTTGAACGCATCCTTGGAGCGGGTCCTCTGTAAGTCCATGTGGTGCTCAAAGCCCGGTTCGTCGAGGTCCACGCCGCGTTCTCTCAGGATCTCGGCGGTGACGTCGATGGGAAAGCCATAGGTGTCGTGGAGCCGGAATGCAGTCTCACCAGACAGCACAGCACCATCCTCGAGACCGTCGAGCTCGGCCTCGAGAAGAGCGACGCCGGATGCCAGAGTTCTGCGGAAAGCGTGTTCCTCGCGCGAAACGACCTCAACGAGAAAGTCCTCTTTGGCTTTGAGCTCCGGATAGGCCTCAGCCATGACCTCGCACGTGGCCTTGACGAGCTCAGGCATGATCAGTTGTTCAGTCCCGTAGAGGTAGGCGTGACGAACGGTTCGCCGCAGCAGTCGTCGCAAGACGTAGCCCCTGCCCTCGTTGGAAGGTACGACCTTGTCGCCGATCAACATGGTGATGGAGCGTCCGTGGTCGGCCATCAAGCGCAGGCTGACATCGGCCCGCTCATCGTCTCCGAGATTGAGGCCGGTCACCCGTTCCCCTGCCGCCAGTACGGGCCGGATCGCGTCTGTTTCAAAGATGTTGAAGGTGCCCTGCAACAGCGATGCCATGCGCTCGAGCCCAAGTCCGGTGTCGATGTTTTTGGCGGGCAGGTCGCCGGTCACGTGATACGGCTCGTCCTGGATATTCTGCATGAAGACCAGGTTGTAGAACTCCATGAATCGCTCGTCGTCTACAGCCGGCCCGCCGTCTTCACCGTGCTCAGGACCTTTGTCGTAGAAGAGCTCCGAAGACGGACCGCACGGTCCTGGGACCCCCATTTGCCAGAAATTGTCCTTGTCGAGGCGCTGAACGCGCCCTGCCGGCACGCCGACACCATCGATCCAGATCTCGGCGGCCTCGTCGTCGCTCAGGTGGACTGTGTACCAGAGGCGATCCGGATCCAGTCCGTAGCCCTCTGTCGCAAGCTCGTACGCCCACGGTATGGCCTTTTCCTTGAAGTACTCACCAAAGCTGAAGTTGCCCATCATCTCGAAAAAGGTGAGGTGCCGAGCTGTGGTACCCACTATGTCGATGTCATTGGTCCGAGCGCACTTCTGCACCGAAACAGCCCTCGGATGCGGCGGATCTTCTTCACCGAGTAGAAAGGGCTTGAACGGCACCATGCCGGCGTTTGTCAGCAGCAAAGTCGGATCAATCGGTATCAACGACGCGCTGGGAGTGACCAGGTGGTCGCGCTCTGCGTAGAAGTCGACGAAAGTGCGGCGGATTGAGTTGCTGTCCATTAGCGCGGGAAGGATAGGGCGTGCGCAACCTGCGGTCGCCAGTATTGGGTATCAGGTATAGGTATCAGGTATTGCCCAGCAGGCGGGCACATTCGCCGGCCAAGTCGGAGTGAGCCACGGTCTCGCTTTCGCCCGTGGCCATCACTTTGATTTGGGCGGTTCCAGCTTCCCATTCCTGGTCGCCGATGATGATGGCGAGGGTGTGGCCTTTGCGGTCGGCGTACTTGAGCTGAGCTCCGAGCTTCTTCGGCTCTGGATAGAGCTCCACAGCCAGGCCCTCACGCCGGAGAGCGTTCGCGACGCCTAGGTATTCGGGAGTCCTGTCCGGTGCGAACATCGTGAGCAGGATCGGAGCACCGGCATCTGACAGATCGACCTTGCCCAGCTCCTCGAGCGCCGCAAGGAGCCGGTCGATACCGATAGATGCTCCGACCCCGGGGAGGCGCTGCTTGGTATACAACGAGGCCAAATCGTCGTAGCGGCCGCCCGAACAGACACTGCCTATTGCGGGCAGCTCGTCGAGGAAAGTCTCGTAGACAGTTCCCGTGTAGTAGTCGAGGCCGCGAGCGATCGAAACGTCCACCTGCACACGTGACTCGGGAACGCCTGCGGCGGCCAGCCCATCGAGCACCGCTCGCAACGCGGCGACCCCATATGCAGTGGCGTCGCCGCCGATCTCAACTATCTGTGCCAGCACAGCGTCGTTGTTTCCCGTGACTGTCACCGCCTCGATCAGGCTCTGGGCTTGGTCAGAAGAGGCTCCTGCCGCAGCGACCAGCTCCTCGACGACGCGCTCTCGACCAATCTTCGGCAGCTTGTCGACCGACCGGAGCACGGTGGCAGTCTGATCGCCCAAACCGAGTTCGGAGAGGAGACCTGCCAGCACCTTGCGATTATTCAGGCGAATCGTGAACTCACCCACATCGAGTGCGGCAAATGTGTCATGAATGACAAGCGCCGTCTCCGTGTCGGCAGTCAGGCTCTCCGTGCCGATGAAGTCGAAGTCGCACTGCATGAACTCGCGATACCGGCCTCGCTGAGTGTTCTCGGCACGCCATACCGGGCCGATGTGATATCGCTTAAAGGGAGTTCCAAGCTCGTTGATGTGCTGGGCGGCGAAGCGGGCCAACGGAACCGTCAGGTCGAAACGCAGCGCAACGTCTCGGCCCCCGTTGTCCTCAAAGCGGTACAGCTGTTTGTCTGACTCATCACCGCCCTTGCCGAGCAGGATCTCGCTGTATTCGAGTGCGGGCGTGTCGATAGGTGCGTAACCGTATGACTTGAGCACACTGCGAGCAGTCTCCAATAGCCAGTCCCTGGCTCGCATTGCGCCCGGCAGGAAGTCTCGGAAGCCCTTGAGCGTCCGCGGTTCGATGATCCTCGAGTCGCTCATGGGTGCCGGTGCTCTGCCCGGTTCGGAGCGACTCTGTCGGCCACTGAGTCGAGCCACGACGCCGCTTGCCGCTTGCCGACGGCAGCAAGATTGGCCGGGGTCAACTTCTCTCGAGCCTTCTTGACCTGAGCGACTAGGAACCCGAGACCACCAAATGTGGCAAGCGCCCCGGCAATGAACCAGCGGATGCGGACGAACATGGGCCGAGCTTACTGGCGGGGCGGCTTACCCAGCACGTCGTCTACCACGCGCACCCGCTCAGCAGTCTCCTTCTCGGCTCCGTGTCGACGCGGCACATACAGTCGATCTGCCCGAACCCCCTCAGGGAGGTACTGCTGTGCGATCACGCCACGCGGATCGTCGTGCGGGTAGCGATACCCAACCCCGATGCCGAGGTCCCGCTCCCCCTCGTATGCGGCCGATCTGAGGTGGGGGGGCACCGGCGCCGTTGTCGAGCCCTCCACGGCGGCAACAGTGCGCCCTATCGCTTCCTTCACAGAGTTGGACTTCGGTGCCGCAGCTAGGTGGATGACAGCCTGGGTCAACGCGAAGCTCGCCTCCGGGAGGCCAATGACTTCAAGGGCGCGGAAGGCGTCCACTGCCACTCCGAGGGCCGACGGGTCTGCCAAGCCGACATCCTCTGAGGCAAAGATGATCATCCGCCTGGCCACAAATTTCGGATCTTCTCCGGCATTCAGCATCGTGTGCAACCAGTAGAGACTGGCGTCTACATCGCTCCCCCGCATTGACTTGATGAAGGCCGAGATCACGTCATAGTGGCGGTCGCCCCCCTTGTCGTAGCGAATGACTCTGCGCTGCAGCGCTTCGGCAACTGTGTCCACCTCAATTGGCTCAGCCCGGCCGACGGCAATGGCGGCGGCCACTTCGAGGGCGGTCAGGGCCAGCCGAGCATCTCCTCCCACTCGCTCCGCCAGCGCCTCGACTGCGTCTTCCGTAATGGTTGGCTCGCCACCAAGGCCTCGCATTCCGTCTTCGTGAGCCCGCTTCACTAGCTCGGCCACCTCCTGTTCGGAGAGCGGTTCGGTACGGAAGATCGTGGAGCGACTTATGAGCGGTGAGTTCACTTCGAAAAACGGGTTCTCGGTGGTGGCACCGATCAGGATGACGATGCCGTCCTCAACGCCGGGCAGCAATGCGTCCTGCTGGGACTTCGTGAAACGATGGATCTCGTCGAGGAAGAGGACTGTCCTTGCGCCCGAGTCCTCTAGTCGCTGGCTGGCACCGGCCAGGACCTCGCGGACGTCCTTCACACCGGCAGAGACCGCGGACAGCTGCTCGAAACGGGCCCGCCCGGAACTGGCGACGAGACGCGCCAGGGTGGTCTTGCCTGTCCCCGGTGGCCCCCACAGGATCATGCTGACGAGCCGGCCTGAGTCCACGACCGAGCGGAATGCCGCGTCAGGCCCAAGGAGATGGCGCTGCCCGACTACTTCGTCGAGATTGGTAGGGCGCATGCGGGCCGCCAGAGGAGCTGCCGTCTGGCGGCGTTCCGCCCGCTGGCCGGCAAAGAGGTCATCTTGGGCGCTCATTGCACTCCGTTATTCAGCGTCTTCTTGTTCCGCCCACACCGCCAGCACCTCGGGCGCAATGATGACTCCCAGCTCGCCCAGCTGAGCATCCGCTACGCGGCTTGGTGACCCCGTGAGCGGGTCGGAGCCGGTCTGGGTCTTGGGAAACGGGATGACTTCGCGGATATTCGGTTCCCCCTGGAGGATGCTGACCATACGATCGATGCCGAACGCGAAGCCGGCATGGGGTGGGGTCCCGTAGCGAAGCGCGTCCATGAACCAGCCGAAGCGCCGTTTGGCGTCTTCAGCGGTGATGCCGAGTACTTCGAAGACCTTGCCTTGTGTGGCCGGGTCGTGGATCCTGACGCTGCCGGAACCGAGTTCCGACCCGTTGAGCACCACGTCGTATGCCTGTGACACTGCCGTATCTGGGCTCTCGATCATGTCATCGACATTCTCTGGTGCGGTGAAGGGGTGATGCATCGGGGCGTAATTGCCCTCATCCGTGACCTCGAAGTGGGGGAAGTCCGTCACGAATAGATAGGCCAGCTCTTCGTGGCCGTCGGGCTGGCCCATATCGAGGCGCAGAGTGCCGAGGACCTTGGCGACGGTTCGGAACTGGTCGGCAACGATGAGCAGCAAGTCGCCGGCAGCTGCGTTGAGGGCTCCTTTGATGGCTTCCTGCTCGGTATCCGACAGGAACTTCGCAACCGGCGAACGTATGGAACCGTCTTCCTCTACGACCATCCAAACAAGGCCTTTGGCTCCGAGCGACGTGGCTCTCTCCACCAAGCCGTCTAGGCCGGCGCGGGTTAGCCCCTTGGCCCCCGCGTTGATGCCACGCACCGTGCCGCCGCCGCCAAGCACTCCTGCGAATGCCTTGAACTCGGTCGCCGAGAAGATTGCCGAGAGGTCTCGGATTTCCATCTCGAAGCGGATGTCGGGCTTGTCTGTGCCATAGCGATCCATCGCCTCCTGCCAGGTCAGTCTGGGGAACGGGCGGGCGAGATCAACCCCGCGCACTTCCCTGGAGACCTCAACGGCCACCTCCTCGAGTACTTCGAGAACATCCTCCTGACCCCAAAATGCTCCCTCGAGGTCCAACTGCGTGAACTCGATCTGGCGATCGGCCCTGAAGTCTTCATCGCGGTAGCAGCGCGCAATCTGGAAGTAGCGGTCGACGCCTGAGATCATCAACAGCTGTTTGAAGAGCTGAGGTGACTGCGGTAGTGCGTAGAAGTGGCCCTGGCGGAGGCGACTCGGTACGAGAACGTCGCGGGCGCCTTCCGGTGTGCTGGCGACGAGGGTCGGGGTCTCTACCTCGAGAAAACCCCGAGCGTCCAGAACACGGCGCATAGACCTGATTGCATCTGAGCGGGCTTTGAGATTTGCGGCCATGGTCGGGCGGCGCAGGTCGAGGTAGCGGTACTGGAGCCGGAGCCCTTCGTCGACATCGACCCGCTCGTCGAGCTGGAACGGCAAGGGGTCGGCCGGGGACAACACTCTCAACTCGGAGGCCACAATCTCGATCTCGCCCGAGGGAATGTCGGGATTGACGTGATCCTCGCCACGCGAAGTCACAACTCCTAGGACACTGACCACGTATTCCCTGCGCAAGCCGTCGAGGACTTCCTCTGTGGCAACCCCGCCTTCCGGATCCACGACAACTTGGACGATACCCGTCGCATCACGGACATCCAGGAACACGATTCCACCGTGGTCACGCCTGGTCTGCACCCAGCCGGCGACCTGTACGGTCTCGCCGTCGTTGCCGATGCCAAGCAGCCCTGGACGGGTTGTTCGGTATAGATCGGCCGTCATGTCTCGGACTCCTTGAGTGGGCGGCGCACTTGCATCCATTGCAATACGGCGCTCGTAACCTCAACCTTCGGGATACAAGGCCCGCAGGAAGGGATTCGAGCGCCGCTCCTGGCCAAGGGTAGTCCGTGGGCCATGGCCGGGCAGCACATCGGTGTCCTCTGGATAGGTCATGACGCGATCGCGCATCGATTCCATGAGCTGCTCGAAACTCCCGCCGGGCAGGTCGGTGCGGCCGATCGAGCCGGCAAAGAGCTGATCTCCGGAGAACATGATCCCGTGCTCTTCGAGCACGAAGCAACAATGACCAGGAGTATGTCCAGGAGTGTGGACAACGTCGATCTCGAGGCCGGCCATGTTGAGCCGTTCCTTGTCGGACAGCACTTGATACTCGAGCGAAGGCAACGATCCAGCCTCGACAACTGGCCCAAACAGGCTTCGCAACGCCGCTGCCGGATCTTGGACGAGGAAGTCATCATCGGGATGCATATACGACGTGGTTCCCGTCAGCGCGACGACTCCCCCTGCGCCACCCATGTGGTCGATGTGCCCATGGGTCAGCAGCAGAGCGATAGGCGTCAAGTCGTGCTTCGCCAGCAGATCGACGACAGCGTCAGGATCCGGTGGAGCGTCGACGACGACTGCGGGGCCACCGCGCTCTGGCGCTACGACATAAGTGTTGGTCGCCGCCAACCACAATTCACGAGACTCGATGATCACGAGCCAACCCTAGATGCTGTGGACTACATGCCGGTTGCCGGTGCCGGCTTCGCCAGGATCGCCTACGGACAGACAGCGGCGTCGGCCCAGCAGGGTCGGTTGATTTCTCGCCAGTTGTTGAATGTCCACTCGTCGCTGAGGAGTGGGAACAGCGGCGGTCGCAACCGCTCGAGGCGCCCATCGAAGTTGTAGTTGCGTGTCGAAAAACAGCAACTCAGGTTGCCGGTGCCGAGGGAGGCGTTCGATCCGAATGTGTTCAGAGTCGAGCCGCTCGGGGTGAGGCTGCTGCCCCCGGTTCCGCAGTCGAGGGCGACCCGCATCTGACCGTTCTGATTCAGCAGGGACGCATAGATGTTGAGAAGGGCATCGCCTCCGACTGAGTTCGGGTTGATCCACACCTCGTCGCTCGCCGCCAGGCCGAGCACGTCGTCGGCTGCCAGGCCGTTCACGTAGGTGACGTCCGATCCGATGATGACGTTGCGTCGCGCCGACGAATTGCCTGCGTACACGGTGAGAGCGCCCTCTATCGAGAAAGGCGTTCCGGAGTCGAGGCCGACGACCACGTGCTGGTTGGCCCACAGGGTTCCGTTCACCGGGATATCGAATGTACCCAAGACGGTCCAAGAAGCGGCCTGCGATCGCACAGTCCAGCGCTCTTCGGTGTCGAGGCAGGCCGCACCGCTCGGGGTGGTGGTGGCGTATGAGATGCGTAGCTGCGTCCCACTCGTCACCGACTCGATGAGGTAGGCCCGCACTCCTGCAGGGATCGACGCGTTGACTGCGGGGTCCAGACAGATACCGCCACCTGTGCACGCCGACTGCTCGACAAGGGCGAGATCGTCCCAGAAGCTGTCGAAGTCGATGGGGTCCGGGTACACATCCGTGACGACCTCGCCCGCCGCGTTGTGCGAACCGGTGCTGTCCCACCCCTCGGCTCCGTTCATCCAGGTCGGGGGCCCGTACCAGGTTCCGCCCGACCAGAAGCCGATGTTTCCCTCGGCATAGACGTTGCCATGAGCCTCGCCACCCGGGCGGTATCCGATGTTGCCGCCGACGTAGATCTTGCCGAACGTCCGGGCTCCGCCGCCGTAGCGCAGGTCATTTTCGACCATGCGAACAAACTCGCTGATCGCCTCGGCGCTGATCTCGGCGCTCAGCGCCCTGGCGGCGGGACGATCCGTCTGCTGAGCGACTATCTCAACGGCGAGCGCGGAACCTCCGGTTGGAGGTGCAACGTGCATCAGAACCCCAACATCGTCGAAGCTACCGGCGTCACCTTGCAACAGAGGATGCTGATATGTGGTCGTCGTGAATTCATACGTCCAGCTCACACAGTCTGCGAGCCACGCGTTGCCCGGCCCAACCACGGTGCCGAAAGAGCTCGAGGTGGCGTCCGAGCAGCGGCGAGGCGCCTCTGCCTCATCCACGTAGCGCTGGTAATAGAGAGGATCAATCGACAGCTTGGCGGCATAGCGTTCCAGCATGGCCTCGCCGCCGGCAAGCACGGTGTCCTCGCTCGCAACGAAGTCGGATTGGGCTATCTGGCTTGTGGCCAGCCGTTGTACGAGAATTGTCAGCAGCGCCACAGCCAGGATCCCCATGATGACGACCGCCAGCGCTATGCCGTCCTCTGATCGGTGTAAACGACGACCGAGACGTCGCAGAACATCACGCATTGCGCAACCTCACGTCCTGTCTGACCCGCAGCGGCTCTTCTGCGTCGAGATTCGGGTCCGGATCGGCCCGCATGATGATTTGCACGAGCGAGAATTCGCACGGCGTTGTCGGGTCGCAGTCTGTGGTTTCCACTTCTGCTCCGGAACTCCATTCGGTGCCTCGAAACAGCGGGGCGCCACCGATGAGTAGGTTCGGAACGATCAGCTCGGTGTTGGGTGCACCCGTGAACGTCCACGGCGCCACCGCGCTGTCTGCCACGGTGAGATCGCGCATCAGATCGCAGTGCGCCGCCGAACAGTTGGCTACGTAATACCGATAGCGCTCCGGGCCCGGCGCGTCTGCGCGGTCGCTGTGGAAGATCAGCTCGGCATTCGCCCAATTGGCGTTGAGGACTTCAATCAGCGGCTGGCCCGCGGCGAGAGGCACCGCTTGGCGGAGCTCGGCCGTGAGGTCGGTCATTGCCTGTTGCACATCATTGAGCGCACCAGCGCGCGCTTCTTCTAGGGAGACATTTCGACTGAATGAAGAGAAGATGAGCAGAAAGGCCGTTGCGATGATCGAGGCGATCGCGCCCGCGACCATCACCTCCGCCAGGGAAATGCCACTCTCGTCGGTTCGAACCTGGTTCAGCATGATGCGTTGGCGTCCCAAGACTTGTTGCGATTGTTCAGCGTCGTCGAAGCGGTCGCTGCTGGAGTCCCGGGATAGTCGGCAAGCGAGCAGTAGGTGCGCAGGGCCACGACCGTGCCCCTGTCTTCCGGGACCATGAAGGTGGCGCGGCCCTCGTCATTGGCGGGGAGCTGGATCCAAGGGCCGGAGCCGATCTTGTACTCGAAGAACCCGACGGGCCCAACAGCACCGTCGCGCAGCGCGAATCGGTCGGTCCCGCCGGGCTTGGAGACACTTAGAGAGATGGACGCGGGACTTGCTCCAGTGTTGAAAGTCGTTGAGTCTGGTCCGTGACCATGCGACGTGGTAGCGGTCACGGAGAAGCCGGTTTCATTGGCGGGGAGCTCGACGGTGACCCGTCCGGTTTCGTCGGTGGTGCCGACGAATGACCCGTGAACCGGATGTGAAACCGCGACTGTCGCCCCGTTGATGTGGTACCTGTTCCATCCCGCGTAGTCGACGAAGAACTCGTAGTCGACGCCGACGAACGCTTGCGGAACGAGGCGAACGGTGACGGACGTAGCTGCCGCTCCACCGAAGCCGGGGACGTCGGCCTCCGCGTATGCACTCGAGTATCCAGACGCTGCTACATCAATGCCGTACCTGTCGGGGACGAGGCCGGTGAACGAATAGTCGCCAATCGGATTCGTGATCGGACCTCCGTAAGCCAGATCGGTCGCGGTAACGGTGGCCGTGTCGATTGGAAGGCCTGTGGTGTCGTCGAGCACGACGACATCGAGTGAAACCGGCTGGTATATGCGAATAGTTCGCGATGAAGCCACCCCTTGGGTGGCGGTGACGGAGTCTGAGCCTGATGCGACGGTCTCAGGATGCAAGAGCCAGCCATCGCTCGTGACCAGGCTGATTGAATAAGACCCGGCTAGGACGTCGGGGAAGTACTGGGTGGCGTTACCGTCGGGAGAGGTATATATCTGCGGGCCGGTGATCCGAACAGCCGGTACCGGGTCGAGGCTGGGATCGAACGGCTCGTGGCGGTCTACGTCGATCTGCACGACTGCAATGTTCTCCAGGCCGCCCACCGTCGGCGGAGATACAAAGGTCTCCATTGTCACCGGGTCAGACGAGCCGTCCACTGGAGACACGGTGACCTGGATGTACTTGTAGTTGACTCCTATATCGAAGGCGCCCTCGACTCCGTCGCCACCCTGTGGGATGACATTGAGACCGGTTGTCGAGCCGACGTACTGGACGGTGGTCTCCACGCGGAAGTTGGCACCTTCGACGGTCTCTATCTCGACCGGATTGAGAATCCCGGAAGGAGCACTGCCCGGGTGACCAATATCGTCGAACTCGAGCGCACGAATCTGTTCGATGCGCGCTTGGGCCAGGCTCTCGGCAATCGTCACGTCCTTGGAGCGATCCAGCGCTCTCATGGAGATGACGAGTGGAGTAATGGTGAGAATCACGGCAATGATGAGAATCCCTGCCGCGACCACCGCTTCGACGATCGTAAAGCCCGCTTCTTCCGTGCGTCCACGGTGAAGCAAGCTGCGAATTGCAGCCATAGGGTTGTTAACGGCAATAGCGTGGAAAGTCTTGAGCCGTAACGGTTATGCCGGTATCCAGTATCCGGCATTGAGCATCCAGATACGGTCGACCGATGCCGCGGAGCGACTAGTGGATGCTCGCCACTGGATACTGGTTCACCCGGCGCCTTTGGGAACGAGGCGGTAGGCGTCGAACACGCCGCTCACGTTTCTGATCTCGATGAGAAGCCTCTCGAGCAACTGCGGATCGCTCATTTCTACCTCGTAGCGCAGAATGGCCACCATGTCACGACCTGTGCCCGAGGACGAAGCATGAATGTTGGCCCCGAGGTCTGAGAGAACCTTGGTGACGTCCATGAGCAGCCCGGGTCGGTCGAGTGATTCCACCTGGATCCATACGAAGAACGAGCCACCCTGTTCCAAGGCCCACGACACATCGATCATGCGCTCGCTCTTCTCCTCGAGCGCGCCGAAGTTCGTGCAATCGGTCCTGTGCACTGACACGCCGCGGCCCACGGTCACGAATCCCATGATGTCGTCGCCGGGCACAGGGGCACAGCATCTAGCGATGCGAACGAGCATGTCGTCCATACCCTCGACCGTGATTCCTCTCGTAGGTCGCGGACCCTGGCGCCGCTTGGGAGGCTCGAGCAGATCATGGTCGGACTCCTCGGATTGCGGTGCAAGCGTTCTCGCCAGCCGGTTGGACACTGTCGTAGCACTCAGCCGGTTGTCGCCGACGGCAACGTAGAGGGCATCGAGATCCGAATACCCCAGGTCGGCTGCAACTCCTTTGAGTAGGTCTTCACGATTGGCGGCCGGTATTGGCACGCTTTCGCGGCGCAGGGCCTTCATGACGAAATCACGCCCGTCGGCCAGCGCCAACTCGCGCCGTTCCCGCGTGAACCACTGCCGGATCTTCGAGGCAGCTCGGCTCGAAGCGACGAAGTCGAGCCAGTCTCTACTGGGGTGGGCATCCTGTGACTTCGATGTGATCACCTCAACAATGTCACCTGATTCGAGCTCTGTGCTGAGCGGTACCAGCCGGCCGTTCACCTTGGCGCCGACGCATCGATGGCCGACGTCCGTGTGCACTCGATAGGCAAAGTCAACCGGCGTTGCTCCGGCCGGGAGCACCATCACATCCCCTTTTGGCGTGAGGACGAATACTTCATCGCGGTAGAGATCCAGCTTCAAACTCGCAAGGAACTCGGCGGGATCGGAGTGCTCCTCGTGGAGGAAGCGGAGGTCAGCTACGAAGGGCACGTCGGCCGGTCCACCCCCTTCCTTGTAGCGCCAGTGGGCCGCAATGCCGTATTCGGCCCTGTCGTGCATCTCGTGAGTACGGATCTGCACCTCGAGCGCCTTACCGTCCGGACCGACAACTGTCGTGTGAAGACTCTGGTACAAGTTGAACTTGGGCATCGCGATGTAATCCTTGAATCGCCCGTGGACGGGTCGCCACATCGTGTGAACAAGGCCGAGGGCGCCGTAACAATCGCGCACATCTTTGACGAGTATGCGGATACCAATCAGATCGTGGATCTGTTCGAACGCCAAACCCGAATCAACCATCTTCTTGTAGATCGAATAGAGGTGTTTCGGGCGACCGGATACTTCCGCCTCGATTCCCGCATAACGCAGCGCGTCTGCGACCTCAGTCTTGACGCGGTTCAGATACTGCTCGCGCTCGCCGGTTCGGCGAGCCACTAGACCCTCCAGCTCCGTTTTGCGCCTCGGATAGAGCAGCTCGAAACAACGCTCCTCGAGCTCGTGTTTGATTTCCTGAACCCCGAGTCGATGAGCCAATGGTGCGTAAACGTCGAGAGTCTCCGACGCAACCCGCTTCTGTTTGTCTTCCGGCAAAGGAGCGAGTGTCCTCACATTGTGGAGACGGTCGGCGAGCTTGATGAGCAGGACCCGAATGTCGCGGGCCATGGCGATGGCCATCTTCCGGATCGTGGCGGCCTGTTGCTCCTCCCGCGTGGAAAACTTGATTCTGTCGAGCTTGGTGACTCCGTCGATCAACCCGCCAACTTCCTCGCCGAATTGTTCGACGATCTCGTTGAGGGTGGTTCCGCTGTCTTCCACGACATCATGGAGAATGGCGGCGACGAGCGTGGACTCGTCCATGCCGTAATCCGCCAGGATTTCCGTGACGATCAGCGGATGGCTGACGTATGGCTCACCGGTCTGACGAAACTGCCCATCGTGGGCCTTGACGGCGAGATCGAACGCAGCTTCGAGTTTCTCGAGATTCCCGTCTGGGTAGTAGCGACCGAAGATCGCAGCGATGGATTCGAATATCTCCCGCGGTGGGGGAACCGCGGTGTCAGTCTGCGCCATAGTGCACCACCGTGTGCACATCGACGTTGGGCAGGCGACTACGACCGTTGAGGAAGCCGAGCTCAATCAAGACGGCGAATCCGATGACATCGCCTCCGAGCTTCTGGACGAGGTCCACCGCCGCTGCGGCTGTGCCGCCGGTAGCCAAGACATCGTCGACAATCAGGACTCGCGACCCTTTGTGAATAGCATCGATATGGGCTTCGAGACGATCCGTGCCGTATTCCAGCGCGTATTCTTGACCGCTCACTTGCCATGGCAACTTGCCCGGCTTGCGGATTGGCACGAACCCGGCGTTGAAGTGCCTGGCGAGCGGCGCTCCGAAGATGAACCCCCTGGCCTCGATGCCGACAACCACGTCTACCTGGCCGTGGTGATACGGAGCCGACATCGCATCTAGCGCCTCGGCAAAGATCTCAGGGTGGCCGAGTAGCGGCGTGATGTCCTTGAACACGACCCCAGGCTCGGGGAAGTCGGGAACGTCACGGATATGTGTAGCAAAGTCTGTCACGGGGCGAGTTTACCGACGCTTGCGGCGCTGACGGGGTGGACGAGCAATTGCACCCGAATCGACCTGCTCGGCAGCGGCGGCCGCCAGGACGGTCGCGACTGCCTGCTCCTGCCCGCCGAGGCGTCGTTCGGCGCGACGCTGCATGCGCTGCCACTCCGGCTCACGTTCCTTCCACATGGCGAGCAGCGGAGTAGCAACGAAGATCGACGAGTACGTTCCTGCAGCGACGCCAATGAACAATGCAAGCGCGAATTCGCGCAGGGTGGTGGCGCCGAGGAGGAACGAACCGATGAAGAGGAGCGAGCCGATCGGTAGCAACGTGGTGAGCGATGTGTTGATCGAACGCATCAGCACCTGATTCATCGATAGGTTGGCGATCTCGCTGAAAGTGTTCCTGGCGTGGAGATCGTTGACGTTCTCCGTGATCTTGTCGAACACCACGACGGTGTCATAGAGGCTATATCCGAGAATTGTGAGCACTGCAATCACGGTCGCAGGTGTTACTTCGAATGCCACGACCGAGTAGATCCCCGCCGTGATCACGAGATCGTGGAACAAGGCAGCTAAAGCAGCCAACGCCATCTTCCATTCGAAACGCCACGAAATGAACAGCGCAACGACGATCAGGAAGATCACGAGAGCCTGGATGGCCCTTCGTGTTACCTCATCCCCGAACGTCGGGCCGACCGCGTCGACGTTGGTGTCATCCGTCGTGACGCCTGCTATCGCCGCGACCGCCGATACAAGTTCATCCTGGTCGGCGGCGTTGAGTGCTTCCGTCTGCACGATGATCGTGCCGCCGCCGGTCAACTGAACCCGAGCTCCGTCGCGACCAATCGCCGCCAAGCCGTTGCGGACGCCGGCGGTGTTCACCTGCGCAACGTTGTCGGCCTCGACAATCACGCCTCCGGTGAAGTCGACACTGCCATCGAGCCCGCGGAATAGGAGCGACAGGATGGAAATCAGAAGCAGGACCGACGAAACGACGAACCAGCGCTGGCGCTGGCTGATGAAGTCAATCGTCGTCTCGCCTCGGTACAAGCGAGTGAAGACGCTCATGCGGCAGCCTCCGCGGCAATTTCGTCGCGCTTACGGCCTGTGGCGGCGCGAATCGAGAACCAGCCGCCTTCGCCCAGTCGACTGCGCACGAGCAGCGCCGCGGCCGGCCGAGTGAAGAAGTAGGCAACCAACACGTCTATGACGGTGGCGATACCGAGAGTGATCGCAAAGCCCTTCACCGGGCCGATGGCCAGAATCCACAGCAAGATCGAACCGACGAAGGTCACGGTGTCTGCCGTCACGATGGTGTGGAAGGCGCGGCCGAACCCCTGATCTACCGCTGCCCGCAAAGGGCGACCCCTTCTGTGCTCTTCCTTGACGCGTTCGAAAAAGACAATGTACGAATCTGAGGTGATCCCAATAGAAACGATAATTCCGGTTACGCCGGCAAGGGTGAGAGTCACTCCCTGGAATCGGCTCATCAAAGAAATCACGGTCAATAGGAGGGACCCGAACACCGAAAGACCGGCAATGGCGATGAGACCGAGGGCTCGGTAGTACATCATCAAGGCGAAGCCGACCAGAATCAGACCGCCCACTCCCGCAGTCAAGCCGGCGTTCAAGCTGTCCGTACCAAGGCTGGCGGATACCGACTCCACCCGCTCGCGCTCGAACGTGGTCGGCAGGGCGCCGTATCGCAGGATGGTGGCGAGGTCTTCAGCCTCGTCCTGCTGTTCTTCGCCGCCCCCAACCGTTATATAGACCACATCGGCATCAAGCGCCTCGCCCGGCGCCAATTCCTCGGCGACTTGGGGCGCAGACACGACTTCGGCGTCAACCACGATGGCGAGAGAACGGCGCGGGTCGCCGGGTGTGAATGTGGTGAGTATCGCCGTGGCATCCTCGAATTTGGTGCCGCCTTCGTCAGTGAATTCGGGATCGACGACCCAGCCGGCCGAGATGGAACCGATGAAGCCCGCTTCGGCTCCCTTGATGTCAGAGCCGAAGAGGAATGCCGGGCCCACGAGGTAGTAGGTGAAACCGTCCTGACCGAGCAGATAAGCGTTTTGGGTCGGGTCGTCGACGATGGTGAGACCGGTCTCCGGGTCGATGTTCTCCGGAATGACGGGTGGCAGCGTCGTGGTAGTCGTAGTGGTCGATGTGGTAGAGCCGTCTGTCGGCTCTTCTGGAGGCTGCTGGAACTCCGCGGGAGTCGGCAGCGTCCCGTCGAAGAAGGCGGGGCTGATCCCGATGCTTTGGTCGAGAACGGGGCGGAAGGTGAGCTCTCCGGTGGTGCCGACTGCCTGGAGTGCTCGCTGCTGGTCCTGCACACCAGGGAGCTGTACGAGAATGCTGCTCTCACCCTGAACCGATATCTCAGGCTCCTGGACGCTCCCCAAGTTCTCGATTCGCTGCCGCATGATCTCAACTGCCTGGTCGAGCACGGCCCGATCCGCCTCGGGTGGAGCCTTCAGCACCACCGCGAATCCACCCTGCAGGTCGAGACCCAGCTTTGGAGTCGTCCCCGTGCCGAGAGTCGCGGCCAGCCCACCCCACGCAATGGCGAGGGTGACGAGCAACGTGATCCAGAGACGGCGCCTGCTCAAGCTTCTTCGCTTCCCACTGAGCCGGCAATAGCCCCGCGTACGAACTTCAGCGTGAACCCACCGACGTCGAGCATGACTTCCTTGTCGCTGATGCTGCTGACAACACCGATGATTCCACCGGCTGTACGCACCTCATCGCCAATCTCCAGGCTGGCCTGGAAGCTACGCACGCCCTCATTGCGCTTCCGTTGGGGGCGGATGGCAAAGAAGTAGAAGGCTGCTGCAATGAGGATGAACGGAAGCCAACCGAGGAGCGGGTTCACTTCGGTTTCGCCATCGGCTTGCGCGAGCAACCAGGCGGCATCGGCGATCAATTGTGGGAGCCCGAAAGCCACGACGACATCCTCCAGTCAGATATCAACCCGACCGGCTGAGCCGTGTCGGGCGAAGCAAGGTTAATCATCAATTGGCCGAATGTCGGTATCGAGGGCCGGACGGCGCCTCAGCACATCCCGACTCCACTGGGCGAAGCGGCCCTCTGCGACGGCCATGCGGGAGTCTTCGAGTAGCCGCAGCGTGTAGCGAAGGTTGTGAAGGGACACGAGCCGACCCCCCAGCAGCTCCTTGGTTTGGAACAGGTGCCTGATGTAGCCCTTGCTGTAGCGCCCGCAAGCTGGACAGTCACAGCCCGCCTGAAGTGGCGCTGCGTCGTTCGCCCATTCCTTACGCCGGATCGAGTAGTCCCCCTCGGGGTGCAGGACCTTTCCGTGACGGGCCAAACGGGTGGGTAGGACACAGTCGAACATGTCCACGCCCCTCGCAATCGAGTCGATGAGCTGTTCGGTGTCGCCGAGACCCATGACGTACCGAGGCCGATCTATGGGCAACTCGGGGAGCGCAGCATCGAGCGCAATACGCAATTCCGACCTGCTCTCCCCCACACTGAGTCCGCCGATTCCGTAGCCGTCGAACCCGAGTGCTGCGGTGCGTTGAGCTGACTCCGCCCTGAGATCGGGGTCGGCGCCTCCCTGTACAATGCCGAACAGCCCCCGGTCGGTCCGCTGCTTCGCGGCCACAGCCCTTTCACTCCAACGCAGCGTTCTCTCCATTGCGTCCCGTAGGGCATGCTGTGAAGCAGGGAGTCCTATCAGCTCGTCCAGGATCATTGCAATGTCTGAGCCGAGCGACTCTTGAATTCGGATAGCCTCTTCAGGAGTGAGCTCCACCCGGGAACCGTCATACGTGCTCTTGAAGACGACGCCATCTTCTGTGACTTGCGGATTTAGTGAGAAGACCTGATATCCCCCGCTGTCGGTGAGGACGGGGCCCTCCCAACCCATGAACCTCTGCAATTCGCCGAGTTGTGACACAACTTCGGCTCCGGGCCGCAGCATCAGGTGGTATGTGTTGGCGAGAAGGATCTCGGCGCCGATTGACTTCAAGTCGGCTGCGTGCAGCCCGCGCACGCTGCCGCGGGTACCCACGGGCATGAACGCCGGGGTGGCGAACGACCCGTGCGGCGTCCGCAGCCGACCAGTGCGGGCGGCGCCATCTTGATGTTCGATCGAGAGCGCTACAGCAGCCATCAGCTCCTCAAGTCTTCGACGAGCATGGCATCGCCGAAAGAGAGAAAGCGGTAACCACGATCCAACGCGGTCCGGTAGACCTCGCGCCACTGATCCCCGATGAGGGCGGCGACGAGCACCATCAAGGTGGTTCGCGGTGCGTGGAAGTTTGTGATCAGTCCGTCAACAACTCGGGGGTGGTAGCCCGGTTGGATGAACAACGAACTGGACCCGCCCATGGGTCGCAGCCTGCCGCCACCGGCGGCGGTCTCGAGCGAGCGGACAACGGTCGTGCCGACTGCGATGACTCTCCCGCCGTTTCGTGCGGCGTCGGCAATTGCCTCGACCGTGGCGGCCGGAACCGAGAACGTTTCCTTGTGCATGATGTGATCTGCCAGGTCGCCTTCCGCCATAGGGCGGAAGGTGTCTAGTCCCACCTCGAGCTCGACCTCGGCGATGCCGACGCCGCCACGAGCCAGGCGATCAACCAGATCTGGGGTGAAATGCAATGCCGCAGTGGGCGCGGCCGCGCTCCCCGTGACGGAGGCGAATATCGTTTGATACCGATCGGGATCATCCAACTTGCCGTGGAAATACGGAGGCAGCGGAATCTTGCCCTCCCGCTCTACGACTTCCTCAATTGGACCCTTAGTCGCCAGGTCGACCTCGACACATCCGGCTGTCGGACGTGTCTTGACAGTTGCAGTGATAGCGCCGAAGTCGAGCACAACGCCCGGGCGCATCCGCCTGGCCGGACGGACCAGTGCCTCCCATCTCGGGCCGAGTGGCCTCAGGAGCAGCATCTCGACTGCGCCACCAGTGCCCCTGCGGGTTCCGGTAAACCGGGCATGGCGCACTCGGGTGCGGTTGACTACGAGCAAGTCGCCGGCGCACAACAGATCGGGCAATTGGCTGAATCGATGATCGGAGAGGTCCGCCACCCGCAGCAGGCGAGAGGAATCGCGCGGCTCTATCGCCTGCTGCGCAATTGCCCGTTCGGGCAAGGTGTAGTCGAATTCGCTGGTGTGCACGGTCGCGACGCTAGGCGGCTGCGGCCCAGGCTACGAAGCAGTCAGAGGAACTTACCTTGCGGATCGACTTCCGGCGGCGTCATTCCCAGGTGGTCGTATGCGTTCCTCGTCGCAATTCGCCCTCGGGGTGTGCGCTGGATCAATCCCTCTTGCAGTAGGAAAGGCTCGTATGCGTCTTCCACAGTCTCTGTCTCCTCGCCGACGGCAATCGCCAAGGTCGAGAGCCCGACCGGCCCCCCACCGAACTTGTCGATGATCGCTTCGAGTATGTACCTATCGACCTTGTCCAACCCACGACTGTCTACCTCGAAGATCTCTAGTGCAATCTCGGCAGTATTTGCATCGATCACGCCGTCTCCGCGCACCGTGGCGTAGTCACGTACCCGGCGCAGCAGCCGGTTGGCGATCCGAGGAGTCCCTCGGCTGCGTCCGGCGATGGCGGACGCGCCGTCCGACCGCACGTCGGCATCGAGGATTCCAGCCGCTCTCGTGACAATCTGGCCAAGGTCTTCACTGTCGTAATAGTCGAGCCTCGCCACGTACCCAAAACGATCACGCAGCGGCGGAGCAACACGGCCCACCCGGGTTGTCGCCCCGACAAGTGTGAACCGCGGCAGCTCCAGCCTGATCGAACGAGCTGCCGGGCCTTTGCCCACAACGATGTCGAGCTGGAAGTCCTCCATGGCGGGATACAGCACCTCTTCAACCTGTCTGGGCAGTCTGTGGATCTCATCGATGAACAGGACGTCGCCGGCGTCGAGGTTGGTGATCACTGCCGCCAGGTCCCCCGGACGCTCCAGGGCCGGTCCCGAGGTGGCTCGGAAGTTGGCGTTCATCTCGTTGGCGAGAATCCCAGCGAGCGACGTCTTGCCGAGGCCGGGCGGTCCCGAGAACAGCGTGTGGTCGATCGATTCGCCGCGCTGCACAGCAGCCTCGATCAGAATCGCGAGGCGTTCCTTGAGATCAGACTGCCCAATGAACTCCTCCATACGACGCGGCCGCAACCCCGCTTCGAGCTGTTGTTCGTCTGGATCAGCCGACGGTTCGAGGAGGCCTTCTTCACGCATCTTCAGGCCTTACCGAGTTGTTGTAGGGCGTGACGCAGCAGCGATTCCACCTCTTGGATGTCCGGCAGGTCGGCCATGGCGCCGCGAATCTCCTCGCTCTGATAGCCGAGACCTTCGAGCGCGGCCCTCACCTCAGATAGCGGGGAGTTCGAAGGCGACAGCTCAGCATCCGGCATTTCGAGTTTGGGGCGAAGTTCTAGCAACAGCTTCTGCGCGGAGCGTTTGCCGATGCCGGGCACAGCCGTCAGTGCGGCGGCATCCTCGGTGAGAACCGCCCGACGCAGATCATCTGGAGTCATCGTGCCCAAAATGGCAAGCGCAACCTTGGGGCCGACACCGGAAACTCCAAGCAGCACACGGAAGAGGTCGCGCTGGTCCTCTCCGGCGAAGCCGAAAAGAGCCATGGCGTCCTCACGAACGTGGAGATGAGTGTGCACCACAGCCTCTTCTCCGATACCGGGCAGTTCGACCAGAGCTCGGGGTGGCACCGAGATCTCGTACCCCACCCCGGCTACGTCGAGGAGGACCCGATCGGCATGTTTGAGAGCCACGGTGCCGCGCAGTCGACCGATCACGTAGAAGCCGCCTCTCCGAGTCGCATCTGCAGGCCGGCCGCTTGCAGATGGCAAACAGCAATCGCCAAGGCATCGGCCGCGTCCGCCGGCTTCGGAGCAACCGCGAGGCCGAGCCGCATCTGCACCACTCGTTGCACCTGCTGCTTGTCGGCTGCGCCATAACCGGTGAGCGCCATCTTCACCGCCGAAGGCGTGTACTCGACTACCGGGATACCCGCCTGGGCAAGAGCGAGCATGGCAACGCCGGAGGCACGGCCAGTACCGGTGGCCGTAGCCCGGTTGTGATTGGAGAACACCTGCTCGATTGCGGCAGTGTCGATACGGTGCTCTTCGATGATCGCGGTCAAGTCTCTATGCAGTTCGAGCAAGCGCTCCGAGACACGTTGGTTCTTTTCAGTGCGAATCACTCCGACGGTGACGGCGCGAATACCCGAAGGAGATTTGGCGACGACGCCGTATCCCATTCGTGTCAAACCTGGATCGATTCCCAATACGAACATATGTTCCCTCACCCTACGAGAATCACGGGCGGCTTCCAAGGACGGTCAGGAAACCTCGGCGAGGACTTCATCAGGGATGTCGAAGTTGGCATAGACGCTCTGGACGTCGTCGAGATCTTCGAGAGCGTCCACTAGACGAAGCACCTGCGGAGCCGTCGAGGCGTCTACGGGGACCGACGTGCTCGCGATCTGCGAGACCTCTGCCTGGGCAATCGTCATTCCGGCGTTTTCGAGCGCTTCACGCACGGCGGCGAGATCCCCTGCCGCAGAAATGACTTCCCACTGGTCTCCGGACTCCGTGATGTCTTCTGCGCCTGCATCGAGGGCGGCAATCATCACGGTCTCCTCATCGCCTTCCGCGAGGATGTAACCCTTCTGTTCGAACAGGTAGCCGACCGAACCGGGCTCTCCGAGCGAACCGTTGTTCTTGTTGAAAGCCGACCTCACATCAGATGCTGCGCGGTTGCGATTGTCCGTGAGGATGTGCACGTATAGCGCCACTCCACCGGGTGCGTATCCCTCGTAGTAGAACTCCTCGTAGTCAACTCCGTCGAGCTCGCCACTGCCGCGGGCAACGGCTCGTTCGATGTTGTCTTTGGGTACCGAAGCATCTTTGGCCTTCTGAATCGCAGTGGCCAAGGTTGAATTACCGGTCGGGTCGCCTCCACCAGTGCGGGCGGCGGCCTCGATCGCACGTATCAGCTTGGCAAACAGCTTGCCGCGCTTGGCGTCCTGGCGCCCCTTGCGGTGCTTGATGTTCGCCCACTTGGAATGTCCGGCCATAGGTCCTCACGGTCTGGGTGGGTATCGCGATATTACGCGATGCAGCCTGCGTAGCCGAAAGCAGCGCAAACGCAGCCGGGATCCAGCATGCAGAGGCGTTACCTGTCCGGATGAGGGATACCGGATACCGCTTCCTATCGACTCCGTACGGAGTCGATGAGAAGCTCGTGGATCCACGTCTCGCCGATCAGCTCTGACGGACCACGACGGGACGAGGCTCGTCGTAGGTCGGGTCGGTGACGGTCGCGAGAATCTCGACGTCGGCACCGGCCTTGTGAATCCACGGTGCCCTTATGAACACCGCGCGCACTGGTTCCGTTTTGCCGTCGACCTCGAGGTCGGCCTCGAAGGAATCGACTTGACGCCCAAATGCATTGCGCTCGACGACAACGTCGAGGACACCAAGCTGCGGCTGTTCGCCGTCTGTGGTCGCCGCAGCCAAGAAGATCATCCCCGCGCAAGTGCCGAGGATTGGCATTCCTTTCCCGACCCGTTGACGTATCGGTTCGATGAGGCCGTAAAGCTCCGCCAGCTTTCCAATGGTGGTCGATTCACCACCCGGAATGACCAGCGCATCGACTTGATCGAGTTCATCGGTCGTCCGCACCTCGACTGCTTCCACGCCGAGACCACGCAGCATCGCCAAGTGCTCCCGAAAGTCTCCTTGAAGAGCGAGGGCTCCGATCTTCACGAGCTAGAGGCCGCGGTCCTGCATGCGGTCTTCGGGCGCCAGAGTGTCGATGTTGATGCCAACCATGGCCTCACCTAGCCCCTCCGACACCTTGGCTACCTTTGCGGGATCCTGATAGAAGGTTGTCGCCTCGACGATTGCTCGAGCCCGCACTGCGGGATCGCCCGACTTGAAGATGCCCGAGCCGACGAAAACCCCGTCGCATCCGAGCTGCATCATCAGCGCGGCATCAGCCGGAGTAGCGATGCCACCTGCTGCGAAGTTGACAACGGGTAGCTTGCCCGTCTCCGCGATCTCGCGGACCAATGAATACGGAGCCCGCAGTTTCTTGGCCGCTCCCATGAGCTCGTTGTCGTCCATGAGTGTCAACCCACGGATCTGTCGGTTCATGATTCGCATGTGCTTGACCGCTTCTACGACGTTGCCGGTGCCGGGCTCGCCCTTGGTGCGAATCATGGCTGCGCCCTCGCCGATTCGCCGAAGAGCCTCCCCGAGATCTTTGGCACCACAGACGAATGGCACGGTGAAGTTCCACTTGTCGATGTGGTTGTCGTCTACGGGCGTCAGAACTTCTGATTCATCGATGTAGTCGACGCCGAGGGACTGGAGCACCTGCGCCTCCACGAAGTGGCCGATTCTCGACTTCGCCATCACCGGTATGGAAACCGCGTCGATGATTTCGCGGACTTTGCCAGGATCGGCCATACGGGCAACACCGCCGGTGGCGCGAATGTCGGCGGGCACCCGCTCGAGCGCCATAACGGAGACTGCGCCCGCCTCTTCTGCGATCTTGGCTTGCTCTGCGTTGACGACGTCCATGATGACGCCGCCTTTGAGCATCTCGGCTAGGCCGCGCTTGACCAGGTCGGTCCCGCGTTCGGTGTTCGCTGTCATTGTCTAAGGCTCCAAGGTGGCTGTTCCAGGCGACCGCCCGGCTCGATATACATCAGAGATTGTAGCCAGCTCTGGACCCAGCTAGAAGCCCATTTCTTCACGTTTCGATGGGTCCAGAGCCTGCGTTCAACTGGTATTGCTCAATCGACGGATTGCTCAATCGAGGGAGTCCGACCAAACGGCGGGGCGCTTCTCCAGAAAAGCCCTGAAGCCCTCCTGGCCGTCGGCAATGACCGCATTGCCGGCCATGACATCCTGCGCCATTGAGTATGCGTCGCTTTGGGACATGTCCTCTTGACGGTAAAACGCAGCCTTGCCCAAGCCCACAACCTCGCTCGAATAGCCTGCGATCTTGTGGGCCAACTCCACGGTCGCCGCCTCCAAACCCTCCAGCGGTACGACCCGGTTGACCAAGCCCCAATCGGCCGCGGTCGACGCATCAATGGGGTCCCCGGTCAGGAGCATCTCCATCGCTCGCTTGCGGCCGACCGCCCGAGACAAGGGCACCATCGGCGTCGAGCAGAAGAGGCCGACCTTGAGCCCAGTCGTGCCGAAACGGCTTTCGTCCGAGGCGACGGCGAGATCGCATGCTGCGACCAGCTGGCAACCAGCGGCGGCCGCGATGCCGTGAACCTTTGCGATCACAGGCTGTGGAATGGAGCGGATGCGCTCCATCATCCTCGTGCAAGTCGAAAAGAGCTCGTCGAAGAAGCTGTGTTCCTTGTCGACCATTTCGTTGAGATCGTGGCCGACTGAAAACCCGCGACCCTCCGCATCGATGATCACAACCCGCACATCTGGATGATCGGCAAGGGCATCGAGCGCCGCGATCACTTCATGCAACAGCTCGAGGCTGAGGGTGTTGATGCTGCTTGGTCGGTTCAGGGTCACTCGGCCGAGCGGCGATTCGACCCTGACCCTGATGTGCTGATAATCCATGACGCTCCGATCGACCTCGCCACTTTACGTCTCAAGCCGACGCAGCATTCTCATAAAGGGGTAGATACGCCTCGACCGTCGTGTCGATTGAGAAATGTTCAGATCGGGAGCGGCCGGCGGCGGCGAGCTCGCGCATACGCATCCTGTTCTCGAGCAGCTCGACAATTCCATCGCGTAATGCCGGTGCCGACCCGGGCTCGACGCGAAGTGCCGCTTCGCCCGCTACGGCTGCGAAGGCCGGTAGGTCGCTGACGACGCACGCAGCACCTGCGGCCATCGCCTCGGCAAGCGTGAGCCCAAAGCTCTCACCGCGCCGGTTGGGGGCGATGTAGATCTCGGAAGTGGCGAGCAGGTCTGCCTTGGCGTCATCGTCGACGTTGCGATGGATCGATATCCCGTCGCGAGGGCGCACATCATCGGGCGTTACGACAACCAGGTGTGCTGCAGGCCGAGCCTCCCGCACCTGCGCCATCGCCTCGAGGGCGATGTCGAGGCCCTTGCGCGGATCGGCGCGGCCGACGAATGCGATCCGCTCTGAAACACGATCACGCTGCGGCAGGCCGGTTGTCGCAATGCCATTTGGAATCAAATGCACGTCGCCGAAGCTTTCGACTGCCGAAGCGGCGGTCTCGCTGACTGCCGCCAACGAACTGAACGAAGCAAGGTGCCACTTGAGCGGAGGGAAGTATCGATAGAGACGGCGAATCAGCAATGAGGGGTCGGCATGGAAGGTGCCGATCAGCGGTTTGCCCGTCCACCGCGCCGCCAGCCCGACGAGCGGCATGAGCGGCTCGTGAACATGGACGACCTCGGCGTCGGCAACCGCGTTGCGGATACGCCCGACGACGGCTGGGCTCAGCTTGAGCGGTGCAGTCGAGTCGTTGACCGCCCAGTTCAACGACTTGCCTAGCGACCTCACGGGCTGGGTTGTCGTATCACCCGGCGCCACCACCCAGGCATCGTGGCCACGCTCGCGCAACGCGGCTGCGATGAGCGTCACCTGATTCTGCACCCCGCCGAACCTTCCGATGTCGTACGGGCAGACCAGCGCAATCCTCATTCGCTCCCCAGCCGGTCGCTCGGCCAGTTCGGGACGAACAAGTGCCAGTCCTGTGGAGCCCGCTTGATCAGGCCTTCGAGAACGTGGGCAAATGCCTGGGTGCCCGCCTGAATTCGGGCGTCCCGATCTTCGAGGGGCGGAATCTCCAACGGATCGCTCACGACGAACTCATGGCCGCCGCCCGCCACGAAGTAACACGCAACAGGCAGCAGGGCGGCACCGGTCCTGTCGGCGAGCGCCACAGGGCCTGGGGGCATCTTGGTCTTCTCCCCAAAGAACTCGACTTCGACTCCCCGGCCCGTCACGTCGCGGTCGGACACGAGCGCAATGACGCCCCCTTCCTTGAGGCGCTTCGCCAGCAGCGCCGTCACCCGGTTGCCTCTGCCGGTTATGACCGTCTCGATTCCCAGGGCCGCCCTGACTTCGACGAACCAATCGACGATCTTCTCATTGCGCAATCCCTCGGCGGCAGCGAGGACGGGTATCCCAATCTCCTCGGCTTTGGCACCCGCCGACTCCCAATTACCCATGTGGGGCAATGCCAACACGATGCCCTTGCCTTTCGCTTTGGCGGCGTGGACGATCTCCTCGTTGACAACGGTGCACCCCGCAACAATCTGTGCCTTGCGGCGCGGCCGCACCCAGAACACCTCGGCCCAGTACCGTCCGTAACTGGCAAACATCTCCCTACCGAGAGCTGCTGCATCTGCCTCAGGGCCCATGACGCGCCGCATGTGCCGCTCCACCAGTGCCCTCCTGTCTCGGGCTATTCGCCAGGCCAGCCGTCCGACACCTTCTCCGGCCTTGCGCATGAACGATTCAGGGAGGAGCCCGAAAAGGCCGGAGAACAGGCGGTAGAGAACGTAGAGCGGCCAGTCCCCCATCAGTCGAGCTGGCGCCACGTGTTCCTGATCCTCTGCAGAACCGTGAACGTTGTGAGCACGACGAAGATCCACAACATGGGCAGGAGCACGGGCGGGCCCAGCCCGTCGATAGCGACACCGGCCAAAACAAAAATCACCCTTTCAGCTCTGCCCATCCAGCCCCCTCGTCCTTCTGCTCCCCAGCTCTCGGCCTTGGCTCGAACATATGGGATCAGCAATGAAGCTGCCAGGGCAAATACACAGAGCATGAGCCCGGTCTCATCGAAACGCAGGCTGAATGCGAGCCCGGCCAGCACGGCGATCTCACCAAACCGATCCGACATCGTGTCGATGAAGGCGCCTTTCGTAGAGGCGGTGCCCTGCATTCGAGCGAGCGGACCGTCCAAGGCGTCCAATAGCGATCCGGCGCCACCCACCATCGCCCCGGCCACATAGCGGCCGGAAGCTATCAGCACTCCGCCTGCAATCGTCACGACGAGCCCCATGATCGTGACGATCGTGGGGGTGAGCTTCAGCTTGCCCAGACCCTTTGCGATCGGGTCGAGTATTGGAGCGAGCCGGGAACGACCCCTCAGATCCAGCAATTGGACTCCTTCCGCGGCAAAAAACTACCACGGGCCGAGTGCCCGAAACCGACAGCTACACTCGACCCATCGGCCGGTCGGTCGAATCCCTGACGGCGAAGCCTCGAGAGGAGAGCAACCGAGCGATGACGGACGACGTTGGTACCTCAGCAAGCATCTCTATCGGCGATAGGACCCTGGACCTCGAAGTGCTGAGCGCGTCATTGGGAAGCGACGCTCTTGACATCTCCAAACTCCGGGCATCGTTGAACACAGTTACCTACGATCCCGGGTTCGCGAACACTGCGAGTACCCGTTCCTCGATCACCTACATCGATGGCGGCGAGGGCACGCTGCGTCACCGTGGCTACGCCATTGATGACCTCGCGGAGAAGTGCACCTTCCTCGAAGTTGCGTACCTCCTGCTCTACGGCGAACTACCGAACCGCGAGCAGCTCGACGAGTGGACGACTTCGGTTCGACACCACACGTTGCTCAGCGAAGAGATGAAGCGCTTCTTCGACGCGTTCCCCCGCTCTGCTCATCCAATGGCAATCCTCTCTTCGGCAACGAATGCCATCTCGACGTTCTACGAGGCCTATTACGACCCGAAGAGCTCGGACGCTTTCCATGAGAGCGCGGTGCGCCTCATCGCGAAGATGCCCACGATTGCGGCGTGGGCCTACAAGAAATCCATCAGCCAGCCGTATATGTATCCCCGCAACGATCTGACCTACATAGAGAACTTCCTGCACATGATGTTCGGCATGCCGGTTGAGGAGACCAAGGTCGATCCCGTCATCGCCAGAGCTCTCAACGTATTGCTGATCCTGCATGCCGACCATGGGCAGAACTGCTCAACCGCCACGGTGCGGTTTGTCGGTTCGAGCGATGCCAACCTCTTTGCCTCTGTCGCCGCGGGCATGAACGCCCTGTGGGGCCCCCTGCACGGGGGCGCCAACCAAGCAGTCGTCGAGATGCTCTCGGCGATCCATGACGATCCGACCATGACAGTGGAGCGCGCCGTCACTCGAGCCAAAGACGGCGATGACCCGTTCCGCCTCATGGGATTCGGGCACCGCGTCTACAAAAACTACGACCCGCGAGCGCGCATTCTCAAGAAATTCGCCGACGACGTGTTGAGCCGGGTGGGTCTCGACGATCCTCTGCTCGAGATAGCGAATCAGCTCGAGATGGCTGCGCGTGAGGATGACTACTTCGTCAGCCGCAATCTGTATCCCAACGTTGACTTCTACTCAGGCATCATCTTTCGCGCACTCGGATTCCCGACGCGGATGTTCACCGTCCTCTTCGCGATGGGGAGGCTGCCGGGGTGGATCGCGAATTGGAAAGAGATGCACGACGATCCCGCAACCCGCATTGCCCGTCCTCGCCAGGTATACGAGGGGACCGTCATGAGGGATTACGTGCCGATCACCGAGCGCTAGGAGGTTTCGAGCGAATCAGGGTTCGCTCGAAACAACTCCGATTGACTCGACCCCCTTACGCCTCCGGGACGTCCTCAACGTAACTGCCCACTACCTCGCCCGTAATCCCGTCGACGCGGACCAGACCGCGTTCGGACGGCGGATCGTCTGCGCTGAACATCAATACATTCCATACGGGACGGGCCCGCCAACCTTCGAAGTTCAGCGCCGCAGAAGCATGCCCCGCAGGGAATTCGGCTTCCCGGTTGGCGATCTCGAGCGCCTCGCCGTCCATCACCTTCAGATCCCACCCACCGAGCCGGTGGTGGGCGGCGATCACCGCGAACGTCCCAACTAGCAGCCACATGCCGCCCGGCAGACCCAGCGCGATTCCGACGGCTGTGATCAGCGCCGCCACGACATAGACGACGCCGGCCCCCCGGCGCCGCCTCGTATTAGGAACGGCGTATGGCTCGAGCACCAGCGACTGGAGGTCGTCAGGCATGTCGGCCGCCTCGGCAACCTCTTGCGGGATCTCGATTCGCCTGGCCTGTGGCTCTTGCTCAGGCATTGGAGTGAACCGACTCAGCCATTTCGTGGAGCACATTGGCGACGTCACCCTCGGTACCGCGGGTGCGATGCCAGCGATCCCATAGGATCAGCAGCGATGGCAACACGAAGACGGCCGCAATCAACGCTCCTCCGATGGCGTATGCGGTGACCAATCCCAGCTGCTGGAAGGGCTTCAGCGAGCTGGTGACGAGAATGCCGAAACCGGCAACTGTGGTGAACGCCGAGCCTGCCAACGCTCCGCCGGTATGGGTCATTGTCGAGCGCATCGCTTCATTCTCGCTGGCGAACCGCTCTCGATCCTCTTCGTAGCGGTGTGTGATGTGGATCGTGTATGGAACGCCGATACCGATGGCAATGGCGGCAATCATCGCCGTCACCGGGTTGAACGAAATGCCGGTGAGAGCCATCATCCCGAAGACCCAGAGGACGACCAGGACGACGGGGAAGATCGTTATGACGCCCAAGAATGGTCGCCGCACTGCGTACCAGAAGTTCACCACGAGCAGCAGCATCGCCGCCACCAAGGAGATCGCAATCGATTGACTTTGGCTGTCCTGGAGCGCATCGACAACGCCGAATGAGATGATGTTCTCGTTTGTTGGCGTGGCTGCCACGCCCGCAACACCCGACACCGGAGCGAAGTCCTCGGCAAGGGAGTCGCCGATTTCGCGAGCACCGGACTCGCCGGCCTGTGTCGAGATGGCCACATTGAGGTACTCGTAGTTTCCGCCCTCATCCTTAGCGACGACTCGGCCCATGTTCTCCGGATCGGCAGCAAGCGCAGCGTCGTACAACGCCGTGACATTGGTTCCGGGAGCAACGGTCAGGTCCGGATTGAGGCCGAGCCCGCCGACCGCTGCTGCAAACTCGGGGTCGAAGAACTCTGGGCTGCCGCCTTGATCGGGTGGCGTGATCAGTTGGGCGATCACGGAGACCGCCGATTGCGCTGCAGCCCGTGGCCCAAAGGAGAGCACCATGTTGGTGTCGCTCATGTTGTCCCACGCTTGGACCATTGCGTTGTGGACTTCAGAAGAGGCCACTTCGCCTTCGATGAGAACGTTGGTTGTCTCGCCGAGTCCACCACCAAATTCGTCGACAAGCACGTCAAAGGTGGAGAGCAGGGGCGAATCCTCTGGCAGGAAGTCCGTGAAGGAGAATTCCGTACTCAGCCGGGTCAGACCGTATGCACCGAGGCCCCCCAGCGCGAGTGACAGGATCACCATCACGACCGGGATCTTCTCGGCGAGTTTGGATGTCTGTCCCATCAGTTTGGGAAGCAGCCGCTCCGATGACTTGCCCATTGCCTCTACGGCCAGGTCGCCGCGGCCCTCCGCCCTACGGTCCAAAATGATCCTTACCGATGGCACGACGGTCAGCATGAGGACGAAGGCAGAACCGATACCGACGGTGGCAAGAACGCCGAAGTCCTTGATGGCGGTGATCGGATTGAACCAGTTGGTGAGGAACCCGACGCCGGTGGTCACGGTGGCCAACACCAGCGCGATTCCAACCGTCTTGGTGGCGCGGGACGCGGCCGCGACGACGTCCATGTCGTCTTCGCCGAGTTCCTCGCGGTAACGGGATGTCAGGTGGATCGCGTAGTCGACACCGAGGCCGATCAGCAGAATCGGGATGATCTGCAGGATCTCGGAGAAATTGCCGATCACGCCCAGGTACTTGGGTCCAAGCAAGACGCCGAAGCCGTTCATCCACAGAATGGAGAGAACAATCACGAGCATGGCAAGGCCGACGTCTGCCACAGAGCGACGCAGCGCCCGGCCGCGAGTCATACGTCCTGCGGGGTTGATCCAGAAGACAAATCCGAGGATCAGCATGATGATGAGGAAGGCGGTCCCGAACAGTCGGCCGATTTCGGCGGCGAACTCATCCTGGTTTGAAAACAGAAGCGCAAAGCTGAAAGGTTTGACGTCGACGCCTGCCGTATCGATTGCCGCGATCTTGCTCTGCATGTCGACCTGAGCGGCTTGCAGTTTCACCTGATCCGGGTCGTCGGGAATCCTCGAAGAGTCGATGAGAACGATCATCAGGCCGGCTGTGGAATTCGGGACTGCAAGGTCCGTGCTCTTCGAAGAGAGGGCAAGCGTCAGCTGTCCCTGCACCTCAGGCGGGAGCGATTCGAGGCCCGCCTGGTAAAGGGCTTTGACGTCGGCATCAGACAACCCGGCCGGGTCGAGTCCCTGCTGCTGTAGCGCAAGCGCCGCCGGGTCGAAAAACCCTTGAATACCGCCACCCTGGCCTTCCACCAGGTATTGACCGACTTCGCTTGTCAGAACCGCCTGTTGAACCGCGAGGTAGGAGCGGAACGAGTCCGCGGTGAGCACGTCGCCCCGGTCACTCGTGAAGACAACCTGGACGGGAGCCACTGCAGACGTGTCGAAACGGTCGCCAATGATCTGGCCCGCCAGAAACTCCGGCGAGTCTGGAGAGAACCCCTCATTGCCGGAGCTCTGCTCCGCCTGCGGGAGAAAGCCCATCAAGACCGCCGTAACGGCGAATGCCCCAATCAAGACTCCCCACGGCGAGCGCCGAACGATCGACGCGAGCGTATTGACCAGTGCCTTCACTAGAGACCTCTCCCATTCGGTGTCTTGTCAGGGCTGAGCCCGGCGCATGCAGTGCGCGCTTGTGACCCGCGCAAGACTACCCGGCGAGCCGCGCCTCGAAGTCCAGGTTCATCGAGGAGCCGCGAATGCGGCCGTGAGCTCCGCCACCGCGTCACCAAGCGGCAAGCCACGCCGTTCGGCGTCGTCGCCTCGCATCCGCACGCCAACGGAGTTGGCAGCAACGTCCTTGTCCCCGACTACGGCTATTGCGGGATGCTTCTGGGTAATGGCGCGCCTGATCTTCTCCCCGACGGTCTCGTCGGTCTCGTCGACTTCGACGCGCAGCCCGGCTGCCCGAAAAACGGCTGCCACTTCGTTGGCGTATTCGTTGTGCCGATCGGCGACGGGCACAATCGTCAGTTGCACCGGGGAGAGCCATCCGGGGAACGCACCGGCATAGTGCTCGACAAGCACACCGATGAACCGTTCTACAGAGCCGAATTTGGCCGAGTGGATCATCACGGGGCGTTCCCTATCGTTGCCCGGGGTGGTGAATTCCAGCTCGAAGCGGTCGGGCAGCGAAAAGTCGACCTGAACGGTTGACATCTGCCAGCGCCGCCCGATCGCATCTTTGATGTGGACGTCGATTTTCGGCCCGTAGAAGGCCCCCTCGCCCTCTGCTACTTGGAACGGCACGTTGGCGGCAACCAGGGCAGAACGCAGCGACTCGGTTGCGACTTCCCATAGCTCGAGATCGCCCACCCACTTGTCTTCCGGCCGGGTGCTCAGGTCTGCCTCGAAGTCTTCGAAGCCGAACTCGCCAAGCAAAGTGAGCACGAACTCCAGGTGCTGTGCCAATTCCTCGGGAAGCTGGTCGCGAGTGCAGAAGGTGTGGCTGTCATCCATGGTGAGGCCCCGGACCCGCAGCAGGCCGTGGAGCACACCAGAACGCTCATAGCGATAGACGGCGCCCAGCTCTGAGAACCGGAGCGGTAACTCCCGGTAAGAACGAGCATTCGACTTGTAAACGAGTACGTGGAAGGGGCAGTTCATCGGCTTGACCCGGTACTGCTGGCCTTCGTCGAGGTCCATGCCCGGATACATGTTGTCCGCGTAGAAGTCGAGATGGCCGGACGTCTGCCAGAGGTCTGCTTTGGCGACGTGTGGCGAGTTCACGAACACAAACCCGTAGTCCTCATGGATCTGACGGCTGTAGTCCTCAACGACCTTACGGAGCATCCCGCCGTTCGGGTGCCAGACCGCCAATCCACTGCCCAGCTCCTGCGGAAACGAGTAGAGGTCGAGCTCACGACCCAATTTGCGGTGGTCTCTCTTGGCAGCCTCCTCGCGGCGGTTGAGGTAGGCATCGAGTTCCTTCTTCGATTCCCATGCTGTGCCGTAGATTCGCTGCAACTGGGGATTGTTCTCGTCGCCGCGCCAGTATGCCCCGGCCGATCGAAGCAACTTCACAGCCTTCAGGCGCGCAGTCGAAGGAACGTGAGGCCCACGACAAAGGTCGACGAAGTCGACGTTCCTGTAGATCGAGACCTCGCTGCCCCCAACGCCCTCGGACTCGTCGACCCCACGGATGATCTCCAGCTTGAACGGCTGATCGGAGAAAATGCCCTCGGCGTCGCTCGACGAAACCACGTCACGTTCGAACGACTGATTGGATGAGATGATCTCAGCCATACGCTCCTCAATGCGGTCGAGGTCGTCCGGTGTAAACGGCTCCTCGACCTGAAAGTCGTAATAGAACCCATCCTCGATGGGCGGGCCAATGGCGAATTTGGCTCCGGGGTAGAGATCGAGAACTGCTTGCGCCATCACATGGGCTGCGCTGTGGCGCATGATGTGGCGGCCCGCCTCCGTGTTTTCAGTGATGATCTCGATAGCTGCGTCGGACTCAATGGGACGGGACAGGTCGCGACTCTCCCCATCCAGCTTCACCGCAACGGCAGCCTTGGCCAACCGGGAGCCGATGCTCTCAGCAACGTCCGTGCCCGTGACGCCATCGGGATACTCGCGTACCGATCCGTCGGGCAGGGTGATGTTGATGGCCACCGGTCTCCTCCGTCTATTGGAGCCGTGAGGTTACAGGCAAGGACAAGGCGCTCTGTCCCAAGCCAGACCGGACGCACCGTGTCCCCCGCCAAGACGTTTCCCCATGCCGGGTCGCGTGGAACAATAGGGCCGAACTACACCGAGATTCGGGGAAGAGCGAGTGGTCGAACCCATCAAGCTTGCTGAACGTATGTCCGTAGGCGGACGGGTTCAAGAGTTGAGCAGCGCAGAACGCCTACTCGGCTCAAATCGAGTATTTCGCATTTGGACGAGCGCCGGCACTCGCATTCTCAAGATCTACGGAACTCCGGCCAGAGAGCGGCGCGAGTCTCACTCCCTCGAAGCCCTTGCCGGGATTGCGGGTCTACCGGTAGTCGTTGACCGCGGTATCGAGGACGACACGGTCCACTGGACCCTGTTCACGGATTCTGGACAGTGGACGATTGGAACGTTGCCCGAGAACGCGAGGACCGCGCGCAGTGCGGGCGCCATCTTGAGGGCCGTCCACGACACCGAGCCCAACCCCCTCTCCAATCTCTCCCGGGGTATCGATCAGGAATGGGTGAGCGTCGATTTCATGTCCACGTTCCGTCGGCTCGAGCGGTATCGCGCCAAGATCGGCTATCGGGCCGAGCTGCTGGAGCGCGCTCGCATGGTTAGGCCTCCCTTCGCGTCTGCGCCTCGCGTTGCTCACACCAACACCATCCCCGAGAACTTCCTCGTGGACGATGAGGGCGCCGTAACCCTCATCAACTGGGAATGGGCGACGCTGGCTCCCCCGGAATGGGACCTGACCAAATCGCTCTGGCTGATGAACCTCAAGGCAGGCCCGGATGCCGCCGCCGCATTCCAAGATGGCTACGGGCGCTCCATAGAGCCCATGCAGCTCGATCGCTGGATTGTCTATCACTCGTCGATGATGCTCGTTTTCGAGGCCGAGTCGACGCTGCGCCAGGACCGCTATGCATACGAGTATCTGGTCGCAGAGCTCGAGCGGGCGGTCACTGCCAGCCAGTCCATCGTCTGAGCGGACCGCGGAAAGACGCGAAAATCAGGCTTAGCGGTCCTAGCCTCCCGATCGTTCCGATCAGAGAGAGGTAAGTCGGATGATCGAAAGCATCGTTGCGGGGGCCGTGCTCGTAGCCGGTGTGGTCGGCGCATCAAAGCGGGGGCCGGGCCGGGGCAAGTCCACCTCACCGGGCAACACCCATCCGTTTTCGGGACCTATGACAGTCGACCTCCCGTGCCCATGGTGCCGCGCTGCTACCTCGGAGTCAGACAGCGAGTGCATGACCTGCGGCCAACCGTTCGGTTACGACTCTTCACGTTCGTAAAGGGCGATCCGCCACACGACTCGGAACTGCACACAGCTATCTCGGGACACGGCGTAATGAATGTCCGCCGGAATCTGCGCAAACACGTGCACCAGTCCCGGTGGCCCAGTCCTGATATCCGATCTGGAAGCTGCTCCCAGCCGGGATGTCTGTTGGTTCGCGATTGAGTACCGCGCAGCGGCAGCAGTCGACCACCTCGTCGGCCGTCTCCACGCCGAGACGAATCCCACCTCAGACCACCGGCATCCGAATCTGCAGCCTGCTACGAACTAAGAAATGCGCTCTTCAGTTCCGAGAGATGATGGTTACTGAGAGTGGCGGTATTGTCGTGTGATCCGACCAGATCAGGGTTGGGACGCCCGGGGGTTAGAAGATGTTCGATTTCCTGATTCACTCGCCAGTGGGTTACTTCGCGGAGGAGACACCCCTTCATCCGGCGCTGAGCTTCCAGGGCGACGAGATGTCGTACGCCGAGCTGGACGCTGCGAGCAGTCAGCTGGCCAACATGCTCATCCGGGAAGGCTTGCAGCCCCAGGATCGAGTCGGGATATTCATGCGCAAGAGCCTGGAGCTCGGCGTAGCGATATACGGGATCCTCAAGGCAGGGGGCGCATTCGTTCCTCTCGATCCATTCATGCCGGTCGACCGCCTCGACTTCATTTTGCGCGACTGTTCGATCCGTCATGTTGTGAGCGCAGATCACATGGCCAAACCATTGCGGCAGCTCGACGAGTCAATGGACCTGCGCTTGTATGGCGTCGCTGCCGAGACGCCTTTCGCGAGTCTCACCTGGGATCAAGTGCGAGCGATGCCCAAGGCAACTCCCGACGTGTGGATCATCGATCAGGATCTCGGCTACATCATGTACACGTCCGGGTCGACGGGCTTTCCGAAGGGAATGATTCATACCCACCACGGCAGCGTTAGCTACGCCCGCTGGGGAGCGCTTCACGTTGGGCTGCAGCCGGAGGATCGGGTGGCGAGCCACGCCCCGCTGCACTTCGATCTCAGCATCTTCGACTTCTTTTCGACGGCGCAGTCGGGCGCCACAGTCGTGCTCGTTCCGGAGGCAGTCACCAAGCTGCCGGCAAGCTGGTCTCAGTACATCGACAGTGAACGTATCACCTGCGTGTTCACCGTCCCCTACGTCCTGATCGAGATGCTCGAACGCGGCGCAATGGAGCAGCGTGATCTGTCATCGCTGCGGTGGATCATGTTTGGCGGTGAACCGTTCCCGCCGAAGCACCTGCGCACCCTCATGGAAGCTCTACCCGAGGTGCAGTTCAGCAACGTCTACGGACCGGCCGAGGCTCCATCCTGCACCATCTACGACATCCCGTCGCTGCCTGAAGACTTCGACGAGCCTATTCCCATCGGGACGGTGTCATACAACTCGGTCGACATCATCATCGACGAGGACGGTAATGAGTGCCCGGTCGGTGTAGCCGGCGAGCTTTGCATCCGTAGTTCAACCCTCACCAAGGGATACTGGAACCGCCCCGATCTGAACGAGCGGGCGTTCTTCCTGCGCGACAGCTTCGGGCACTTCCCCGAGGTGTACTACCGGACGGGTGATGTCGTCGTTCGACACGAGGACGGGTTGCTCCGGTTCCTCGGACGCCAGGATCGCATGATCAAGACACGCGGGCACCGAGTCGAGCTCGACGAGGTGGAAGCGGCATTGGCCAGCCATGATGCAGTGTCGGAAGCCGCCGCGTACGCAGTTCCCGATGCGTCCGGCAGCAAGTCGATTCATGCTGCGGTGAAGGCGTCTGAGGGGCAGTCCGTGGAGGCATCCGAAGTGATGAAACATGCCGCAAAGAGGTTGCCGAAGTACGCGCTTCCACTCGAATTGATGGTCGTTGACGAGTTCCCCCGTACCACAAGCGGCAAGATCGATCGCCGCCAGCTTGCCGAGCAGTCTGGCGGAACTGAGCCTCTGAGCTAGAGCCAGATCGCAGTCCAACCTCGGTTGCGAATTCAAGCCGTCCAGGTATGGGCAACCGTCACACCCATATCGACGACAACAAGACTGCTGGAGTCGGGCTCAGGGTTGAGGTGAGCCTCGTCCTGTTCGTGCACAACCAGCCGGGCGCCGGGCGCCATTCGATTCAAAACGGGTTCGATAATCCTCCCCAGATGCCCGACGGGAAGGAATGCGAAGACGACGTCGGCCTGGTCCAACCTTGCCTTCGCAAAGTCCCCATGTTCGATGCTCACACGACGGCTGAGCCCGGCATCGGATACTTTGCGCTTCGCAAGAGCTGCGAGTGTCGCATCGACCTCGACACCCCGCCCTCTGCAGCCGAAGCTTTCGACGGCCTCTATCAACACCCGACCATCACCACATCCGATGTCGATCAACAGGTCATCTTGGCTCAGCCCGACAAGTTCCAGCAGACTCGACACCATTCCTTCTGGGGTACCCAGGAAAGGTCCCGCGGCCGCACTCCTCTGAAGCATTCCCAATGCTCGACCCACCCTGCGTATCGGTTTGACGCCCCAGTAAGCCCACCAAGCCCAGGAAGGGAGAGACACCTGGAAGTCGCTCATGCCGGGATTCATTCGGCTTACGATGCGTGGCGCTTGCGCCCTTCGTGTCACCGAGACCGAAGTGAGGGGACCTTTGGGTGCGATCATGTTGATGTCAAGCCCGGCCTTGCGGATCGCTCTGTCGGCTGTCTCACCGAGTGTGCGCATCGGGACGAAGCCATGCAGTCGTAGTTGGTCGAGCGTACGGCCGAAATTGTCCCTCGATACGAGAACCTTGAGTCTCCCGTCGAGACGCTCCCGATCCAACAATACCTCTACCCCGGGGCCCACCTCGGTGAGATCAGAGCGAAGCTCCTCAGTCGCTTTGAACAACGCCGAGTCAAAGCGAGCGAGACCAACTGAGATCTCCTGAGCGCGTATCCTGTCGCGGTCGGTCAACCCATCTTTGTCAAGCCAATCGTCGAGAGCTTCGCGAAGCCGCCCGCCATAGAGAGCATCGATGAGCGACCGTTCCAGAGCGGACACGTTCATCTAAGTCCACTCATCGTTTCAGGAACCGTTGAAGGTGTCCCGCGGTACGGGGTCCCCGAGCTCGTCACCATTTTCTCGGCGAATCACAACCCAACACAGCACTCTGTCGACTTCCCACCGGCTTACGACCGCAACTGAGCTGTCACGTGGGTACATAGGGTGCAGGGTCTTGACAATTGTCGCCTCAAAACCCCATGGTCGAGGCTGGAGACTTGCGGCATCGAAGCCGAACGGGTTGAGAACAACCGGATAAAGAGCCTTGAAAATGGCTTCCTTCGCAGCGAAAACGGCTATGACAGCACGTTGTCGCTCCATGCCCCTCAAAGCTGAGACCCAACTGGCTTCTTCCCGTCTGAGAACTAGCGACTCGATCTCGTGGACGGGCTGAACGAACTCGAGGTCAATTCCGACTGCTTGGGCCGTGTGGTTGTGGGCGACGATCGCTGCTGCGACGGATTCCTTGTTGGTGATCGAGCCGACGGTGCCTTGCGACCAGAGGGGTTGGCCCGCAGGGCCTCTGAGGATGGGTCCATCGTCCAGGCCCAGCTCGGCCAATGCCTGATGCGCGGCCTTTCTTCCCAATCGAAAGGCCCTTCTGCGCCCTTCAACGGCGGTTGCAGCGAGTAACGACTCCTCCTGGCTCCAGGGGCTCGGAGTCTCGCCGTCTTCCTCGACAATGGCGATGGATGCGAATGCGGGGATACTCCGTTGCACGTCCTCACTAGTAATCACGGTCACCCCCTAACGCGTCGGCAACCTGCTGGACCGCTGCAGGCTCTTGGAGTATCGAGATATGATCGGCATCTACGAACACGGTATCGATAGTGCTCGCATGGCCCTGCCAGTCTTTGTGCCAGTACCTGCCATCGGAGACTCGCTGATCCTGATTCGCGCGAACGAGAAGGAGCGGGGCTTCGACCTTGCCGGGCTGAAACTTGCCGAACGCTGTGAGGCTCGCCTCTCTAACCCGCTGACTGTTGGTACGAATCCTTCCGTCCTCGCCACCGAAAGAGGCCCCGAGAATCATCCCACTCCTTCTTCTGGCCAGTCGGATCACTCCCCTGGCCAGCCCGACAAGGCCTTCATTCCTGATCGTGCGACGTGCCTTGTCGAGTTTGGTCACGGCTCGCGAATCCCCCCAAGGGAGTGCGCCGTCGATTACTACGAGTTGCTCGACCTTGTGGCCACTGCTTTCGAGCTGCAACGTCATCTCGTGAGCTACGCACCCCCCGAAGCAGTCGCCGACAAGGCGATAGGGGCCGTTCGGTAGGGCGTGACGAAGCTCCGCAAGGTAATTACGGGCCATCTCCTGTATTGAGTCCACCGGTTCAGCACGGCCATCGAGCCCCCGAGCCGTAAAGGCATAGACCGGTTGGTCCGGACCTAGACGGTCGGCGAGAACCCGAAACTGCACCACGTTGCCGCCGGAGTGGTGAAGGCAAATGAGCGGCGTGC
>JAHEJX010000075.1 GCA_024638645.1 Actinomycetes bacterium
AACGCGTAGATGCCCTGGACAATCCCGAACGCCGGCCAGATCCCCCAGACGACGACCCAGTAGAAGACCGTGTTCTTGCGGAATTCGAGATCGCGATCCCAGATGAACACAGTGATAGCGGTATAGATAAAGGTCAGCGATGCCGCCAGAGCGAGCAAGAATCCCCACCGCTGCCCCGCAAGCATTCCGATGCTTCCGACCATCTGGATTGGGATCCACAGCGAGGTGTCGGCCCAAGCCATTCCCTGGTTGAAGGCGAAGTAGGCCTTGCGATCGGTTCCGGCGGGAGAGCCGCCGTAGACGTTGTCCACGGTCCAATCGGCCGTGGGCCGGAGCACGGCGACCAGCTGGAGCGATCCGAGAAGGGCGCTCAGCACGAGACCGGCGACTCCCACCACCCAGGTGAGCCCGGTGACTTCCATCAGTCCAGCGCCACAATCGCCGCAATCAGCGTGATCATGCCGGCGACGCCCCAGATCGATAGCGCCCAGTACGCAGTCCTAACGGCAGAGTCACTTCCGATACGGATTCCCTGCCGGGCCATCCGTTGTCGCGCCAATACACCACGCCCGCCGAAGTACACGTAGATGGCCCCACCAATCAGCCCGAAATAGGCCCAAGCCGAGGCGTCGACCAGAAGCAAGACCCCGGCGACTCCAAGGGTCCACAGTGTGACAAAGTCCCAAGCGGCTTCGCCGCGCCCATCCGCATAGAAGGCTGGGTCGACGTCGTCTGGCTTGTCGGCCAGACCGTATCGCTCAGCCGCCGCCGGCGCGAAGAGCGCCAGAGTTTGTCCTCCCCAGCAGACCAGAGCCAGTGCAGTGATGAATAAGCCCCAGATGATCGCCATAGAAGCGAGCCTCCGCCATCGAATGCGTAGACATCATCGAACTGCCCATATAGGGCGCGGTAGAGGCTTAAGGCCGGCCGGCCGCCGATCAGTCGGTGTTAGCGGTAGCCACCCGACGGCTTGCGGCGACGCTGCCGGCTCGAAGGGCCACCGCCCGAGCGCCCGTTGCTGTTGGATCGAGAGCCGGACGAGTTACCGCGATAGCCGCCGGTTGAGGACCCAGACCTGCGCCGCCCGCCGTTGCTATTGCCAGCTTTGCTGCTGTTACGCGAGTTGCCGCCGGATCTTCCGTTGTCCCCGGCATTCGAACTGCTCGAGCGGTTGCGGGTGGAGCTCGGCTTGCGCCCATTCGCGTCGCGATCGTTGTAGGAGTCTCGCCGGTTTCCGTCGCGGTCGACCGACTCGGCATCGCGGCGGTTGCCGTCACGATCGTTGGCCCTCGAGTTGGCCCGGTTGTCGTTACGACTTCCCCGCTGCGAGTTGCGGGACCGGTTGCGGTTGCTGCGCGACCGATTCCGGTTGTTCGAATTGGAGCGCCTCTGGCCGTTGTGGCCGCCGCTGCCGGAACGTGACCGCACCGGGCTGTCCGTGCGTTCGCCCGGCGCACCAAGCTGCTCACCACCACCGTTCAACAAAGCGTCAACCGACGGCTTGGCGACGGCCCCGCTGAGGCCGAGGCTGTTCTGCAGCCGATAATTCGACTTGACCTGATCGTGCTGAATGAACGACACGACGTGGCCCTCGGCACCGGCACGAGCTGTTCGGCCCGAGCGATGCAGGTACGCCTTGTGATCCTCTGGCGGATCGAAGTGAATCACACACTCGACGCCGTCGACGTGAATGCCACGTGCCGCAACGTCGGTGGCGATCAGCGCCTCCGCCTGGCCGTTCTTGAACTGGCGCAGCGCACGATCGCGCTGCCGCTGCGAGCGACCGCCGTGAATCGCTTCCGCGGCCACACCCTGTTTGTGAAGTTGGCGAGCCAGACGGTCGGCACCGCGGCGAGTCCGCGTGAAGACAAGGGTGGATTCGTGGGCATGAGCCACCTCGGCAACGAGGTCGAGACGATTGGTGTGCTCGACTCGCCAGAAGTGGTGCTTGGCATTTCCCGAGTCGAGTGTGTCGGCGCCCGTCTCGTGCCGAACGGGATCGTTCTGATATCGCTTGGTGAGCTCAGCGACATCGCCGTCCAATGTCGCCGAGAACATCATCGTTTGGCGCTGATCAGACGTCATGTCGAGCAGCTTGCGCACCTGCGGCATGAAACCCATATCCGCCATACGGTCAGCCTCGTCGATCACAACGTATTCCGCAGCTTCCAGAGAAACGTCACCCTGCTCGATGAGGTCCTGGAGCCGACCCGGGCAAGCAATGAGCACGTCGACACCCTGCTTCAGCTTGGAGCGCTGGGGGTGATACGAAACACCACCGTAGACGGTGAGAAGCCGCAGTCCACGCCCGGCGGCGATCGGAGCAAGCTCTTTGCGGATCTGCTCGGCAAGCTCACGGGTTGGGGAAAGAATCAGCGAACGGGGACGGCGTGGCTTCGACTTTCCGATAGTCGCCAGCAGCGGCAGCCCGAAAGCGAGAGTCTTCCCGGAGCCGGTTGGCGCCCGTCCTAGGACATCACGACCAGCCAAGGCGTCAGGAATCGTCGCAGCTTGGATTGGAAAGGGTTCGGTGATTCCGGCTTTGCGCAACGGCGATACAAGCTCGTTGGGCAGGCCGAGGTCGGCAAAGGTATTTGACACGAGGTCTTCTCCTGGCGGCCCGCGCACTAGCGCTGGGCTTCGGTTTTGGTAGCGCACAACCCAGAACCACGCAGTTGGTGCGAATTCGGGCGGGAGAGATGAGGCAGCCAAACCCGGGAGCGTGCTGTTCATCCGCGACGGTGATGCGTTCTGAGACGCCGGCCTCGCCGTGCGGCAGCGGCCGGAACAGTAGCCGGATTTCACCACTTAGCGAATTGTGACGCGACAGCGGCCCCGATTGTTGTCCGGGCCTACCCCCCAACCTATGGAGCCAGCCGAATGGCCGGGAAAGGGCGATTGACCCGATTTCGGCCCTACCGACAGCGGGCTAGCCGTCCCACCAACGCAGCACTCGCATTGCGTGCAGCGTGTTCCAGCGACCGGGGACCCGACCCGGCTCCATGGTGAAGTGGGTAACACCCGTGTATTGGCCGCCCTTTGGCCAGCGACCATCGGCTCGCCGCCTGTTCACGAGGTCCTCGACAGCAGACGCGGCTCGCCGATCCGGCTTAGCGTCAGCGTCACGCAAGTGGTCGAGGCCGCGCAGCACGTCGTAGTGCCAGCGTGGCGGGAATGTCGGGCGCAGCCATGCCTCGTTGATGACCTCCCCGGTTCGATGGGACTTGTACATCTCGTGCGCGAGCAGGACCTCGTGACCGGCCGCAATCGCAGCGTCTGCCTCATCCGATCCGGTGGCAAGTTTCCACTCCAATAGGCCCTCGAGTACCGAGATCGTGGTGTGGAACGAGCTGTGGGTCGCTCCCCTGTAGTCCTCGCAGTTCCAGCCACCATCAATCATCGGCACCCGCAAGAGCAGTTCGGCGATTGAGTCGACACGCGGGTCTTCGATCCCGAAGTAAGCGCACTCCGACAGGACCATGCCGTTGACACAGCGTTCGGCGAGCTTGCGTGATTTCCAGTACGACACGCCACCTTCGTGCCAATCGGCATCGTCGAGCAGGTGCATAGCGCCGACACGAGCCTGCTGGTTGTCGCGGTCGAGACCGAAACGACGCAGAAGCAGCAGGGTGTAGTTCGTTGAGGTCCACTTTGGCGTATAGAGGCCGCCACCCCACGTTCCCGCCGGATCCTGCACATCCAAGATCCTGCGGCCCCAGCCCTCGGTCGCAACGAGCGCACGGGTTGCGGCCCATTCCGATTCAGGCAGGTCGAGCAGATCCCGCTCGACCTGCCAACGAATTGCAGCATCGGCGTCGTGCAACCAACCAAGGACTGTCGCTTCGCCATTCACAGCCGGCAAACGAGTTGACCCCCAATCCGCCTTGACAGAGTCCGTTCCTGTACGCCAAGGAGCACGTCACGGCCCTTGCTCCAAAGAGAAGGTCATTGCCGGTATTGCCCTCGAGTTAGTCCTCAGCGCGCGCCCGGGCGTCTTCAGGGTCACAGTGCAGCTTGTTGCGGCGGAGGTATAGAGGCCGATGACCCGACCGACCTCGCGAGGCCGTTGTGAACTGGCTGAGCGCCGGCGGCCGAGTGACTAGAAAACCCGCTACCAAGCGCACTAGTCAAGATTCGCAGGGCAACTCCCGATAATCTTCCAGTGAAGGATCGAACCGAATCGGGCATTGCCACCGGCGCCTCGACCGAGCCTGCGCGACTCAGGTTGCAAGCGGCGAGCGAAGCCGACATCGTGCGGATGTTCCGCAATTGGGCCGGTGTCGTCTCAGTCGTCTTGGTACTCGTCGCTCCGGCAACGGACAACCCGCTGCTGGGCGCAATCGCCATCAGCACTGCGGTCGTAGCCCTTCTTGCATATTGGCAAGAGAGGCGCGATGTTCCCAGAGCCCCGATTCTGGCAGTACTCCTAGCGCTTTCGGCCGCCGCCTATATCCCGGTCGACAGCAGTCTGACGCTGGAATTGGCGGTGGTCGGTGTGGCTGCCTTCTCGGCCATTTGTTGGCTGTATGTGCGCAAGCAGCACTTGATCTACTTGGGAATCATGGCGGCGGTATGGCTGCTCCAGCTGCCATTTACGTCCGACTTAGCAGGCACCGTCGGGGCAATGGCCATTCAGTTCCTCGTCTTCGTCGGAATCTCAGCCGGTGCCCGTTCAATTGGGAATTCGTTCCGAGACGCCGCAATCGAGTACCGCTTTCTCTTCAACGGCGCTCCGGTCTCGTTGTGGATGGAGGACTTCAGCGAGGTCGGGCAATGGCTCAACGATCTGCGCGCAGACGGAGTGACAGACCTACGTGCGTTCCTGTCCGACAACCCAGAGCAGGTTGATCTCGGAGCCTCCCTCATCGAAGTGATCGACGTCAACAGCGAAGCAATGCGAATGCTTGGCGCCAATGACGTCGGTCAGCTCATTGGGCGCCTCGACCCGGCGACGATCGTGCCAGAATCCCGTCCCTCCTTCATCGAAGTCATGGTCGCGATTTGGCAAGGGAAGAAACAGACTTCCACTGACGTCCATGGCGCCAGGCTCGACGGCTCTCCACTGGAGGGGTTCATGAGATGGTCGGCGCCTCCCGATGAGCTCGGCCTCAGTCGCTGCATCGTGTCGATCACCGACTTGACCAACGTCGAAGAAATGCGGCGCCGGCTCACGCGAGTCGAGCGCCGCCACAAGGCACTGGTTCAGAACGTCTCTGACGTTATCTGGACAATGGATTCCCACGGCACCATCACGTACATGAGCCCCTCTTCGAAGGCAGTCCTCGGCGTCCCGCCTCATCACATGGTTGGAGCTTCCGCGCTGGAGAACATTCACCCGGACGACGTCGAAGCAGTACTCGAGGCAGCTCGCTCTACCCTGCCCGGCGAGTCGACTCGCACAATCGAGCATCGAACCAGAGTCGACGCCTCGAGCCCTTGGATCGAGTTCGAGACCAGGGCCGTCAACTTGATCGAGGATCCCGACGTCGAGGCATGGGTGCTCACCTCGCGAGAGATCTCGGAGCGGAAGCAGGCCGAGGCGGAACTGCGCCGACGCGAGCAGCAATACCGCTTGCTTGCGGAGAACGCCAGCGACCTCATCATCAGCGCCGACGAGTCGGGAGTGGCGAAGTATGTCTCGCCTTCCTCCAAGACGCTTGTCGGCTATTCGCCCAAGGAGCTTCTGGGGCGTGCCATCACGGAGATCGTGCCCGCAGAGGAGTCAGATCAGATTGCTGCTCAGTATCGAGCCGCAATCGAGGAGGGCGGCATTCATGCGACCGTCCACCGACTGATTCGCAAGGACGGTTCGGTTGTATGGGTCGAGTCCAACAGCAAGGCGATCCGCGACAGCGGAACCGGACAGGTGACGGAGATACAGACGGCTTCGCGGGACATCACGGAGCGGCGTCGAGCGGAAAACGGCCTGAGAGACGCACTCGCGGCGGCTGAGGTCGCCACCGACGCGAAGTCACAGTTCCTCGCCAACATGAGCCATGAGATCCGGACGCCCATGAACGCGATTCTCGGAATGACTGAGCTCGCGTTGGGCACCCGGCTCACTCCAGAACAGAACGAGTATCTGGAAACGACTCGGCGTGCCGTCGACGGCCTAGTGACTCTGGTCAACGACATCCTCGATCTATCGAAGATCGAAGCAGGCCAGATGGAGCTGGAGGAGGTGCTGTTCAGCTTGCGCGACACGATCGGCGATACCGTGAGGACCCTGGCCGTGCGGGCTGCCGAGAAGGGTCTGACTCTCGAACAGTCAATAGCCGACGATGTTCCAGACGGTGTCATTGGAGACCCGGGGCGCCTCCGCCAGGTGTTGTACAACCTGGTGGGGAACGCCATCAAGTTCACCAACGTAGGCGGAGTCATTGTTGCCGTAAGGCTCGAGTCGTCAGACGAAAGCGGCGTCTCATTGCACTTCTCAGTTGAAGACAGCGGGATTGGGGTTCCGGCTTCCAAGCAGCAGCAGATTTTCGAAGCATTCTCGCAAGCAGACAGTTCCACTACGCGACGTCATGGTGGCACCGGACTGGGCCTGGCTATTACCTCACAAATAGTCGAACTCATGGGCGGTCGGATTTGGCTCGAAAGCCAGGTCGGCCACGGGAGCACGTTCCACTTCACAGCCAGCGTCGGGCAGCTTCTCGGCGGTATCGAACCCGGCTTCGACACCGAGCGTGACGGTGAGCAATTGGTCGTCGCAGTTCTATCCATGGATCCGTCGGTACGGAGAAACATGGCTGCCGTTCTCCGCACAGCCCGTGCATTGCCTCTCGCCTTCGACGACGCCCACGCCCTTATTGCTGCAATGGAGTTGGGGGTCAACGGTCCGCCGCCGGATGCCGTCGTCGTGGCTTGTGCAGAGGGCGAAGCCGACTTGTGTAAGGCGATCGTAAAATCCGGTGGAGTCGCCGGGCGCATCCCCATCGTCGTGGCTCCGGCGCTCGGCGAACGAGGCGCGGCTGCCGAGTACAGAGCGCTCGGCGTCCGGGGCTACATCCCACGCCCACTGGCTCCGGCCGAGCTTGGGGACATGTTGCGAGCCGCCGTGGCAATGCCACCTGACAACGTCGGCCAAGACATCATCACCAGGCATTGGCTCAGGGAGAGGCGCCCAGCGCTCAATGTGCTTGTAGCGGACGACAGCCCGACGAACCGCATGCTTGCGGTGCGCCTGTTGGAGAAGCGGGGACATCGCACGTTTGCCGTAGAGAACGGCCGGGAAGCAGTAGACGCCGTCGCCAAGAACAGCTTCGATCTCGTGTTGATGGATATCCAGATGCCTGAGCTCGATGGAATTGCAGCCACACAAGCGATTCGGGAAGCGGAGCCCGAAGACGAGTCCCGCCTCCCAATCGTCGCTCTCACCGCCCACGCAATGGAATCAGACAGGCAGCGATGTCTCGCCGCCGGCATGGATGCTTACATCTCGAAACCTTTCGTCGCAGATGAGCTCTACGCAACAATCGAGCAGCTCGCCGTTGCGAGCCCGACCCGCGATGCAATTCCCATCCACGCTTCTTCAATCAACAGCAAGGACGCGTTGGCCCGGGTCGAAGGAGACATCGACTTCTACGTCGAAATAGTCCAAGTCTTCCTGGAGGAGTATCCCGCGGCGCGCAGCGCCCTCGAATCCGCCGTTGCAGTCATAGACCATGACGAAATCGCAAGGTGGGCCCACCGGTTGGCAGGCAACCTGGCATATCTGGGCGCCGAAACGGCGTACGCGTCCGCCCAATGCCTCAGAACGCTGGCGCAACAGGGCGAAGACACGATGTTCGACAGCGCGTGGAATGAGTTTCAGCTCGAACTCGATCGGCTCGAACCCGAGCTGGCCGCTGTTGTGGCTTCGGACGGCGCGTCGCTCCAATCGAACTAGCCCGACACGCCGGCTCTAGTGGCTGTGGTCGTGATCGTGATGCAGGTGGTGACCCACTCGAATCAGGTTGCCGCTTGGGTCCGTCAGCGAGAACTCCCGCATCCCCCGCTGCATTTCCGCCACGGCCGAAGGTCCCCACTGTGCGGGCACTTGTGCGTGGACTAGGTCCGCATCCTCTACATGCACGTAGACGGAGCTGCGGTTGGCGGAGACATCCAGATCCTCGATCCGGCGCAGGTGGAAGAGCTGAGCATCGCCCCACCACACGAACGCGTATACATCGTCATACCGCTCGACGCCGCCCCGAACGACTCGTAGAAGTCGACCGCCGCTGCGATTTCCGAAACAGGAAGAATGGGCGAAGGATTCAGGCGCCGATGGTAGGTGGAACCGATATCCGATTGCGGCCGTAATGCATGGGGAAGGATCCTTCGAGAAAGGGGAAAGGGATGAGGAAGACGTTTACTGCGCTCTTTGCGGCTGCGCTCATGATCGTGCTGGCGGCACCAGCATTGGCGGGCGGGCGCCCGCTGACGGCGAACCTTGCCGGCGCCAACGAGGTGCCAGGGCCAGGCGACGCCGACGGCAGTGGCACTGCCCACGTGACGCTCAACCAGGGGCAAGGCGAGGTGTGCTGGTCCATCGAAGTCGCAGACATCTCCGCCCCACTGGCCGCCCACATCCACTTCGGAGAAGCTGGAGTTGCCGGAGGCGTGGCAGTTGCACTGAGCCCCACGAGCGGATGCGTCGACGGCGTCGACGAAGGCCTGATCAAGGACATCCGCCAGAACCCACACCGGTACTACGTGAATGTCCACAACTCGGACTTCCCGCCGGGTGCTGTGCGGGGACAGCTGTCCAAATAGCGGTTCCGCATGGGAGTCGAGCCGTCCGCGGGTCGACTCCCTACGCCATTACCCGCATCAACAGCTAGTCGTCCTCGGCGTCTTCAACCCGGTCGCGGATCGTGCGGAGCATCTTCTGCTCCATGATGAACGTGCCCGGATCGGCAAGCGCGGTCATGAATAACGTGGCCGGAGTCTTGTCGAAGTGTGGCCTCCACCGGCTGACCAACCTCGTGCCGTGACCGTTGTCCGGATATAGGCCGAGCGCCCAGCTCGTGGAGCCGTCTTCGAGGACGCTCACAATCGAGCGCGGCTCCTCGACGTCGCGAACCACAAAACCCAAGTCGGGCATCATCAGGATCTTGTCCCCAGGGTCGAGGTGCTGATGCTCGGGCAGGATCCGGTCTGCGCTCGGTTCGCCATCGTTGTCGATCCAGTCGTAGCTGTACCAGCCAGCCTTGTCATAGCCGAGTTGAACCAGCCACGGCCACACATCTTCGGGGTCGGCGTCGATGCTGATGGCCCTCGTTGCTTGGCCGGCGTTCGAGATGTAGCTGTCGCCGGGCATTCGCATCGTGGCTTCGGCATCCGTGGCGCCCCACTTGTGGTGCCAGGGCCGGAGAAGGAAGTGGTAGACCGCGGCGATGAGGGCTAGCGAGCCGAACCCGACCGCCAGCCCAAGAGCCCAGCCAAGCCAAAGAACGAGACCCACCTGCACTGTGACGGCTGCGGCGATGATTACGCCGACGATCCAGACGATCATCTGTTGCGTACGCATATTGTGCCTCCGCGTGAAGCTTCACCTTCATGTTTAGGCGCGCCGGCGCCGCGGCGGTAGAGGCTTTGGTGGGTCGATGTCCCTGATGACCATAAGCGGACGACCAGGCTTGAGGGTGTTCCCAGGAGTCCTCTGCCGGTCGTTCAAAGTCCCCTCGCTCACGAGCACTTGCGGCGGGGGCAAGCCGCACGAAACCACGGGACCTCCGCCCCTGGCGGCGGGCCCGCAGCGGGGCGACACTTGGGGATGGGCATCCTCGTCCCGCTGACATGCCAGACCGCTCTGCGGATAGTTCGGCCGAGGCAATCGACCTTGCAGCGACCCGGAGCGCGGTCGGCGGAATGGAGCAAACGATGACGGACGCTGCGACGTTCAAAGATCACAGCGCAAAGGCAAAGGGCATCGAAGGCGTCAGCTCCGAGGACAGAACGAAGGTCATCGTGCTGTCTCAGGTTGTAGCGATCGTCGCCCTCCTCGTCCTGTGGTCGATCATTCGAGCGAAGCGCGCCGCCAAAGCAGATGCGTAGTTGACACTCGTCGTAGAGGCGCAGCACCTGCAAAAGCGCTACGGAGATTTTGTCGCGGTTGAAGACGTTTCATTCTCAGTTGCCGAGGGAGAGATCTTCGGCATATTGGGTCCCAACGGCGCCGGCAAGACGACGACGGTCGAATGCCTGCAGGGTCTCCGCAAGTCGGACGGTGGTGAGCTGGCGGTGCTCGGCCTGGACCCTCGGAGCGAATCGGAAGAGCTGCGCCGTCAGATCGGCTCGCAGCTTCAGGAGTCGGCCCTACCGGATCGTTTGAAAGTTTGGGAGGCTATCAAGCTGTTCTCCTCTCGCAATCCGGGTGGACCACCGTGGGAACACGTACTCGAACAGTGGAACCTCGCAGAGAAACGCGATGCAAGCTTCGGTAGCCTGTCCGGAGGCCAACAGCAGCGGCTGTTCGTCGCTCTAGCCGTCGCCAACGCGCCGAAGCTGGTCTTCCTCGACGAGATGACAACGGGCCTCGACCCAATGTCACGGCGCGTTACGTGGGATCTGATTCGGCAGATTCGCGAAATGGGTACGACGGTGGTGCTCGTGACTCACTTCATGGACGAGGCTGAGAACCTGTGCGACCGCATCGCGGTCATCGATCACAAGCGAGTCGTTGCAATCGACACAGTCGACGGCTTGATCGAGGCTCATGCAGGGGACGCTCGAGTCACCTTCTCGACGGACCTGCCAGACCTCAGCTTCTTGGAGGCCCTCGAAGAGGTCGCCGGGCTGGATCGCAACGGGCGAAGAGTGACTGTGACCGGACACGGTGCCCTTCTGGCCCGAGTTGCGGTGGCGCTCGACTCGCATGGCGAGACGCCCGTAGATATGGATGTCAAGCGAGCCAGCCTCGAGGACGTGTTCCTCAACATCACGGGCGGGAATGTGACATGAAGACGCTGCAACTCGCCTGGGTCGAGCTGAAACTCTTCCTGAGAGAACCGCTGACAGTCGTCTTCTCGTTGGCATTGCCGTTGATCATCTTGTTCGTCCTCGGCGGTGTGTTCGGCAACGAACCTTCGGGCCCAGGCGAGGAGCTGATATATCGCGGAGTCGGACCGATGAGCTACTACGTGCCGGCATACCTGGCGCTTGTCGTCGCTTCCGTCAGCGTGATCAGCATTCCGACGCACCTTGCTGGCAACCGCGAACGCGGCGTACTGAAACGGTTCCACGCCTCTTCGATCGGAGCCTGGGAAGTCGCTGCTGCCGAACTGGCCGTGGCGTTCGTGCTGTCGTTGGCCAGCGGGATCCTCCTCCTGATCGCAGCCAACCTCGTTTATGACTTCCAACCGGCCGATTCGATGCTGGCCGTATTCGGAGTGTTTGCCGTGCTTGTAGTCGGGTTCGCCTCATTCGGGATATTCCTCGGTGCCGTACTCCCCACCGCGAGAGCCGCTCAGGCCGTTGGCATGCTGGTGTGGTTCGTGATGCTCTTCCTAGGCGGTGCCGGACCTCCCCCAGAAGTCTTGACGGATGTGATGAGACAAGTTGCGGACTTCACCCCGCTGTGGCACGCGGTTTTGATCACCCAAGAAGCATGGCTGGGACTCGACGCCGGGCTTTCCTGGCTCGTCTTCGGTGCAATCACGATCGTGAGCGCCGTGCTGGCGTTGCGTTTCTTCCGTTGGGAATGAAACGGCCTCGTCCGCCATCCAACCGCAGTTTGCACAACACCACGGCAACGTGATTGTGGGGCGATTGTTTCGCAATGACATCAAAATCACGCCTTGACACCGCTCCGCGACGCGTGCCACACTGCGGAACGAATTCTTGGCGATCTTGTTCGCCCCCAAGGGAGGTGAGTTCGGTGTTCAGACTTAGAGCAGGCACATTCGCCGCGGACCCGGCTCACGTCCCGGCGATGCTCTAGCCCTCACGGCTACACGAGCCACAGGTCCGGCGGCAACGCCAGCCGGCACACTCGCCGTCCTGTTCTTCTGGACAGCCCAATCCACGCTCCGGCGTTGCGCTGCCCACACTTGGAAGGTCACCAAGAATGATTCCCGTCCGATCGTACGTCCGAATACTCCGCAAATACCTCAGACCTTTGCGCGGCCGCGTCGCATTGCTCGCCGTGGTCGCGCTCACGGGCATCGCCTTGCAGTTGGCAGGTCCCCAGTTGATCCGCGCCTTCCTCGACGGGGCCACCCGCGGCACAGAGGTCAGCAAACTGGTGCCGCTCGCGATCTGGTTCATCGTGATCGCCGTGTTCCAGCAGGGCGCCAAGGTGTGGGCGACTTACATCAGCGTCGACGTTGGGTGGTCGGCCACAAATGACCTTCGAGCAGATCTCGCCGAACATGTCCTCCACCTGGACATGGGCTTCCACAAAGAACACACGCCAGGGGCGTTGATCGAGCGCATCGACGGCGATGTGACCTCGCTGTCGAACTTCTTCAGCTCGTTCACGATCATGGTGATAGGAAACCTCATCCTGATCGCAGGGATCCTGGTGTTGCTGTGGGTCGAACACTGGCTGATCGGCCTCGGGGTCACCGGCTTCGTCGTGCTGATCTTCAGCGGCATGGTCAAGGTGCAATCGATCGCCGTTCCCCGATGGAAAGCAGTACGAGCTCGCAGCGCCGAGCTGATGGGATTCATCGGCGAGCAACTGGGCGGGACGGAAGACATCAAGGCAAACGGCGGCGACCGCTTCATGATCGCTCGCTTCACCAACATCCTCCGGCAGTGGCTGCCTGAACATGTGCGGGGTCGCCACGGCTTCTCGATGTTGTGGGCGATGGGAATCATGACGTTCATCACCGGCCTCGTCGTGGTCTTCTTCATCGGGTCGATCCTGTTCACAGACGGGATCATGACCTTGGGCAGCGTGTATCTGGTCTTCCACTACGTACAGATGTCGCACGATCCGATGGAGCAGATCCGCGCCCAGATGGAAGACTTCCAAAAGGCCGGGGCAGGCATCGCCCGCGTAGAGGATCTGCTGGCACGTCATTCGGCAATCGCCGACGATGGTGTCACTCCCCTCTCGGGCGGATCCGTGGAAGTCCACTTCGACCACGTCACGTTCTGGTACAACGACGAAGATGGCGAGACCGACCGGCCGGTCCTGGACAACCTGAACTTCACGTTGCCGAAAGGACGGGTGCTTGGTGTCCTGGGCCGATCGGGAAGCGGCAAGTCCACGTTGGCCAGGCTGCTGACACGGCTATACGACCCGCAACAGGGCACGATACGCCTCGACGGCACTCCTCTGTCTCACGTTCCGGTCGAAGACCTCCGCCATCGAGTTGCGATGGTCACCCAGGACGTGCAGCTGTTCGGCGCAAGCATCCGCGACAACCTGACCTTCTTCGACCATGACGTTGATGACGAGCGCTTGCTCGACGTGATCGATCAGCTTGGACTCACGGCGTGGCTGGCGACGCTTGGCGATGGACTGGACAGCAGGCTCGAGGCCAGCGGTTCAGGCCTATCCGCTGGGCAGGCGCAGCTGCTGGCCTTCACTCGGATCTTTTTGCGTGACCCGGGAGTGGTGATTCTGGATGAAGCATCGTCACGATTGGATCCAGCCACGGAGGAGCTCATCGAACGAGCGGTCGACCGACTTCTGGAGAACCGCACCGGAATTATCATCGCCCACCGATTGGCAACAATCGAACGGGCAGACGACATCCTCATCCTGGAGGACGGCCTGATCGTCGAAGCCGGAGACCGAGCCAGGCTGGCCGCCGATCCCGATTCTCGGCTGTCCCATCTACTGGCCACCGGCCTCGAGGAGGTGCTGGCATGACAAATCGCGACGCACCTACCGCGAAACTGATGTGGGGCGCCATCAAGTCCGAACGCGGCCGCTATTCCGCCAACGTTCTGCTGTGGTCGACCATCTGGCTGATGCCGGTAATCCCGGCGTTGATCGTTCGCGGATTCTTCGACTCACTAGAGCTGGAGACGGGCGCCAACGCGGTGACATTCGTGGCGTTGATCGTCGGCTACGGACTCGGGCGCGTGGCAGTCATGGTCCTCGCAATGCACAACGACGTCCATTTCGAATTCCGCAACGCCAGCCAGCTGCGCCGCAACATGCTCGAACGCATCTACGAGATGCCGGCGGCCCAGGCCGTTCAAGGCTCACCAGGTGAGATGATCTCTCGTTTCCGCGAAGACGTGGACCACACGCAGGAAACCATCAGTTGGACCGTGGACATGGTCGGCGCCACCATCTTTGGGGTAGTCGCCGTGTGGATCCTGACGGGAATCGACGCCGGCCTGACGCTGGCCGTGTTCGCCCCATTGGTTGTGATGGTGGTCCTCGCAGAAAGGTTGGGCGGACGTATCAAGCGCTATCGCGAGGAGGCGCAGGCAGCCACGGGCCGCATCACAGAGGCAGTCGGCGAGATGTTCGGCGCCGTGCAATCCATCAAGGTCGCCGGCGCCGAGCACTCCATGGTCGAGAACCTGCGGGAGCTCAACGACGGGCGCCGCAAGGCAATGGTGCGAGACAAGACCCTCACGGCCGGGCTGGAGTCGGTGTTCTGGAACACAGTCAGCATCGGGACAGGCCTGATCCTGCTGGTGGGGGCGGGGTCTCTTGCGGCTGACGGGGGTTTGACCGTCGGCGAGTTCGCGCTGTTTGTGTATTTCCTCGGCTTCGTCACAGACGCCGGCTACTTCGTCGGCATCTTCATCGCCCGCTTCAAGCAGGCGACGGTGTCGTATGCCCGAATGATCAACCTGCTCCGAGGCGGGCGGCCGATGCGGCTCGTCGACAAGGTCGACCTGGAACTGACAGGTCCAGAGCCACTCATTGCCGCGGTGCCTCGCCGGGCGTCTGACCAACTCGAGACGCTGACGGTTCGCGAGCTGACGTTCCACTATCCGGGCACAGACAACGGCATCAGGGGCGTCGACCTAGATCTGCCGAGGGGCAGCTTCACGGTCGTGACCGGGCGGATCGGCTCAGGCAAGACCACCCTTCTCCGGGCTCTGCTTGGGCTCGTGCCCGCCGACGCCGGCGAGATTCTATGGAACGGCGAGCTAGTCGAGGATCCATCCACCTGGATGGTCCCGCCTCATGCTGCTTATACGCCACAAGTGCCCAGCCTGTTCTCGATGTCGCTGCGCGACAACCTGCAGCTCGGACGCAATGACAGTGACGACGAGATCGTCGCCGCCATCCGGTCGGCAGCGCTGGAGCGTGACCTCGAGGACATGCCGGACGGATTGGACACGATGGTCGGTCCGCGAGGAATGCGGCTCTCAGGCGGCCAAGTGCAGCGCACGGCGGCCGCGCGAATGCTGCTACGGCGCCCGGAGCTGCTCGTATTTGACGATCTGTCGAGCGCTCTTGACGTCGAGACGGAGCAAACCCTGTGGCGGCGCTTGCTCGAGGAACAGGTCGGTGCGACGGCTCTGGTCGTTTCGCACCGCCTGCCCGCGTTGATGCGCGCCGACCAAGTCCTGATGATGGAAGAGGGCCGAATCGTGGCTCGCGGCAGCTACAAGGAGCTGATGGAGACGAGCGATGCTTTCAACTCATTGTTTGCGGGCAACGGCGCAAGCTGATCGACACTTCGATTAGCGCCACTCGTCGGGTCCTGAACCGTGTCCCGTTCGGAAACTGTGACTGCCAGCAGCGAACTAGGTGGTGGCGGTCCACGCCAAAGGCGACTTCCTCCTAGCCGGCTGGAATGAGCTCGATCAGTTCGACGTCGAAAATCAGCACCTTCCCGGCAAGGAAGAAGTTCGTATCGACCATGGCGATGCCGGTGGCATCGTCGATGCTGACCACCGTCACCTGCTGGCCGGTGCTGGTGAAGAGGGGGTCGCCGGCCACCGTCCCGTCGGGTAGATCCCCAACCGGCACTTCGATGACCAGGGCGGGATCGGACAGTCCGTAGCCGTCCTCGGGCTCGATTCGCTGCGTTCGAGTCTCGCCAACGGCAAGACCTCGCACAGCCTCGTCGAACCCTGGAATCACGGCGCCGGTGCCAACTACGAATTCGAGCGGCTCGCGCCCGGGGTCGCGGGACGTATCGAACTGCTCACCGCCTTCGACGGTTCCGGTGTAGTGAACACGAACCGTGTCACCGTCTTTGACCCTTGGTGATCCGTCATCTGGGGGTTGAGTCACCGGGGCCTCGGTCGTTTCAGGGGCATTCGTCGGCGATACCGTCGTATCGGAACCGCCATCGGAGGAACCTCCGCATGCGACGAGGAGCAGAGCGAAAAGCAGCGCCACGAGTGCGTTGGAAGAGCGAATCAAAGAGAACTCCTGAGGGGCGAGTGCGGCATCGTAGGCGCCACATCAAACTACCCATACCTCAGGCAGCCGAGAACCCAACGTTGGTCGGGTTCTCGGCGAAGCAGAGGGCGACGTGGTGGGCCACCAGCAGCCGGGAGGCAGCATGGTGCCCGAGAGGGGTGTGCCCCCCTGCCCCACAGTTATTGCCCGCACCGCCTAATTCGGTTCCCGCCATGCCTCATTTCCCGGGATGGCCTAGCCAATTACGAGAACCGCAGCGGCCCATTCGGGCAATAGCCATTGACGTGTGTTCATACAGAGGGAAGGTGTTCATGTTGCGAGTGCGAAGGCGGCTGGCGTTAACGCTGGCTATCGCAGCAGCGATGGTCGTTGCGGTTCCAACGGGAGCCGGAGCGAAGACAGAGCTGAATCAGAGAGAAAAACACTGCGTGGTCTACGTGACCGAGAAGACGGTCGAGGGCGAGTTGAAGATGTCCGAGCCGACGTGCGCCAAATCCAGGGAGGGGGCCGCCGAGATTGCGTCGCGTCCGATCTACAAACCGCAATCGGCCGACATCGATGGGATGGCATTCGGCTTGTCGAACTTCACCATCGGCATCCACTACAACGGAAGAAACGGGACCGGCTCGTCGATAACGGTGGTCGGCTCCTCTTGCACCGGCGGATATTGGAATACTCCGACGTGGTTCGACAACAAGGAGTCTTCGGTCTACAACGGTTGTTACCGGTTGCGACACTTCAACCTCCCGAACATGGGCGGCTCGGCAACCAACACCTACGGCGTCGGCCAGACCGACAACATCTCTGCCTGGATGAACAACCGCACCGAGTCTGTGTCCTACCACAGCTCATGAGCGATCGACCGGCTGCCGCTTGTTTCGATCCTGCGAGGATCTGACATGTGGAAAACGCTCCCACCGATGGCGAGGCGATTCGAGCCTCGCAGTCGCGTCCGGAAGCGTTCGAGCCGGTATTCGATCGACACTATGACTCGATCTTCAAGTATCTGGCCCGCCGGGTCGGGCCAGATGTCGGAGGCGAACTCGCCAGTGAGGTCTTCACAATCGCGTTCGCCCAACGACACCACTTCCACGACGACGCAGACGATGCCCGCCCGTGGCTCTACGGCATCGCGGCAAACCTGGCACGCCGCCAGGCAAGGACTTGGAAGCGGAGCCGACGCGCTGGTCAACGCAGCAGCGGCGGCAATGTCATCTGGCTCGACCCGGCCCCCGAGGATCGCATCGACGCCGAAAGACTTCGCGAGGTTCTCCTCGACGCGATATCACAGTTGCGCTCGAGCGAAAGGGAGGTATTGCTTCTCAACGCACTGACAGACCTCACGTATCGCGAGGTGGCTCACGCCCTGTCCATTCCGATCGGGACCGTCCGCTCCCGACTCGCCCGCGCGCGCAACAAGGTACGCGAGATTCTGATTGCAAGCGGCCACCCCGAGCTAGCGGCAGAGCTCGAAGACGGGGGAGGCGTCGATGCCGGCTGACGATCGCCTCAAGAGGATGTTCGATCGATTCGGCGAGGTGCCGGAGCCCTCCGCAGAGCAGCGGGCGCACGCACACCGCAAACTCCT
>JAHEJX010000076.1 GCA_024638645.1 Actinomycetes bacterium
CTCCATCGTCGACCTCCCCACGAACACCGTCCCCGGGTCTGCGATCGACTGCAGCCGCGAGGCAACATTGACCAGGTCCCCGACGACCAGCCCCTTCTCGTTGCCGCCGGGGCCGACCGAAGTCTCGCCCGACATCACTCCGGCTCGAGCCGCGAGCTCGGGAACTCCGATCTCCTGGCCGAGCGCGGCGACTGCGTCGACGAGTTCCAAGCCGGCGCGCACCCCTCGCTCCGGATCGTCCTCACGAGCAACGGTGGCTCCCCACACCGCCATGACGGCATCGCCGATGAACTTGTCGATCTCGCCGCCGAAGCGCTCCATGATGCCGTGGGCCACATCGAAATACCGGGTCAGCATGTCTCGCACTTCTTCGGGATCGCGGCTCTCCGAGAATGTTGTGAAGCTGACGAGATCGGCGAAGAGCACCGTGACGTGACGGCGCTCGCCAGGATCGGCTGTGGGGGCGGTTGCTGGTTCGGTTGCCTCGTCTGCCCTGGGGACTTTGGTGCCGCACTGCCCGCAGAACTTGTCCTTAGGCTCCAGCGGATTGCCGCAATTCGAGCATGCAAGCGACAAGCTCTTCCCACAGTTCCCACAGAACTTCCGGCCGTCAGGTTGTTCGCTGCTGCAGTGAGGACAATGCACTCGTACTCCCAGAATGACCCTAACGGACCAGGTCAGGCCGGCCCAGACGCTCTGCGGTATCACGCAGTTCAGCTTGACTTGCCGGACGCCTACGGAGTGGTCGAGATCTCCGTCGTCGCGCTGGTGGCGATCGTCACGCATGGCGACGAGCCAAAGTATTGGTTCAGTCCGTCCGGGAAGCCCATCGTCACGCCGGTCTCGAAGACCCTGAAGTACCACGGAGCATCGAGGCACCTATCCCCCGGGATATTCGCGAAGGCGAACATGTCTACGACGTTGTCCTGGCCGATCCAGCTGTAGTAGCGCACGTCCGCAGAGCCCGTGTCGATCGAGTCCGTCGTCAGCACCTTGCCGATCAGGAAGGGCGGGCCGTCCTCGATTGTGAAACTGCAGAGCGGTTCGTTGTCGTCGAACGGGACACCGATCTGCAGCTTGCACCCCTCGTCCGACGGGCTGACCCAGATCGTGAAGTCCGGGTGGCCCATGAACGTGCGCACCTCTGTGCTGCCGCCAATCGAGAGGGCAGTAGACGTCGCGCGACCGATGTCGATGCGTATCAAGCCGGCCCTGCCGTCGTCGCCATCGTCACCGTCGTCGCCTTCACCGTTGTCCGGTTCGTCATCCTCAGGAAGGTGGTAGATCACGTCGACGACGCTGACGCCGTATACCGTGGCGAGATCGACGATCTTGCTGAGAACCGGTTCGGTGATGGTCAGGACGCCCTTGCGCAGGACTCCGCCGGCGATCGGGATGTCCGGAATCTTGCCGAGTATGAAGCCCTCGATCAGTAGCTTCAGCTGGAGTCCATGGTCATTGATCACAGTGGCGTTGGCGGCGAAGCGGCCGGGGAATGGATCACCCTCGTCGCTCTCCTCGCGTCCGGTGACCCAGTCCAACCGGGCAGTGTCGTTAGTTCGAATAATCTCTTCCTTGCTGACGACCCTCCCCTCGTTGTTCAGGCTCGAGGTGAGCCAGACCACCTGGGCGCCAAGAGCCGTGCTCGGATCGGGCAGTGGCATTCCAACGACTTCGGAACAGTCGAGTATGTGTCGGTTCCACGTGACATCCACGTTCGTGTCGACCTCAACGATGAAGTGCTCTTTGATGTCCGGCTCCTCGCCCACGGCGAACCTTGTGGCATCTCGCGACGGCGTGAGCGTCAGCGTCCATGTGTGAAGCACGGAGAAGATCTGGGTGGCGACGGCGGCGACGAAGAGGATGTTCTTGAGGAAGTCGACGATGGGCTGGGTCAAGGCCTTCAGGGTAGTTTTGATCGCATCCGCGGCCAGTTCGACCGCGAAGTTCCACGCCGGACCGATCCACCTTCGGAACCAATTCCCTTCCGTTTCGAGCGTCAGCACGTCGACGATGTAGTCGAAGGCATCGCTTGCCCACTTCATCATCGTGGAACAGGCCCCCGACTGAGCGTTCGTTGCCAGCGCCTCCGCGGCGTTCTGCTCACCTCGAGCTGCTTCCCCCGCTGCAATGGCATCCGCGAGGAAGAGCGCCAAAACGCCGGTAGGGAAGATGATCGAGGGGGCCTGCGTCCACGGCTGGTCGCCCATGATGTCCGCAGCCATTCGGCCGGCCGGCGTCTCGGATGTGTTGATCCAACCGGCGAGGAGATATGAGAAGGGCAGACCATCGGCGGAACCGAGGAGGTCATCCAACTGGGTTCCAAGGAGGCCGCTGCCGGAGTCGATCTCGCGCTGCATGTTGTCAACCTGGAAGGTCAGAAACTGCATGCTGTCCACCGGACCGCCCTCGCCCGGCTGGTCGACGATGGTGACTCCACTCGCGACAAGTGCGGCGCTCAGGGCAGATTGGGGTGCCTCGGTCGTGCCCGGTGCGGCAGTGTCGGAAGCGGCCGTGACGGCTGTGTCCCGTTCTCCTTCGCCGCACGCTGTACCGACTAGGGCGATGACAGCGAAGAAGGCGACGAGGCGTCGGACACGATGAATCCCGCTCATGGATCGAGGTTACCGATCACGATGTTGGTGTGGCTGGCCGTCGAACAATCGGCTCAGAACCGGACGGCGGCAGAGGTCTCCTCCGCGGCGTGGGCTCCGCCGCGTACCCTGACCCCATGCCCGCCCGTCACGACTACTCCACCGTTCCGCCGCTCGGCGCGTATGTCGCCAAGCGGTGCCCGGTGCGGGTCCAGCTCGACCACCTCGGGCTCGACGTCGAGCCCATCCCCCTCCCCGCCGACGCCCTCCTGCGCATGGAGCAGGGCAACGCCTTCGAAGCCGACACCGTCGCCGCCCTTCGCGACGTCGCAGGGCCCGGCTGGGCCTTCATCGACGAGGACCACCTCTCTCCCGCCGACGCCCGCACCGCCACCACCCGAGCCATTGCGGACCAGGCGCCGGTGATCGTCGGCGCCAACCTCGAAGCCGACTTCACAGCGAAACGGGCCGGCAAACCCGACCTCCTCGTGTGGCACGAAGACGGCTACGTCCCCGTCGACATCAAACACCACCTCACCCTCGACGCCCTCGACAAAGGCCCAGCCGCCATAGTCTCCGAGCTCGCCGACCCCGGGCCCCCCGCCGCCGAGCCCGACCCGCTCCATCAGCTGCGCCGCAACAAGGACGACGCCCTCCAGCTCGCCCACTATCGGCGCATGCTGGAGGCACTGGGGGTGGCGGCGACCGAGCCGTGGGGCGGCATCATCGGCAAGGAGGCCCGCATTGTCTGGTACCCCCTCGCCGAGCCGATGTGGCGGACGCCGGCCAAGTCGGACGGCAAGAAGGTCAAGCAGCGCACCACGCTGGAGGCGTACGACTTCGAGTTCGAGTTCCGCCGTGACATCGCCGCCGTTGCCCTCCACCACCAGGCCGATGCCGCCACGGAGCTCCTCGTCGAGCCGATGCGCTGCGGCGAGTGCCCGACGTGCCCGTGGCTCGAGGTGTGCAACGTCACCCTCCTCGCCGGCAGCGGCGACGCTTCGCTGCTCCCCCAGCTCCGCTACGAGCAATGGCGGGCGCTGCGCAACGCCGGCATGACCGACCGGGACGGCGTCGCCGCCCTCGACATGGAGACAGCCGAGCTGAGAGCCAACAACGTCGACGTGGCCCGCTGGCTCGAAGACGCCGCCACCGCCGACCCGGCCACCGCCATTGCTGAGCTGCGCCCCCAGGCGAAGAAGCAGATCGGCACCCTGCACGCCGCCGGCATCGCCACTGCGGGCGACATCGTCGAGCGTCTCGACCCGGCGACGGCGCATTTCGGCTCGTGGATTCGTATGGCGATCCTCAACGCCAGAGCAGCGACCGGCCCGGAGCCGGTGTACCTGCTCCCCGGCGGGGTGACCGACGTGCCGAGGGCCGACATCGAGATCGACGTCGACATGGAGTCAACCAACGACGGCGTATACATGTGGGGCGCCTACGTCACCGACCGGGTCAACACCGCCATCACCCCAGAGGGTTACCGGGCGTTCGTGGGGTGGGAGCCCCCCACCCCAGACACCGAGACGGTGGTGTTCCGGGAGTTCTGGGACTGGATGTGTGATGTGCGGCTGCGGGCGGCCGAGGCGGGGCACACGGTGGCTGCGTTTTGCTGGCATGAGGGAGCCGAGAACCGGGAGATGCGCCGCATCACCGCCCCCAACCAGGAGTGGGCTTCAGAGGTGGCAGCGTTCATCGGGTCCGACGAGTGGGTAGACATGGAGAAGGTGTTCAAGGCGGGGTGGATCACCGGCGAGGGAACGTCGTTGAAGGCGATCGCGCCCCTGGCGGGGCATGTGTGGGAGGTGGACGACCCCGGCGGTGGGCTGTCGATGGTGCGATTCGCCGAGGCGACCTCGGGCGACGGACCGGAGGCGGTGGATGCGCAGGCTTGGCTGGAGGCGTACAACCGGGGAGACGTCGAGGCGACGGCGACGATTAGGGAATGGCTGACACGTATCAACAGCCAGCTCCCGGTGAGGGCCTGAACGCACCACAAGCGACGCCACAAAGTACCTTTCAGCCCTCGTCGCCCAAACGGCACCTGAGATGTTCTAGAAGGGTAAGGCCCGCGACGAAGACGTCGAATCCCCAACCTCGTCTAGGGGACTGCGGTCCGTAGGTGGATCGTCGCGCCGTGTTGAACGACGTACAAATTGTCGAATTCGTCGTGCGGGATATCGGCCATGGGTGTGCCTGTGACTCGCTCGATGACGTCGGGCACAGTGTTGGAATGGCCGACCACTAGAACAAGTCCGGGGGTCGAGCCAATCTCAGTGGCGATGGCATCGATGTCGCCCGCGGGGACAATGACCGGCGCCAGGCCCAAATGTGTCGCCAACGGCGCAGCAGTCTCCTGAGTGCGCTTGAAGTTGCTGACGATGATCTTTGCCACCCCGGCATCCCCCAGGACGTGCACAAGTTCGGCAGCTCGAGCGACTCCGGCAGCCGACAGGCTGGGGTCGGTGCCGCCGGCCTGAGGATCGGCGTGCCGTATCAGAACCACCCGACCAGAGTTCCGGCAAATCCGCCAGCGTCTCCAGAAATACAGGTATGGCCATAGGCGCTTCCACCAGCTCGCTAGGAATCGGCTCTCCATCGTGCTCCTCTCTCAGTCGGCGAACCTGCTACCAGCGCCTTCACTTGGCGAGTTGCCTTACAGCCTCGCCGACCGCACACGCGATCTCCGAGCCATACGCCGCATCGACGTCGGTGTCGCCCGGCCGGTGGTAGTTGGGATTGGGATCCGCAGCCGCCTCCCCGGGCAGGTTGGCGAAGAAGTCCTCTGTCACGACGACCGCTCCATAGCCTTGACTCTGGAAAGAGGCATGGTCGGATCGGTTGATCGCCCCGTCGTAGAGCGTCCGATCGGCGTTGCCCGGCGGTGGCCAAGCTGTGCCCCGGTAGATCTGGCTCGGCCCGAGATGACCTTGCGCGGCGGCGACGCTCGCAACCTTGTTGGCTATCGGAACACTCAGGTCCCGCACGGCAGCGTCCGTATATCCGGCGTGTATCTCAAAGATCTTCTGCACATCGCTGTTGTAGCCGGTCATGTCGGCACAAACCACCGCTTTGAGCGGGGCGCTCGAGGACTTGAGCAGCGACGCATAGGCTCCACTTCCCACGAGACCCATCTCTTCGGCGTTGAAGAACGCAAATCGCACTGTGTGCGTCAAGGTGTTGCGGAATTGCCACAGACGCCGCGCCGCGGCCAGAACCGTAGCGATGCCGCTGGCGTCGTCGTCGGCCCCAGGTGCGGGGTCGGTGACGGAGTTGTATCCCGGACCCGAAGCTGCTGTCGAGTCGAGGTGGCACCCAAGTAACACGATTCGGGCACCGAAGCCGTGGGCGGCTAGCAGGCAGCGCCATGGCCACCACACTCTGAGCCCGAGAAGGGCCTCGAGGCGACTTCGAGCCTGCCAATCATCTAGTCCTCTGGCGTCGAAGCCATCTTGAACGTGTTCAGCCAGCACACGATCGGCGGCATCCCGCCAACCCGGATTCGGCCATGGATACTTGATCAGGATCTCGCGCAATATGCGATGGATTTCGGGCTCGAAGACAAGGTACCCGCGTCCCGGCATCTCCGCGATGACGTTGTGCACGGTGTTGCCCTCGAACGTGAACGCGTGGGTCCATGCGCAGTAGCCAATGTCGCGGAGATCCTTGAGCAGGGCTTGGACGACCCTCGCGTTGTCAGCGTGCCGGACATGGCGCGATTGGATTGCGCCAGCAGCGTCCAGCGGTGCGGCGCCGCTGTAACGGTCGACGTCCGCCTGGAATTGACCGCTGTCGGGAAAGCACAAGCTCGCCAGGAGCTCGGCCAGATCCGGCTTGGGACGCCCAACCAGTTCGAGCAACTCGCTCGGCGTCAACCGCATCGCTCGAACAACGTCGAGGTCGGCGTCGGCCGGCGCCTCTAGCAGCTCCGGTCTGGGTGCGAGCATGATGTAGTGGCCATGCGGCCCATGTATGCCAAGCTCGTCGACGTGCTCCGCCGGCCCTAGGGCAAGCACCACAATGCTCGATCCGCTGGCGTTCGGCCTGTGATAGAGCACGCGCCGTTTGCCCAACGCCAAGTGTGACTCCTCGTCACCCGTCTGAATGTGGACCCGGATCAAGTCGTCGACGCGGGGATCTCCGTCGAGGACATCAACCTCGGCACCTCGCGCAACCGCTGCGGCCGCGGTGGCGGCATCCGCGGCCCCAATCGACTCGACGCCGCCGCTATTGCGCTCCAGCCAATAGGGCACGTAGCCCTTGAGCGCCCGTAGGTCCACCGGGCCCGCTATCCGCATGAAACGGAGGTCGGGACGGATGGGCTCGGCGTCGATCAAGTCAATGTGCGGCACAGCCGCCCATCCCCTATCCGCGGCTACCGCACGGGCAGTGCGATCGGCGCTCACGAAGACGCCGGTGCGCCCCATCTCCTCCTCGGCGTCGCCCAGGGCACCCGCCAGGCCACGCGATCCGCCGTAGACACAGTCGAACTCCGGACCAGAGGTGCCGGCCGCGAGCTCATCGCCCACCGGTGCGACCAGACCGACCGTGGCACCTGCGGCGCGTAGCCGCTCACAGGCTGACGCGACGCGTGGATATAAGTCGAATAGAACCGGACCGTCACTTTCGTCGTCGACTGCGCCGGTGTGCTGATCAAGAGCGACCAACACGAGGGCTGGTTTGGCTTCCGCCTTCATAGCTGTTCTCCCCTCGGATGTGGGCTGCATGGGCCTTGGCTGCCATGACGGATGCGTCGCCATTGCGATCGTCTCAGGCTCGCTGGCGAATCCTTAGCGCGCTTCGCGCCGACGACCAGGCGATTCGCTCAACAGCACTCATCTTCCATTGAGATGTCCACTGTGATCTTCTTGACCTTCACCTTCGCCACGTCGTGGCCGTGGAGATCGAGACAATCCAGCAACCGACCGGCGTGCAGACGGCAGCGCTCGTGCTTGTCGCCCGGGCGCCCGTCGAGAGGATTGGCAGGACGCTTCATCCTTGGGTCAAGGCGGTACGTCATGCCACCAATGGGTCCGCCGTCGGCGAGCAGTTGAATCACGATGTCCCGATCCTCGGCGGCTTCGACCTCCTCGGCTTCGAAGTCGGCGCCGGGCACCAAATCGAGCTGGAGTTGCACCTGCTCGCGTGACGCAAGCCGGAACCGGTGTCCGGACTGCCCCCGCAAGGCCAGCTTCCAGCCACGCTCCGCGAGCAGGGGCGGCAACTTCACGTCGACGTCGATCACCGCACGAGCCGGATTCGGGTTTCGTACCCACAGCGGGAATCCGCTGAGCCCGGCGAGTAGGCCACCTGTACCGCCACCGCCAGGAACCGGGTTGACGTTGCGCTGGATGACGTTGTTGTCGTTTGGCACGAGCCGCCACAGCGGGATTGTTTCGCCAGCTGTGAAGTTATCGACATTGCTCGGATCATCTGTTGCCGAGACCACCATCAACATGCAGTCGTGGCCATAGGCATTGATGTTTGGAGTCCACTCAAATGGACCCACGGTCTTCTCTTCGGTGTTGTTCGGATTCAGTGTCCCCGCGCTGATCTGAGCCGTAGTGAAGGCCTCGAAATCGTCTGGCCACAGCAGGCCCGCTGAAGGCTTCGTGTGGTAGCCCTTGACGACTACGTTGCTGGCTTGCTGGGTTCCGCGATTCTTGATCTTGATGTACGCATAGTTCGTCGCGCCGAGGACGGGCGGCTGATGCGAAGTACCAGAATCGTCGGCCAGCCGATTCCACACGGTCGTCGTTGCCCAGTGGGCGTTGAGGAACTCATATTCGCCCCCGCGCCCATCCTCGAAATACACGTCGACCGCCGGGGGGTCACCTTCCGTTGTCACGCTCTGCGCGGCTGGTGTCCCGGGCTGGTACAAACCTTGCTTTTCGAACGCCCAGCGGATGACCTTGCCGTATGCACCCCCGTCGACCCCCTCACTGGTCCAATTGAGAAGGTCCGTAGCGATGAGACTGTTGGCGAACGCCGTTGCGTTGGCTGGGTTGGTCATGGGCGTCAACGTCCCGACGGTCCTCAGAATCAGGTACACCATGTAGCGCGCCGCGAACTGCCGCCGCGACAAGTTCGTCGAAGCTCCCCCGATTGATTGATACGCACGGAAGAGCGTCGTCGACAGGATTTGCTCCGCCCTGTAGCCGGCGCGGTCGACCGGACCGCCAATCCCTAGATCGTTTGGTCCGTTCCAGGCCCACGTCGCCACCGGCCGATCATGCCGGCGCGTCACCGCCGGAATGAATGGAGCCAGCAGGCCGGCGTCTGGAGCGTTCGAATCAGGATCGGTGTAGATGACCGCGATGCTGTCGCCGGCACTATGGGCGAAACCGAAGTTGGCCATTCCCACGTGGTCGTGGAGGATGCCGTGCCCCCCCAGTTCGTGGAGGTGCACTCTCCAGTCCGCTGCGATCCCGATCGGATTCGCCGTGTCGCCGGTGTCTGCGAGCGCGTAGCAAAGATGGTCGATCCCGGCGCCGTTGCCTGAGCAGTGCGCATTGATGCAGTTTCCGCTCGGACAGTCGATCGGATGCGCGAGGCCGCGATGGTCCACAGGAACGGGGAATGTTGTTCCGTCGAAGTACGTCGACAACACAAACCCGAGGTCCTCGACGAGGCCAAAGAACCGATCGACGTGGTAGTAGGCGTTGACAGCTGCAAAGTCGTTGCTCCGGGCATCGAAATCGAAGTCGTTGCCGGTGGCCGCCGTCGGGCTGGAGACAGTCGGATTCTCTTGTTCGCTAATGGTTACGCGGCTACCGGTCAGTGATTGGGTGCCTCCAACCGGCGCATCAAGATTCGGCAAGGTCACATCGTCCCGGAACGGATTCAGCGTCGCGCTGGTGGCTGCCGGGCCGTTCGCCGCTGCTCCGCTCTCTGATACAGGATCGGCCACGAACACGAGGCCATCGACGTTGGCAACCAGGGCCCGCAGGAAGAGCACGGAGCCCGTCGTCAACTCAACGAGGACGCGCCAGTTCAGGTTGCCGAACTCAGGCGTCGGATAGTTGAAGACCATCTCGGCGACTAGGTAGTCGGCGCCAGCCTTGATGCTGTCGTCCACTGGCGGCAGCGGTAGCGTCGGTGGTGTGGCTTCCTGGAAGGCTGAACTGTCGGAATCATCGGCGAGTCGGACAACCACTTCTTCGAGCTGCTTCGACCCACCGAGCAGGCGCGCATCCGGGTCGTACCGGTAGATGAAGAAGCGACCACTGATGACACGTGCACCTCTGGCCCGTTCCCGATCTTTGGTTGCTGCCGCGGATCGCGATGTCTTGAACGCTCGCCCGCCGAGAAGATCTCCGACGAACGGGGCGAGTTCCGACTGGAAGTCATCGGAGCTCAGCCGCGCAGACTGCTGATCGACTTCGGCTCGTTGGAATATCTCACGCCATCGGGCGATCACGTCCTCGGGCGGCAGTTGGGCGTCGATGTCAGACAGAGTGGTGTTGACGGCGCTGACAACGCGCAAGGGGTTGTGCTTCACCGTCACCGTCAGACCCGCGTCCCAAACAGGCACGTTGAGGTGAGTCTGATAGAACCCTTCAGTCGTGGAGTCGAACATCGCCTTTTCGTGCGAATGCCGCACCTCAGTGCCGCGATCGTCCGGCTCAAAGAAGTTGACGGGCTGATGAGCATGGGCCAATTCGATCGGGACCATGTCGAATCTGTCCGAGACGCCCCGTAGATAGTCAATCGCCGCGGTTCGTGGATTCGACGCCTCAGCGTGCCAGTACTCGTCGACGTGGTTGATGCCACGTACCCGATCGTCATCATCGAGTGTCAGGCGCGCTTTGAGCGACTGGTCGTAGATCTCGGACATGGTCGTCCCCTTCCCAAGGCCTCACTGGGAGACCGAATACCGCGCACGAACTACACAGACCTCTTCGATCAAACCTACAGACCGGTCAGCCGGTTTGGGGCGTGGTTTTTTTGGATGCTGTTCTGATACATCAGCGCTCCCTGCTGCCGGATCCACGGTTCGTCCTCGACGTCCACCTCACGGCCCAGGCCTGTGCGTGTGGCCTGTCAAGAGAAACACAAAGCGCTCGGATCCGGCCCGATGAGCAGCCCGCAAACATGTTGGCGCGCCACTTCACTCCCCGTGACCGTGGGGCCCCACCGCCACGGGCTTTGAGCGGTTCTTGACATCTCCGAGATAAACCACCAGGCATGGACCACCCACATCATGCCAGTATGAACCGAAGCGAAGCACCCGACTTAGGTGGATCGACTGTGGCCGTAACGACTCCAGAGCGAACGTTCTTGTTTCATGTGCTCGGCCCGGTCAAAGCCATTGTCGATGAGGTCGACATCGCCCTGGGTGGCCCGAAGCAACTCGCTGTCTGGGGAATCCTCGTGTCCCGGGCGGGCACGGCCGTCGACCGGGACGTGCTCATCGAGGGCGTCTGGGGTGAGGATGCCACCGACGAGAACCGTCGCTCCCTGCACACATACCTGTCGAACCTGCGAGCGCTCACCGGCGTCGACATCGCTCGCTCCGGAAGTGCCTATACGTTGCGTCTCGATAGCAGCGACATCGATGCGTTTGCGTTTGAAGAAGCGGTCGATGACGCACGATCGAGGCTGACGACAACGCCCGCCGACACCGCCGATGCCCTCCGAACTGCTTTGAGCTGGTGGCGGGGCCGACCGTACGCCAATGCCTCAGACACGCCGGGCCTGCAGGCTGAGATCCGACGGCTCGAGGAGCTGCGGCTGCAGGCCGTCGAGCTCCGCGTCGAGGCCGACCTGGCGGCCGGCAACCAGGGTCGGCTGGTTCCCGAGCTCGAGGCCCTTGTAGCGGACCATCCAATGCGCGAGCGATTGCGGTACCAACAGATGCTCGCCCTGTATCGGGACGGGCGCCAAGCCGATGCGTTGCGGGCGTACCGGCGGGCCGTCGACTATCTGGCTCAAGAAACCGGCCTGGAACCGACGGCAGAGCTCCAGAACCTCGAAATGCGGATCCTCCAGCAGGACGAAAAGCTGCTGGTCGGGGTTGGCCAGTCCGTCACAGAGCGCCGCGCATTCCTGTTCACCGACATCGAGGACTCGACGCTCAAATGGGATGCCAACCCAGACGCAATGGGCCAAGCGCTCAAGCGCCACGATGAGATCCTGACCAACGCCATCAACGGCGCCCATGGCAAGGCCTTCAAGCACACGGGCGACGGCATGCTCGCTGCGTTCTCGTCCGTCGGTGATGCGGTTCAGGCCGCCGAGAAGGCGCAGCGCTCGTTTGCTAACGAGGACTGGGGCGTGCTCAGCGAAATCAAGGTGCGCATGGGCATCGACTACGGCGACGTTGATGCCCGTGGCGACGACTTCTTCGGACCTCCCCTCAATCGCTGCTCACGGATAATGAACGCGGCTCACGGCGGCCAGGTGTTGCTGTCAATGGCGGCCCAGGAGGAGCTCACTCGCAACCCCATCGAGGGAGTGCAGGTTCGGTTCCTCGGCGAGCATCGGCTACGCGGGCTCAGCGAGGCGGAGCGAATCAGCCAGCTCGTGTTCATTGGCCTGCAGGCTGAGTTTCCCGAGCTGAGGGTCCACATCCCGGGCCCGGATCCGACCGATCCGGAATTCGGTGACAGCATCCGGGGCTACGAACTGCGGGAGCGAATCGGAGTCGGTACGTTCGGTGTGGTCTATCGGGCTTACCAGTCGTCGGTTGGCCGGGAAGTCGCCATCAAGGTGATCCGACCCGAGTTCGCTAACCATCCGGCGTTCGTACGCCGCTTCGAGACCGAGGCCAAGCTGGTTGCTCAGCTGGCGCACCCCCACATCGTGCCACTATTCGATTTCTGGCGGGATCAGGCAGGCGCCTACCTGGTGATGCAGCTGATGCGCGGCGGAACGCTGCGGCCGCTGATCGGCTCAACTTGGACGCCGCAAGATGCCCTCCACTTGGTCCGCCAGGTTGGCTCGGCATTGGGCAGCGCCCACCGACAGGAGGTCGTCCACCGCGACCTCAAGCCGGCGAACGTCCTCCTCGACGATGAGGGCAACGCCTATCTGGCCGACTTTGGGATAGCGGCGCGTATTCTCGACCCGGCAGAGGACGGATCGCTGTCGTCTTCCGCACCGCGATACCGGGCGCCCGAGGAAGCCGCCGGTGAGCCGGCCGACCACCGCTCTGACATCTTCTCACTGGGGGTGCTGACGTTCGAGCTGCTGACGGCGGAGCGAGTCGACGATCGGCGTCGCACGGTCACCGATGTTCGGCCCGATCTGCCAGAGGCTCTCAACAGCGTCATTGGGCGCGCTACCGCTACCAAGGTGGCGGACCGATTTGCGTCCACCGACGAGTTCCTCGACGCGCTCGCCACGGCGCTCGGTGACCTCGTGGAACTTCCCGCTGAGGCTCCGAGCCGGACCGAGATCCGCAACCCCTACAAGGGTCTGCGACCGTTCATGGAGACCGATCATGGTGACTTCTACGGCCGGGACGGGCTAGTGGAGACGCTCACTTCAGCGCTAGAGAGACATCGGATCGTCACCGTCGTCGGACCGTCGGGATCCGGCAAGTCTTCGACGGTCCGCGCCGGCCTCATGCCGCAGCTGCGCGCCGGCTCCATCGACGGCTCGCAGGACTGGCTCTACGTCACCATGAAGCCCGGGACCGATCCGTTCGAATCACTGACGAGGGCTCTGGAGTCCGTCGCGACCGAACCCATCGGCGACTTGGCGCAGCGCCTTGCCGACTCTCCCAATGCGCTCCAGGAAACTGCGGTGGCCCTTCTCGAGGGCCACGGAGACGAGCTGGTGGTCGCCATCGACCAGTTCGAGGAGGTCTTCACACTGGTCGAGTCGGAAGAAGAGCGCGACGCCTTCCTCCGCATGGTGGCCGCAACTGCAGAGTCACCTGACTCCCGCGTCCGTTTCATACTCACGCTGCGGGCCGACTTCTACGACCGGCCACTCGGCTACGAGCACATTGGCCCCCATGTCAGCACCGGCCAGGTCACAGTGATCCCCCCGACGAGAGGCGAGCTGATCGAGGCCATCGAACGGCCGGCGGATGCTGTCGGGTTGCGCTTCGAGCCGGGGCTGGCAGCCCGGATCGCTTCCGACGTCGCTGAACAGCCCGGTGGGCTCCCCCTCATGCAGTACGCACTCACCGAGTTAGTCGACGGAAGAGACACCGACCTGCTCACCGCATCCGATTACGACCGGATCGGCGGAGTGACCGGCGCCCTCGGCAGGCGGGCCGAGCAGGTGTATCGCGACCTGCCCAAGGACAGGCGCCACGCCGCCCGCGAAATCCTCCTCCGGCTGGTGACCGTCGACGAGAACGCTGATGACACCCGTCGCCGCGCCAAGCGCCGCGAGCTCGAAGCGCTGGACCTGGACCGCGGTGCTGTCAGCGATGTCGTCGAGGTGTTCGGACGGCATCGCCTCCTGTCATTCGACCGAGACGCCGCGACGCGCTCCCCCACTGTCGAGGTGGCTCACGAGTCGCTGCTGCGGGAGTGGTCCAGCCTGCGCGGGTGGATCGAGGAGCAGCGGGGCAACCTCGTGTTGGGAAACCGCTTCCGCATCGCTCTGTCTGAGTGGGAAGCCGCCGACCGGGCTGCCGACTTCTTGTTGACCGGGGACCGCATCGCCCCATTTGCGCACTGGGCTTCGACCGCATCGCTGACTGCCCAGGAACGGGATTTCCTCGACGCCAGCCGCCGTGCCGACGAGCGCTCCCGCGTCGCAGCCCGGCGCAGGCGCAGGGTCCTCACCGGTGTGCTGGCCGGAGCGACGGTGGTCTCGCTGGCATTCGGTGCGTTCGCGTTGGTGCAAAGGAACCAGGCAATCGACAACGAAACCCTGGCAAACGAGAACGCTCAGCTTGCTGAGGACAACGCCGAGCTCGCCACCACGAACGAGCAAACCGCCCTGGAAAATGCCGACGAAGCGGAGCGCCAAGCCTCATTGGCAGAAGACAACGCCGACCTGGCGCAGGAGCGCGCGGCGGAAGCGTTGGCGGCTGAGGCGTTGGCCGAGGCCCGGGAGCTGGCCGCCTCGGCGATCAACGTGCTCGAAGAAGATCCCGAGCTGGCCGTCCTGCTGACGCTGCAGGCCATCGATGCGAGCCCCGCCGGACAGGAGCAGCCCGTCGAGGTCATCAATGCGCTGTGGAAGGCTGGCCAGGCCAATCGGCTGGTGGATCAGTACGTGACCGGCTTCCGCGGTCAGTCGTCGATCGACCTCAACGACGATGGATCACGCCTAGTGGTTGCTGCCGCCGAGGGCGCGTCCGTGCAGATGTACGACACGACGACTGGCGAGTTGATGTGGGAACGAATCGAAAACACGTTCGACAGCCTGGAGCTGCCGGCCTTCCAACCGGAAGGCAACCTCGTCGCTGTATCTGTACTCGACTCTGAGAGTCAGTTCGCGGCACGAGACTTGGTCGGGGCTGACGACATGCCGGCGAGGATCCTCATCCTCGACGTTGCCACCAAGGAACTCGTCCACACGATCGAGCTAGGAGATTGCGGCGGTGGGAACCCGGTGTGGACCGCCGACGGCACGCGCCTCACGTTCACGCCAGACCCCTTTGGGTGTATGCGGCCTGAGGTGCCCGGGCGCTACTGGGTTGAGTTCTTTGACGCCACCAGTTGGGAATCGGTGGCTGTGGTGCCCATCGAGCGGCAAGGCTTCGCATCGCTGACCCCGGCGTTTACAGATGCGGGAGAAATGGTGGTGTTCGACGTTTTCGGCCCGCCGGTCATCTTCACTGCGGACCTACAGTCGTCGCGCACGCTGGACGGGATCTTTGGCTCCGGGGATGTGTCTAGCGAGGGCTCAATGCTCGTGCTGGCCCAGCTAGAGCAAGCCACCATCGGCATATACGACGCCGCGACCGGAGCCAAGATCGATGCGCTGACTCCGAACGAACAGCCGGCCAATCTCCCCGACGGTACCGTGTTTTCAGCGGACGACAAGTGGGTCCTCGCCGCGTATCGCGGCGGTGACAGCCGGGTGTGGAACGTGCAATCCGGTGAGCTGGAGTTTGTTTTACCTGGCGGCTCCGCAGTCCGGTCGAGGCTCGACGCGGACCGGCAGAGGCTATACACAGCCAACGACGCCGTGGTCAAGGTTTGGAATCTCGGTACGAACTTCATCGGTGCGGAGTCGGCTGGTGATCTGGGCCCGTCGCCTTTCGTCAGCGGCAACTCGTTCGGCATCGGACCCGAACTGGGCGCGTTCTTCGCCGCCGACCCGCTCGCCGACACGAAATACACCCGCTTCTTCAACCTAGAGACCGGTCAGCTACTGGAGGATCTCCAGCCCCTGGGCGGCGGAGATCCGGTCCCGCTAGACGATGGTCGATTCATCTTCTATCGCGACGGAGCACAGGTCTTCTTTGATCCGCGAACCGGTGACGAGGAGATCCTGTTCGGGTGTGCCACCGACGACCGCCAGACGTGTCGCGACAGCGACGAACCGTTCGTTGAGTGGTTCATCAACGCCTCCCTCGACGGGTCGGAGCTGTCGGCTACCCGGGAAGATGGAGCCAGTGGTGTCGTCTTGTTCCTCGATCCACAGACCGGCGAAGTGCAGTCCGAGATCAACCTAGAGCAGGGAGCCGACTGGGCAGAGGTGTTCACGAAAGACTGGATCATCGGCCAGCGCGGCGACTCGACAACATTTGTCGTCGATAGGGCAACCGGAGAGGACCTGTGGAGCAGCAACCGCAGCGGCGGGCTGGAGCTTCTGCCATCTCAAGATGCCGTCGCGATCGTCGTTCGCGACTTCACGGTGCTGATCCTCGAGTTCGACACCTGGAAAGAGCGCACCATCGATCTCGGATTCCAGCGCATTCGTGGACTGTCCTTCTCGCCGGACGGTTCGCTGCTGGCGGTGGGCGACGAGGACGACCTCCACATCGTCGACCTCGCTCGCGGTGAGCTGCTGCAGTCGATCCCGATCCCGTTGGTGTCGGACGTGCACTGGCTAGGCGACACCGAGATCGTCCTCGGCAGCCGGCTCGGGCTGTGGATCACCCTCGACTTCGACACGAGCAAGCTGATCGAAGCAGCCCGCTCCAGCGTCAGCCGGACCTTCACCGCCCAGGAGTGCCTCACCTACCGCATCGACCCCTGCCCGGCCGGCTAGCGGGAAAACGAGATCGCCAGTTCGAAGGCGGCGTCGAGGCTGGCGTTGTCATTGGGGAATGTCCGTGACGGGCGCACCGTCCGATCGTGCAGGCCCCAAGCAACGACGTCTGCGAAGTGCTCGCCGGCGGCGCGATTCCACTTGTCGTGGCGCCAGGCGTCGACGTCGCGGATGGCGATGAAGTGGTCGCGCTGGTCGTCCGTGAGGAAGTTGTTGTCGTGGACGTGGGCGAGCTCGTGGAGCATTGTGAACCGTGTGCCACACCAGAAGATTGTGTCGACACCGTTGCGCTGGAAGTAGACGCCGACCGGTGGTGTGTCGTCGTCGGCGTCGAGGCGGCACCCCGAGGCGTCATCGTGAGCCCACACCTCGACTGTAGGAAGCGCAAGGCCGGCGGCAAGGAGCTGTTCGATCGCCCACGCAATGTCGTCCACCTGCTCTAGGTCCGAGGCGTAAACCTGCGCTCCGTCAATGGCCTGGGCGTGCGGGTAGTCGGCGTCCCACGGGCGGAATGTGAGCATGGACGGGGGGTCAGCTTCAGAGTAGGTCGCGGGAGCGATGGTCGGCGCCGGTTCGACGCGGTCCTCGCGCGCCGGGGGCACGGGAGCGATGACGGTACCGAGTGACATGAGTGCGATTGCAGCAGTGAGAGCCTTCATGGCCCCACCGTCTGATTAGGCCCTCAAGGCCCTCCTGAGAGCCTGTCAAGAACGAGTCAAAGACGAATTGGATGAGGCGCTGCGACGACCTGGGCGATCGTTGCAGCGCCTCACTTTTTGACCGTCTCCACGGCCCACGCCAAGGATTTCGAGATGGTGGCGCTGCCGACAGTTGCGGCATGCGCCCCGCTTCGCTGCGAGGAGGCGGTGGCGGCGGTCCTCCACGTCACTTGCTAGCTAGCGGATCCCCGTGTCGTACTGGAGAGTGATCTCTTCTTCGCGGGCAGGCCGGATGGTCACCGTTACCGGCTCCGGGGTTCCCAGATACTCGGGCAGGTCCGGCGCGGTGATGAGATAGACCCCGGGCTCCAAGGCTATGTAGAAGCCGCCGTGGACATTGGTCGTCAACGGCACCGGGATGTCGC
>JAHEJX010000077.1 GCA_024638645.1 Actinomycetes bacterium
CGATTGCTCGCGCCTCGGGTGCACGTAGCGGCATGTCGGGGCGGCCGGTGTACACGATTTCGGCGGCCAGCCTGGCCAGGTCGAGACGCTCTGGTCTCTCCAGGCCTTCGGCGTACCGCCTGATCGTGCGCAGCAGACCGTTGAGGTCGCTGGGTTGTGGAGGCTGGTCCGCGTTGAGCCATGCTCCCAGTGCCGCTTTGCAGCCGGTGTCGATGCCGTCGATGTCGTCGACCCGATCGCAGAGTGTTTTCATCTCGATCGCTGAAAGCTCGCCATCGGCCCAGGCCACGTAGATAGACGGCAACAACGGAAGCAGGCGAGGGTCGTCGAGGGTTGAGACCAGGTTCACCCTGAGAACGATAGATCCACATGAGGTCAGGCGCCGCTACTGCGATTCCACGGGCTCAGACGACCTCGTCCGTATACCTCTGGACATTATGTAACGAATATGTTACATATATGCCATGAACACGTTCGGCGCACTTGGGGACCCGATTCGGCAGCGCATCGTGGAGATGCTCGCCGAGGGCGACAGGGAGGCGGGCGATCTCGCTGCGCAGTTCGATGTCAGCCGTCCCGCCGTGTCCCGCCACCTCAGGGTGCTGCGCGAGGCAGGAGTGGTGGCGTCTCGCCAGGAGGGAAGGCGTCGCGTCTATTCGCTGCGGCCCGAGTCTCTCGACGAGATAGGCCAATGGGTCGCTAAGTACCGCAGTTTCTGGGCACAACGCCTCGTCGCACTCGAAAAACACCTGACCAAGCAATAGAGGAGGAGCTATGGACGACTACGGGAATGTCAACTGGCATGACGACAGGGCAACGGTCCACTTCGAGCGCTGGATCGACGCCGCCATTGAAGCGGTATGGGACGCCATCAGCACCGACGCGGGGCTCGAGGCCTGGCTGGCCCCTGCCAAAGTCAGTCTTTCTGGCGACGGCGAGGTAAACCTCGACTTCGGAGAAGAAGGATTGGCTGGCGGAGCCATCATCGATCTGGTGCCGGGTCAGGTGCTCGAATACAACTGGGGCTTCCCCGGCGAGCCAGATTCGATCCTACGCATTGAGCTCGAGGCCCACGAAGGTGGCACGACACTGCGGTTGAACCATCGTCTGCTGCCGGCAGACCAGGCGGTCGGCTACGGCGCAGGGTGGCATGCCCACATCGATCAACTCGTCGAAGTCGTCACGGGTGCCGAAGTCAGCGATTGGAACGAGCGCTTCACTGCGCTGCTCCCCCACTACCAAGGTGCCGCCTAGTCCTGAGCCTCGTTGCGGATCGTCTTGCGGTTCGGGCGGTTCGAACGGTCGGGAAAGCGTCTCACCAGGTCGGCCGCTTGGGAGACCCACTCATCTCTCGTGATGCGGCCGGGGAACTCTTCGAGAGCTTCCTCCAGACGGGACACATCGTCTTCGTCGAGCGCGGCGAGCTGCTCCCAGGACCCGATACCCAAGCCGTTGAGCGTGCGGGCAAGCTTCGGTCCGATGCCATTGATTGCCCTGAGGTCGTCGGCATGGCTGATATCGGCCGTCCCCAGGGTTGTCTCGCCCTGTGCCCAGTCCACCCCCTGCAGAACCTCATTGTCTTCCGCTTCCGAAGCTGCGAACGCCTGGAGATTCGACGACGCTTCCCCGACGGTTGCTGCCACCACGCCGGCACCCGCGGCCAGATCCGCTTTCAACTCGGAGACCCTCGACTCGAGGCCGGCGATTCGGCCCTTGCTCTCCTCCATTGCCACTTCGCATCCGGCGTGGCTGGCCCGGAGATCGGCCAACTCCGATGTCTTGGCGGCGAGTCGGCTCTCCAAGTCGGTGACGAGCTTCGATACATCTGACGCGTCGCCGACCTTGGCTTCCATCGCCGAAGCGCGAGAGGTCGCCGACTCCAGCTCCCCAGTCATGTCGGCGAGGTTCGTCTCGAGAGCACCGGCCTTCGATGTCGCCGAATCGAGTTCGGTGCGAACGCTCGCCAGGGAACCCTCCAGCTCCGAGACTCTTCCCTCTGCGGTCTCGATCTTCTCCGACTTGGCTTGGAGGTCGTGCTTCATCTCGGCGGCCATGGTCTTCAGATCGGCCAGCTCTTGAGACAGCTCGGCGTAGCGTTCCTTCTTCTGCTCGTACTTGGCCTCGATTTCCTTGGCCTTGTTGCTACCACCAAAGACTCGGTGAAGCAGCCAGCCGATCGCCAGTCCGAGCAAGCCGGACACGAGCATCCACCAGACTATCTCTGATACCGCGTAGCCGGTCCCTCTCATCAGCTTTCTCCTTGCTCGACGACGAATTCGATACGGCGGTTCTGCGCACGCCCATCGGCCGTGTCGTTGTCTGCAATAGGTTGGGACTCGCCAAAGCCAACCGCAACTAGCTGGTCGGCAGCTACGCCGCCGTTCACCAAGTAGTCCACGACGGCCTGAGCTCTCGCCTCACTCAAGGCGAGGTTGTTCTCCTCGCTTCCGACGTCGTCTGTGTGCCCCTCGACCCGCAGGCGAGTGGTCGGGTTGGCGAGCAGAATATCTATGGCCTCATCGAGAAGAACGACGGCTTCGGGTGACAGTTCGGAACTGCCGACCCTGAAGGTGGCCGTGCCCTGGAGCAGCTCCGTGAGCACGGTGGCGACGGCATCGGGATCCACGATGAGGCTGCTCACGAGCGGAAGGCCACCTGCCGCCAGCGCCGTCGTCAGCCGGGCCTCCGTGGCAACAATCGCCGCCTCGCTGATGGCGTTTCCCTCGATCGAGGCGGCACCGTTTTCGACGTTGACCCGCCATGGAGTCAAGCCACCAATTGCCCCGAAAATCGACGGAAGCGCCTCCAGATAGCCCGGTCTGGCGACTCCGTCGCTCGTGGTCATCTCGTCGACAACGTTGGCAGATCCATAGACGGCGTTCGCCGCGGCCACGATCCGGTCGACGCTGTTGCGGTCGGGCAGCACGCCGCGCAGGCGGACTCGGCCCTCCTCGATCAACTCGGCTTCGAAGCTCGGAGCGGCGAGCTCGGTAACCGTTAGCCGGTTGTCGAGTTGGGTGTCCGGACCCAGAATCGCCGCCAGATCGGCTGCGATTGCGCCAACCTCCTCCACGGAGGAAGCCGATCCAGACAGCGACGCCCCCGATTCGGTGAGCCGGAGACTCGCCACTTCCAGCTGAGCCAAACGGCCGATGGCGCCGACGACGCCTGGTAGCCATGCGGCGCCCCCCGTGCCGGGGTCGACGATGAGAGTGTCGATGACTGCGTCCGGCCCCCAACCAGTTTCGGCGGCTCGGACCATTGAATCTGCGGTTGCCTGATCCGGCACCGTGCCGCTCAGTGAAACCGATCCGGCGGCAACGGCAACCGTCACAAAAGGTGGGTTCAACGGGGCCACGGTGTCAAGCGGTTCGATGGTGACCACGACGCCCGATGACTCGACCCGACGCACACCGCGAACTTGGCGCACCGTGGCAACGGCACGATCGATCGCAGCGCTGTCGACAACTTGTCCGGCCAGAATCGCATCGCGACCTTCGAATGCGACGGTGACCGGTTGACCTGTGAGGGCGGCGGCGGCACGCGCAGCCAGATTGTCCTCTTGGTGGGGCAACCCCCAAACGACCGCAGCGACGATAGCTACCACCCAAGCCACGATGACGGTTGTGAGCCAAAGCGGCGCTCTCCCGCGTGATGGCTTGTCTGTCACGAGATCGTCCCCCTGTGAGCGACGAGGCTTAGGGTCGCCCTCCCGGCGAATGCGGGGACCAACCTAGGTCCGAGCTGATTCTCGCCGCAAGGTGAGCGGGCAGCACGGTGAGCTCGGGCGACTCGTACCGGGTGGCAGTGGCGGGGCGACGAGGCTGGTCGGGCGTGTCTGCCGCGACAATTTCGAGACGAATCTTCCTCAGTCGGCTGTGATCTAGAACAGTTGTCAACACGTCTCCACAGGAATCATGTCCAGCTGAGACCGCTGGCGTGTCTGGCGATCTTCATGTCGAATCCTCCCCTGGATCACTTTTGGTTACATAGTTCTGACCCGACCATTGAGCAGAAGTTCCGCAGATCGCGAAAAAATCGGTCCGAAAGGGAATATGACAATGGCGCGCTCAGGTTATAAACTACACAAACACTCAAAACTGATGCGGATGCGCTGATACGCGCTCCGAACGACTCGACCTTGAAGGAGCCTCATGGGACGCGCCGTAGGAATTGATTTGGGCACGACCAACTCGGTCGTAGCCATTCTCGAAGGCAACGAGCCTCGGGTGATTGCCAACGCAGAGGGTCAGCGCACGACACCCTCAGTTGTCGCCTTCGCAAAAAGTGGCGAAGTTCTGGTCGGCGACCAGGCAAAGCGGCAGGCGATCACCAACCCAGACCGAACTATCCGCTCGGTCAAACGGCACATGGGAACGGATTGGGACGCCGAGGTAGACGCCAAAACGTACACCGCACAGGAGATATCAGCCCGGATTCTCCAGAAACTGAAGCGTGACGCAGAGGCCTACCTCGGCGAACCCGTATCGCAGGCTGTCATCACAGTTCCGGCCTACTTCGGCGACGCGCAGCGCCAGGCCACCCAGGAGGCCGGCCAGATCGCGGGCCTCGAGGTATTGCGCATCGTCAACGAGCCGACCGCCGCATCGCTCGCATATGGTCTCGACAAGGGCGGCGATCAGACGATCCTCGTCTTCGACCTCGGCGGCGGCACATTCGACGTGTCGGTACTCGAGATTGGTGAGGGTGTGTTCGAAGTGAAAGCCACTTCAGGCGACACTCAGCTCGGCGGCGATGACTGGGACGAGCGGATCATCGATTGGCTGGTCAAGGAGTTCAAGAACGAGAACGGTGTCGACCTCTCTTCCGATGCCATGGCATTGACCCGACTCAAGGAAGCCGCGGAGAAGGCAAAGATCGAGCTGTCTTCGGTCAACGAGACCGAGATCAACTTGCCATTTATCACGGCCACCAACGAAGGCCCCATCCACATGCTCAAGACGCTCAGCCGCCTCGAATTTCGAAGGATGACCGAGGACCTCGTCGAGCGAACCCGCAAGCCGTTCGAGCAGGCCGTCAAAGACGCCGGGCTCAAGGTCGGCGATATCGACCAGGTGATCCTGGTGGGTGGCTCCACTCGGATGCCGGCCGTCCAGGAGCTGGTGAAGGAGCTGGCCGGCAAGGATCCCCATCAGGGCGTCAACCCGGATGAGGTTGTTGCTCTCGGCGCCGCGATTCAAGCGGGCGTGCTCACCGGCGATGTATCAGGCATCTTGCTGCTCGACGTCACTCCGCTGACGCTCGGCGTCGAGACCGAGGGCAACGTTATGACCAAGATGATCGAGCGCAACACGACGATCCCCACCAGGCGCAGTGAGATTTTCACAACTGCGGCCGACAACCAGCCCGAGGTTGAGATTCACGTGCTGCAGGGAGAGCGCACGATGGCGGGCGACAACCGCTCTCTGGGCCGCTTCAAACTGCAGGGCATCGCGCCGGCGCGTCGAGGCGTGCCCCAGATCGAGGTGACGTTCGACATCGACGCCAACGGCATCGTCAGCGTTTCAGCCAAGGATCTCGGCACGGGCCAAGTCCAGCAGGTGACGATCACCGGCGGTACTGCCCTGGAGAAGGACGAGATCCAGCGCATGATCGATGATGCGGAGGTCCACGCCAACGAAGACGAGGAGAGGCGCTCTCACGTCGACGCTCGCAACCAAGCGGATCATGCGGCTTACACCATCGAGAAGCAGCTCGAAGAGCACGGCGACAAGCTCGACGACGAAGAGAAGGCCAATATCGAGACCAAGATGGCCGAGGTTCGCAAGCTGATCGCTGAAGATGCCAGCACCGAGGACCTCAACAGCTCGACGCAAGGGCTGATGGAGGCCGCACAGGTAATCGGCCAGAAGATATACGAGGCCGACCAAGCTGCCCAGGAATCGGCCCCATCCGGTGACGACGGCGATTCAGATGACGGTGACGTTGTCGAGGCGGAGATCGTCGAGGATGAGGAAGACGACGGGAGCAGCGCGTGAGTGACGTCGCGAGCGAAGACGCGCAGCTTGAATCCGCTGCGACCGAAGAGACTGCGGCCATCAGCGTCGATCCGGCGGCACTCGATCTCGAGCTCCCCGAGGATCCAGCTGCGGCACAGCAGGTGCTCCTCAGAGCCCTCGTAGCCGCCAGGAGCGAGAGCAGCGAATACCTCGAGACCATGCAGCGGGTGGCTGCCGAGTTCGACAACTTCCGCAAGCGCGCAGAGCGCGACCGCACCGAGCTGGTCACTCGCGCTACGCAGCGCCTCCTCACGGACATGTTGCCTACCCTCGATAGCTTCGACGCGGCCGTGGCTTACGAGCCGCAAACACCTACCGAGGAGAAGATCCTCGACGGGGTACGCGGCACCAGGACACTGCTGCTCGACTTGCTGAAAAGCGAAGGGCTCGAGCCGATTCCGGCAGAGGGCACCGCTTTCGATCCGGCAGTTCACGAGGCGGTGTCCGGACCGATGGGCGACGGTGATGGTGAGCTCATAGTGATGAACGAGCTGCGACGCGGCTACACGTTGGGCGGCATGGTGCTGCGGGCCGCCCTGGTCACGGTTAATCACGGCGATGCGGCGCGGCTCGAGGACCAAGAGGACCCAAGCGACTGAACATGCGTAAGGAATGGCTCGAGAAGGACTACTACTCGACCCTTGGGGTCGAAAAGGGCGCGTCCGACAAAGCCATCAAGAAGGCGTTTCGCCAGCTCGCTCAGCAGTACCACCCTGACGCCAATCGAGGCGACGCCACCGCGGAGACCCGATTCAAGGACATCAACGAGGCCTACGACGTCGTCGGCGACCCCGAGACGCGTGCCGAATACGACAAGGTGCGCGATATGGGCTACTTCGTCGGCGGTCCGGGGGGACAAGGTGGCCAGCAGTACGTGAGCGTCGAGGACCTGTTCGGCGGAGCCGCCGCCGCCGGCGCAGGAGGTTCACCATTCGATCTGTTCGGCGGACTCGGGGATATTTTTGGGCGACAGAACGCGCCGCGTGGCCGACCAGGCTCCGACCTGACGACTGAGGTCGGCCTCACTTTCCATCAGGCCATCTCAGGCGTTACCCGTGAGCTGAACGTGGGTGGACAGACCGTCAAAGTCAAGATCCCCCAGGGAGTTGCAGACGGAACGCGTATCAGGGTCCGGGGCAAGGGTGGTCCCGGCAGCAACGGAGCTCCTCCTGGTGACCTGTACGTTGTGGTGAACACCGCACCTCACCCCCTTTTCGAGCGATCTGGCAAGAGAGACCTCCGACTCAGCGCACCCATCACGTTCGTGGAGGCCGCGCTTGGCGCCGACATCACGGTTCCCACTCTCGAAGGTTCGGTGAAGTTGCGTATTCCGGCCGGCACGCCGCACGGCAAGACCTTCCGGGTGCAAGGAAGGGGCGTGACCGACGCCACTGGCACCACCGGCGACCTGCTCGTATCGGTTGAAGTCGCAGTACCAACAGATCTCACCGAGGAACAGAAGGCCCTTCTCGAGAAGTTCCGTGACAACGGGCCGGGCGAGAACCCCCGGTCCCATCTAGGAGTCTGAACATGCCGAACAAGCCTGACGCCGTCTACATAATCTCGGTGGCCGCAGAACTAGCCGGAGTCCACCCGCAGACCCTACGAATCTATGAGCGTAAGGGACTGATCGAACCTTTCCGCACCCCTGGCGGCACTCGCCGGTATTCGGAAGAAGACTTGGCCCGACTGGGGCTCATTCAGGAGTTGACGTCCGACGGCGTGAATCTCGAAGGGGTGCGCCGCATCCTCGAGCTGCAAAACGAGAACGACAGGCTGCGCGCCCAGGTTGAGCGGTTGCGTCGTCTGCTCGGCGAAGCCGAGGCGCGTTACGCCGGCAGCCCGCAGTCCGCTACGCCTATGGGGCGGCGCGGAACCCGCAACCTCCCCGACGTACTTCGCGATTTCCCCTTGTAATCGGTGGGTAGCCGGTACTAACAATTGAGTACCGGGTAAACCATGAACACCTCACAGACCGATCCGCCGGAGGCAAACGGCGTGACGAACGGCATTTTCAAGCGCGTCCGGCGCGGCCTGACCTGGGTGTCCAACACTCGTGCTGTGCGGTTCCCGCTGCTGGTGGTGCTCGGCGCCGCCGTGACCTATTTCGCGTCGAGCTACGTCCAGTCCGACTACGTGAACTTCTGTAAGCAGTACTGGGTATTCGACAGTCGCTGCCGACCCGCAACCCCGGCGACCGCCCAATCCGTGGGCTTCACCATTGCGGGCCTCTTCATGATCATCATTGCGCCCGTGATCAACAGCCTGTACCACCTGTTCCGATACGGCGCCCAATGGGAGTTCACGAGGGTCGAAACCGCCATCTCCAACTACCCGATGCTCGCCGGCGTGATCTACCTGGCGATAGCCGGCGTTTTTGCGTTCAGCTGAGGCCGCTCAAGCCGGCGTACGGATATCGGATACCGAACGTCATTGGAATCTCCACAATCCATCTACTGTTGACTCAGGTAGCCAGGACCTGAGGAGTGGATCCAATGAAAGCAACGTGGAACGGCGCAATACTCGCCGAGAGCGAAGACACTGTCGTCGTCGAAGGGAACCATTACTTCCCCGTCGACTCTCTCAACCAGGAGTACTTTGCAGACTCCCCCGCCACCAGCCGCTGCCCGTGGAAGGGCACTGCCAACTACTTCGACGTCACGGTGGAAGGCGCGACCAATTCCGGCGCCGCGTGGATCTACAACGAGCCGAAGCCTGCCGCAGCCGATATCAAGAATCATGTCGCGTTCTGGCGCGGGGTCAAGGTCGAGGCGTAGCGGCGAAGCCGCTACGTTCGAGTTTGCTGCGCAAACTCGGGCCTCGGGCTTTGGGGATACCGGATACGGGATACCGACTACTGGATACCGTTCTGTGAGCTTCGCTCACAGAACTATTGATTCCCCATTCCCGAGCTGCACGACAAACGCGACCACTAGCGAGTCGCGCTTGGGCCAATCGTGCAGAGTCTGGGCGGCACGGAGGTTGGCCTCTGGGCGGAAAACGTTCCATTGGTCTCCGGGGGTGCCACGCACCAACAGGTTGAGGTTGGGTCTGGCTGAGAGATTGCGGTTCTCGTAGTCGAAGCCCTCCATCTCGACGACTGCGATGTCCAGCTCGTTGCAGCGCTCGATGATGGCTTCGGCCGTCGGGCGGGGGTAGAAGCCCTCACCATCCTCGTTGCGGTAGCGCGCCTCCTCATCGAACTCCGCACTCATCGCCTCGATAGCGTCGTCGGCCTGTGTTTCGCCGCTGGCCACCGCCTGGACCCTCGTGCGCAGATCCTCTAGTTCGTCCTCGCTGAACATGTCCGGGGACACAATCTGGTCCGCCATCTCGAGTATGCGTTGGAGGTCGCGCAGATCCAGGTCGAATGGGTCGCCGTCATTGTCGACAAACACCTGCACGATCGGTGTGTCGTCGTCCCAGAACACGTAGCCGACAAACTCGTTGTCACGCCACAGCTCAACGATGGGCTCTTCGAAGTCGTCGTGTTCCTTTTCAACAAGGCGGAGCGGAATCATCGGCGGGAGTGTAAACGGGCCGACCCAACCAACCACAGTCGGCTAGCGCTTACCAGCCCTGGGGTACCGCGACTCGACACTACGAATGCGTTAGGGGGTACTTGGGATAGGGCACGTCGCTGGGGCGCGGGATCGACGGATCGACATGGCAACGGATGGCTGCATCGCATACTGCGTAGCCCCAGTTGATGAGAAGGTATCGATCGCTCTTGGCGAAAGGGCGAAGCTTCGTTGCCAACTCGGCAAGCCGGAAGGTGACTTCCGTCGAAGCAGGCAATGGATCGGCCAGGCCACTCCTCACGTAGCCGTCGAGCTCGGTGGTGATGCCCCAATACGCGCCAAGCCGTTCTTGCCTCTGGTACGCGGCGATGAGGTAACGCTTGCGCAGTGCACGAACCTGGCGATCCGAGGTGACCCACGCTCGCTTCGACTGGAGCAGCCAATCAACATCGAGAGTCGCCTTCTCTTTGTAGGGAGACCCGCCATCGCTGGCCAAGACGGTGTGAAGGCGCTCGGCTCGCTCGAGGCCCAGATTGTCGTAGACGCCGCCGTCCGCAAGCACCATCTGTTCGCGGTAGCTCTCATCTTCGAAGTCGTTGCTCAGACGCCAGTCGGAAGGGTCGAACTTGAGGCGCTTGGGCGATAGAACGGGAGGAAACGCCGAGGAGGCGGCAACCGCAGACGCGAGGTCGAGCGTCGGGTTCGGAACTTCCCCCAACCCGTAACTCGCGATGCTCTCCTTGGTGAAGCGCACCAGGCGGCCCGTTTGCAGGCTCGTCGAATTGATCACGAACTCCCTGCCGACGGGAAGATCTTGCAGCGTTGCATCCCCGAAGAGATGTTTCCGGTACGACTGCGTCAACCGATCCGCGATCGACATGCCGGGAATCAGCGCCCCGAGCAGGACCGCGGGAACATCTACCCATCGGCCTGCGAAATCAAAGAGCTCCGACTCGACACGGTCAAACGCCTGGGCAACACCGTTTTCGTCGAAGTCGAGCCGATCCCAGTGCGTCGCAAGCACGGCTGCGGCGATCGAACCGCCCGAGACGGACGAGAACTGTTTGATATGCGGCAGGAAGCCGGCCTCGTTGAGCCGCATCAGCGCCCCCGAGTGGAACAGCATCGCCCGAAAGCCTCCACCCGAGAGGGCCAGCGAAGTACCGGCGCGACGCTCGTCCGGCATCTTGGCCGCAACAGGCTCCGGTGATCGATTCAGAATCTCGGCAGCATCCCTGACCAAACAGCCCTCCTGACCGCCCTTCGGAACATAGCGCGCAACTACGACAGAAGAGCCCCGGGCAGCGCCCGGGGCTCTTGCCGTGAAGCTAACGGCGGTAGATCTAGTTGCGGGCCAAAGCGTCGCGGATCTCGGTGAGAAGATCGATCTCGCTTGGGCCGGCCGCCGGCTCTTCTTCGCCGGACGAGACGCGAGCTTTGTAGGCGTTGTACGGCTTCACCACGAAGAAGTACACAGCGAATGCAATTGACAGGAACGTCACCACGGAGGTGATGAACGTGCCGAGCAGAATGCGTGACTCGTTGATCTCGATGATCGCAACATCGTTGAAACTCGGCTGTCCGAAAAGGATGCCGACGATGGGCATTAGGACATGCTCAACGAGGGAACCGATCAGCGCAGCAAGCGCCAACGCCATTACCAATCCGACGGCTATCTCGATGAGGTTGCCACTTAGGGCAAACTCCTTGAATTCCTTCATTGCCTTCTTCAACGCCTTCTCCTCCTAGGTGCTACACGGGATGCACAACTAGGACACGAATTATCGCCACGAGTTCTCCGTTTTCAGAGGACCCAAGGGATGAAGCGCCGGGTGACCTGTTTCCGGTAATCGGCATAGCCGAGGAAGGTCTTTTCGAGAAGAGTTTCTTCGTACGAGGACTTTCCGAAGAAGAGGGCTGCTAGCACGACGGTAAGCAACACGGCGATGGGGTTGCGGTCGAAAACCGATACAGCCAGCGCCATGAAGAACACACCCCCGTACATTGGATGGCGAACCACGCCGTAGATGCCGTCTCTGAGAAGTGAAGCCCCAGGGGCGGGCGCCGGATGCGCCGAAATGTACTGGCGCATCTTGAGCGCGGCGGCCAGCGCCATGCCTTGGCCAATCAGGAACAGGACCACAGCAGCAATCGTGGATGCCGCTATGGGGTCCCCGCCGAAAAACGCGACGGACAGCCCGATCGCAAGCAACAGCAGGAACTGCCCGAGAACCCACTTGGAGCCGGTGTTCATGGCGCGATCGTACCGCCAGTTCCTCTTCTGCAGCCGCCGCACCGCCGACCGAGTGGGTTTGGAGGTCGTTTCGGGAGGGAACGTTGTCCCAGACGTGATTACAATTCGTAGGATCTGATAGCATGTTTATCAGGTTTCTTGGAACATCACGGCTCAGATGGTGTTGAAACTACCGGAATTGCCAGAAATCGAGAGGGGTTTCGTTGGATATCAACAACTTCACACAGAAGTCTCAGCAGGCCATCCTCGCCGCCCGGGACGGGGCAGCTGCCCGCCAGCACCAGCAGGTTTCTCCGGGCCACATCCTCGAGGCACTGCTGGGACAAACCGATACGATCATCTACCCGCTGCTGGCGAAGCTCGATGTGAACCCGGCCGCAGTGAAGTCGATCGTGACCGCTGAGCTCGAATCGATACCGCAGGTTTACGGCGACGCCGGCGAAGTGGCCTTCTCCCCGGCTGCAATCGCACTTCTGGACGCCGCCGACAAGGAAAAGTCGAAGCTGAAGGACAGCTTCGTTTCGATCGAACACATCGTCCTTGCATTCTCCGCGGACAAAGGCAGCGCCGGCAAAGCATTGCGCGACCTTGGCCTCACCCACGCCGCGATCCTCAACGCTCTCGCCGAGGTACGCGGGGCGCAGCGTGTGACTTCGCAGAATCCGGAGGACACTCTTGCCCCGCTCGAGCAGTACGGCCGGGACCTGGTGCAGCTCGCCGCCCAAGGCAAGATGGACCCAGTGATCGGTCGCGATGAAGAGATCCGCCGTGTCATCCAAGTGCTCAGCCGCCGCACCAAGAACAACCCGGTTCTCATCGGCGAGCCCGGAGTCGGCAAGACGGCCATCGTCGAAGGCCTCGCCCAACGCATCGTCGACGGCGATGTTCCGGAGGGTCTCAAGAACAAGCGGTTGATCGCTCTCGACCTTGGATCGATGGTGGCCGGAGCCAAGTACCGCGGCGAGTTCGAAGAGCGTCTCAAAGCCGTCCTCGACGAGATCAAGGCCGCCGCAGGCGGGATCATCACCTTCATCGACGAGATGCACACCATCGTCGGCGCCGGAGCCGCCGAAGGCTCCATGGACGCTTCCAACATGTTGAAGCCGATGCTGGCCCGTGGCGAACTGCGAATGATCGGCGCCACCACTCTCGACGAGTTTCGCAAGCACGTTGAGAAAGATGCTGCGCTGGAACGCCGCTTTCAGCCCGTGTTGGTTGAGCCACCGAGCGTCGATGACGCCGTCGGCATTCTGCGCGGTCTCAAGGAGCGCTACGAGGTGCACCATGGAGTCCGGATCACCGATACCGCACTGGTCGCCGCGGCAGTGCTCTCTGACCGCTACATCACAGCTCGTCACCTCCCCGACAAGGCGATCGACGTCATCGACGAGGCTGCCTCGCGACTGCGCATCGAGATCGACTCGATGCCTGAGGAGATCGACGAACTGATTCGCCGCCAACGTCAGCTCGAAATCGAAAAGAACGCACTGCAGAAGGAGACAGACGCGGCATCCGCTGAGCGGCTCGAGGCGATCGAGGAGGAACTCGCCAACCTGGGCGAGGATCTGGACCGCCTCAGTGCCCACTGGCAGCTGGAGAAGGACGGGATCGACGCGATCCAAGCCACCAAGCAGCAGATCGAAGAAGCCCGCGCCGCCGCTGACCAGGCGGAACGCGCCGGAGACCTGCAGAAGGCCGCCGAGCTCCGCTACGGCACGTTGCCGGGCCTCGAGGGGACTCTGGCGGAGCAGCAGGAGTCGCTCGAGAAACTCCAGTCCAACCAGAAGATGCTGAAGGAAGAGGTTTCGGACGAGGACGTGGCCGAGGTCATCGCGCGCTGGACGGGCATCCCGGTGTCACGACTCATGGAGGGCGAGGTCCAGAAGCTCATCCGCCTCGAGAGTGTCCTGCACGAGCGTGTCATTGGCCAAAACGACGCCGTCGATGTGGTGGCCAACGCCATCCGGCGTAGCCGCGCAGGTCTGTCCGATCCGAACCGGCCCATCGGCTCCTTCATCTTCCTCGGACCGACCGGCGTGGGCAAAACCGAGCTCGCCCGGGCATTGGCAGACTTCCTGTTCGACGACGAGCGCGCAATGGTCCGCATCGACATGTCCGAGTACATGGAGAAGCACTCGGTGAGCCGACTCATCGGAGCCCCTCCGGGATATGTCGGCTACGACGAAGGCGGCCAGCTCACCGAAGCGGTCCGGCGGCGCCCATACAGCGTCGTGCTCCTCGACGAGGTGGAAAAGGCGCACCAGGATGTGTTCAACACGCTTCTGCAGCTCCTCGACGACGGCCGCCTCACCGACGGCCAGGGCCGCACGGTCGACTTCACCAATACCGTCCTGATCATGACCTCCAACTTGGGATCGGAGTTCATCGACCCCGACCTGCCCAACGAGGTGGTCCGGGAGCGAGTGATGACGGCGGTGCGAGGCCACTTCCGCCCCGAGTTCATCAACCGCGTCGACGACATACTCGTGTTCGATCGCCTGAGCCGCGACGACCTGCGTCAGATCGTGACAATCCAGTTCGAATCACTGCGCCGCCGCATGGCATCTCGCCGCATCGAGCTGAGCCTGACGGATGAAGCCGCCGACTGGCTGGCGAGCGAGGGTTATGACCCCAGCTTTGGAGCCCGACCGCTGAAGCGGTTGCTCCAGAAGGCCATTGCAGACCCGCTGGCCCTGAAGCTTCTCGACGGCACCTTCAAAGAAGGCGACAGCCTAAAGGCGGTCGTAAAGGACGAGACCTTGGACTTCGTAGCCGGGTAAGCCTGCTGTTCACCCGTAGCGGGAACGGAGCCGACGGGCGTTCGAGTCTTGTTCTAGATCGCGCGCATCGAGTTGTTGCGGGCGTTGTGTTCTACCTCGGCTAGGCCCATTGCCTCGAGCACCGGTGGCACGTAGTTGCCGAAGCGGCCGCGGAGGCCCTTTTTGAAGCCGTACCAGCCGCCGACCGGGTTGTCCGCCGAGCGGCCCCAGGCTTCGACGGTGCCCGGCTTGGCTTCTTTCTGCTCGTCGGCATTGCCTAGGAGCATCCAATCTCCGTGACTCTTCAGCATGGCGTGGAGGTCGTCTATGCAACTCAAGTGGTAGCGGAGCTCTGTTGAGCCAACCTGGACCACAAGCGCCGGCGGATCGGCGAGTTCGTCACGAAACGCCGTGAACTCGGAGCGGCCGGGTGGTGTCGTCAACAGCCAGGGATCTTCCGGCGTGCCTGCGCCCTCATATGAAACTGCCATGGTTCCTCCTCGAGCGATTGTGCTCAGTCCGCTGCTATTCAGCGAATCCAGCACATTCGACTCGTCTAGTTGTTTTCGGCTTTGGCTTTGAGGCCTTCTGCGAACTTGTCGAACGATGGTTGAAGGTCGGGCATCGACTTCCAGATCATGTTGAGCAGCGGCCCCGAGTACTCCTCCCGCATATGGAACTTGGTACCGCCGCCTTCCGGGGTCAGCGTATATGTGCGCACGCCCTTGAACAGGCCGAACGGCATGCCGCCCTTGAACACCAGTCTGCGAGCCGGCTCCATCGTGTCGACCTTCAGGGGGAAAGCCCGTCCCGGGCTCACCTCAGAGAAGAGCTTGATCTTGTTGCCCAAGCCGATTGTGCCTTCGAACTTCACGATGCCTGAATCCCAGTCGACGAAACCCGGCCCGTCGCTGAGCACTGCCCAGACGGCTTCCGGTGTAGCGTCGATCGTCTGTGTCACTTCGTAGAACTTCACGAGTCTTCCTTCCTTTCGACGCAGACTCTACGAAACGTAATATGACGTCTTTTGTCATATATATGCTCCGGATTCATGAGAGCTGATCGCGTTGTATCAATGATGCTGCTTCTCGAAAGTCGCGGCCGGATGACAGCTGCGCAACTGGCCAATGAGCTGGATGTTTCCCGACGTACGGTAATGCGCGACATCGAGGCGCTCGGCATGGCCGGCGTGCCGATCTACTCCACTCGGGGCCGCGCAGGCGGTTTCCACATCTGGGAGGGCTTCCGATCGCAACTTCGAGGCATCACGCGGGAGGAGGCAGCCGGACTGTCCCTGTTGGGCGCAGAGGACGTCGCATCTCAGTTGGGGCTAGGAGATGCTGTTGCGCGGGTCCGGCTCAAGATCGAGCAGGCGCTCACTCCTGAGCTCGGCAACGAGATGGCGACGATCGAACAACGCTTCCACCACGACGCTACGCCGTGGGAAGGCGAGCTACCTTCAAGAGCGATCGCGTTCTTCGAGTTGGCGGTCAGACGACGCCGCGTCGTTCGGACGAGCTCGCAGACAGAAACCGACGTCGAAGCGCGCCCATTGGGCTTGGTGCTCAAGGCTGGCGAGTGGTTCCTAGTGGCTGAGACGAGCCGACAACGCACAGTCTGGCCGGTTGCAGATCTATACGCATTCAGCACAACCGGAGCTCGTTTCCCATACCCGGAGGACTTCAATCTCGTGGAGTGGTGGGAGAAGTATCGCGACAGGGTGTCAAGAACCAGTTGAACTGGGCTCACGCACCCTTCGAGTTGCCGCCTAGTCAGCTCCGGATGCCGTGTTCGATCCAGAGCTGGTCTGCTCTCCGCTGCGCGGCGAGAACGAGAAAGGCGCCGGCTAGCAAGGTGAGGAATCCGAACCAAGCGATAGAGTCGAGGTTGCGGCCCGTCACCGGGAGCGTTCCCACCACCAGGGTGGCTTCGTTATCGTTGTTGTCGACGATGGTTTCGACCACGACGCCCTGCGACTCGACCACAACCACATTTGTGATCTCGTCACCCTCATCGCCGGAAACAACCGTCTCGAGTGTGATCGAAGTGGAAGCGCCTGCGGCGAGATTGCTGCTGCGAGTACAAGTGACCAGGCCGCCACCCTCGCCACATGCCCATCCGACGCCGCTCGCCGAGACATATGCCAGCTGAGCCGGCAACACATCGGTCACGACAATCGGCTGAAGCGCCGGGCCGGGCCCAAGGTTGGTCACGACAATCGACCATACGGCTGTATCGCCATCGTTGGCCTCGGTCGGTCCGGTCTTGCTGATTGTCAGATCGAACTGCTGTGGTGGGAACACGACCGTCGTCGGCTCTTCCTCGTCCGGGTTGTCATCGTCATCCGGGTCAGGGTCGATTCCGGCAGTTGACGTGTCATCGACACTGCCCCCACTCGGAGTGGTCGCAGTGACATCGGCTGAGTTGTCGACGGAGGTGACTCCCCCGGGAACAACGGTGAAGCTGATCGACAAGTCGCCCGATTGGCCCGGCGTCAGACTTTGACCGGCGCCGAGAATGTTCGACGTTGCCGTCCCGTCCCAACCGCCGCTCGCTGCCAGTGTGCCGGAGCTTGCAATGAACCCCGAAGGCGCCAGGCCGGCGAACTGTCCAATGATGTCATCGGTCAGGATCAGGTCGGAGAGGGTGACATCGCCCAGATTCTCGACCACGAGGAGGAACGTGACGACGAAGCTGCCATCGCCGTTGTCAACGACGGATGCGACGTCTTTGGCGAGCCCGATCAACGGGTTCTGCGCCGCCACTACCGATTCGTCGTCCGTATCGTCGATCGGGTTCCCCCCGGGGTCTTCGGCGTCGACCGTTGCCGTGTTGTCGATTTGGCCGGCATCCACATCAACCTGCGTCACCACATAGGTTGCGGTGCAAGTCATCGACTCCGTCGGCGCCAACGAAGAGCCGGCAATGGGTAGGCAGGTGAGAGTTGACAGGCCAGGCAACGGATCGCTGATAGTCACGTTGTCCAAAGTGACGGTGCCGTCGTTGGTGGCGACGAACTGGTAGGTCAAAGTGTCATCCAGCGTCACATCACCGGAGCCGTCCTCGTCCGCGTTGGAGGACACCGACTTCACTAGATCGATCGAGGGCACCATTCCGACAAGGACGGTCTCGTCGTCTGTGTCGTCGACCGGGTTCCCGCCGGGGTCTTCGGCGTCGACCGTTGCCGTGTTGTCGATTTGGCCGGCATCCACATC
>JAHEJX010000167.1 GCA_024638645.1 Actinomycetes bacterium
GCCATGCGTTTGGTCAGCGTCGTGATCAGCACGCGCTCGCCGGCAGCGGCGCGCAAATGGATCTCCGAGAGCGCATCATCCACCTGGCTGCCCGCAGGCCGAATTTCGACAATCGGATCGACGAGACCCGTCGGGCGCACGAGTTGCTCGAGGACGGCATCCGCATGCTCACCTTCGTAGCGTCCGGGCGTGGCAGAGACGAAGATCATCTGCGGCGCGAGCCGCTCGAATTCATCGAACCGCAACGGCCGGTTGTCGAGAGCCGATGGAAGCCTGAAACCGTATTCGACGAGCGTTTCCTTGCGCGAGCGATCGCCCCGGTACATGCCGCCGAGCTGGGGGATCGTGGCGTGACTCTCATCAATGAAAAGCAGCGCGTCATCGGGCAGATAGTCGAACAGACATGGCGGCGGCTCGCCGGGCTCACGGCCTGACAGGTAGCGCGAATAGTTTTCGATCCCGGTGCAGTAGCCGACCTCGAGGATCATCTCGAGGTCGAAGCGGGTCCGTTGCTCGAGCCGCTGTGCCTCGACGAGCTTGTTGGCTTCCCTAAGAACCCGCAACCGTTCCTTAAGCTCCAGACGAATTTCATCGACAGCGGCAACCAGTGTGTCGCGCGGCGTGACATAGTGAGTTTTCGGGTAGATCGTGACCCGGGGCGCCGAGCGCAGAGCCTCTCCGGTCAACGGGTCGAAAAAGCTGATCGACTCGACCTCATCGTCGAACAGCGAAATGCGAATCGCGTCGCGTTCCGACTCTGCGGGAAACACGTCAATGACGTCCCCGCGGACGCGGAAGGTACCCCTGGCCAGATCGACGGGGTTGCGCGCGTACTGAAGCTCGGCGAGGCGGCGCAGCAACGAGCGCTGATCGATCGGTTCACCCCGGACGATATGCAGGACCATGCCGTGATATGCCTCGGGATCGCCCAGGCCGTAGATTGCCGAAACCGTCGCAACGATGATGGCGTCGCGGCGCTCCAGCAGCGCCTTGGTGGCGGAGAGCCGCATCTGCTCGATGTGATCGTTGATCGAGGCATCTTTCTCGATATAGGTGTCGGTCGACGGCAGATAGGCTTCCGGCTGGTAGTAGTCGTAGTACGAAACGAAATACTCGACGGCGTTGTTAGGGAAAAACTCGCGCATTTCGCCATAGAGCTGGGCGGCCAGGGTCTTGTTGTGGGCGAGCACAATCGTCGGCCGCTGCAGCTGGCTGATGATGCCGGCCATCGTGAAAGTCTTGCCCGAGCCCGTGACGCCGAGCAGCGTTTGCCTCGCGAGGCCGTTCTCGATGCCCTCGATAAGCCCCGCGATGGCTGTCGGCTGATCGCCGCTCGGTTCGAAGTCCGAAGCTAACTCGAAAGGACGCGCCTGCATTCCGGATTCTTTGCCTGGTCAAATTGAATCCTTAATATAGGGCTCCCGTTCCACTTAACCAAGAGCGTCCGTGACCATCCCTCGAGCATCTCGTGTCGAACGGCTCAAACCATCGGCCACGGTCGGCATCACGACCAGAGCCATGGCGCTTGAGGCCGATGGCCGGGACATCATCCGCCTCAGCGTCGGCGAGCCTGACTTCGACACGCCCGAGCATGTCAAGCGAGCGGCGATTGCAGCGATCGAGGCTGGCCAGACCAGATACACGGCCCTCGATGGGACCCGCGAGCTCAAGGCAGCAATCCAGCGCAAGTTCGAGCAAGAAAACGGGCTCGAGTACGCGCTCGATCAGATCGTCGTTTCCTGCGGCGCCAAGCAGGCCTGTTTCAACCTTTGCCTGGCTCTGCTCGAAGAAGGCGACGAGGCCGTCGTCCCGGCCCCGTACTGGGTGTCCTATCCGGAGATGGTACGAATGACGGACGCCGACCCGGTATTCGTGCACTGCAGGGCCGAGACCGGCTTTCTCATGCGCCCGGAGCAGCTTGCCGCCTCGATCACACCCGCTACCCGCCTGCTGATACTCAACAGCCCGAGCAATCCGACCGGTGCCGTGTATCCCGGTGATGCGCTCAAAGCGCTTGGCGAAGTGCTTGCGGAATACCCGAGGATCGTCGTCCTGAGCGACGAGATCTACGAGCACATCCAATGGGCGGTCCCCGAGTATCCGAGCTTCGCCGAGGTAAACCCCGGGCTCTACGACCGGACGGTGACCGTCAACGGGGTATCCAAGGCCTTTGCCATGACGGGATTCAGAGTGGGCTATGCCGCCGGACCGACCGAGCTCATTCGGGCGATGGCAAAAATCCAGAGCCAGAGCACGACGAATGCCTGCTCGATTTCCCAGGCGGCATCGGTCGCGGCGCTTGATGGCGGCTTGAGCTTCGTCCGCAAAATGTGCGCGGAATTCAGGCGGCGCCACGATGCCGTGCAGCCTAGGCTCGACGCAATCAGCGGAATCTCCTGCGCTCCGGGTGACGGCGCATTCTATTTGTTCGCCAACGTGCGGGAGGCGCTCGAGCACAAGGGGATCAAGGACGATGTCGGATTCTGCGAGGCCTTGCTCGAAGAGACGGGTGTCGCGCTGGTACCAGGGACTGCTTTCGGTGCGCCGGGTTACGTCAGGATCTCGTTCGCCGCATCGCTGCAAACGCTGGAAGAAGCCATTCAGCGGATTGAAACCTTCGTCATCAGTTAAGGGGAATTACTAGATAGATTTCATATATTGCTGATTTAGATAGAAAATATGCTGGACCCTGCTTGACTTGTCGAATTCCTTCTCGCAGAATCCCGTGCCTTCAAAAAATCGGTTCCCCGGTAGCTCAGTTGGTAGAGCGGTTGACTGTTAATCAATTGGTCGCTGGTTCGAGTCCGGCCCGGGGAGCCAACTCAACCAGGTTGGCGGATCTGGCACCAAATGATCCCTAGCCGAATAACCCCCAATTACCCGCTGCCGACCGATGCGAACATCCGTCCACCGTCTAGAAGGCCAGAATTGGCTTTTCCGAGGAGGGATTCGCACCAACTTGGTGCGAAATGTTTCCGCGTGTATGGACTCCTCCTCGTTTGCAAGTACGCCAAGTCGACGAGGGATCGACTGCTCACGTGTATCCGGTCTCTGTGTCGCGCTTTTTTGGCGCGGGACCTTGATGGGCTATTCGCGCACTGGCTCCCAAACGGAAACGCGTGTTCGAGACACGTCGCGGAAAACGGGTTATGCCAGCGCCGGTCCGACCTGTACGCCGTCACTCAGAGTACTTCGCAATCGGTTGGGGTGGTTGCCTCCTTTACTCAGCCTGTCTTGATTTAGCTGGCCTTGGCCGCCAGGTGGGGGTCGTAGTCGACCTCATAACGCATCAGTGCCCACGCCATCCTGGCGGTTTTGTTCGCTAGCGCCACTACGACGACGTTGGTGTGCTTGCGAGTCAGCAGCGTTCGGATCCACTGGCTCTGTGGATCATCCTTGCAGCCGACGGTGCGAACGGCAGCTCTGGCACCGTGCACCAGGATTTTGCGCAGATAGGCATCGCCCCGCTTGCTGATGCCGAGCAACCGGTCCTTACCACCACTGCTATATTGCTTAGGCGTCAGCCCCACGGAGACCGAGAAGTCCCGCCCGCGGCGAAAACCCTCGCCGCTGCCGAGTGCGGCAACCAGAGCCGTGGCAATCAACGGTCCGACGCCACGAAGTTGCATCAAGCGTTGTGCCGCAGGGCTCGCCTTGGCAATCACTGCAATCTCCTTATCGAGCTCGGTGATCCGCTCATCAAGATGCCGCAAGTCCTCAGCCAACCCCGCCAACAGCCGGCGGAAGCGATCGCTCAAGCCGTTCTCGGCCTCTTCCAGCCACTCCGGGAGGGCCCGCCGGAGTGACCCGATACGCTGCGGCGCCACTAACCCGAACTCGCCAGCCAAACCTCGAATCTGATTCACCTGGCTCGTGCGACGCTTCATCAACTCCGAGCGCACACGATGGATCGCCTGAATGTCCTGCTGCTCCACGCTCTTGATCTCGACAAATCGCATGCTCGGACGACTCATCGCCTCGCAGATGGCGGCTGCATCATTGCGATCCGTCTTGTTGCTCTTCACATACGGCTTCACGAACTGCGGCGCCATGAGCTTCACACGATAGCCACGTGCCTTGAGCTCCCGCGCCCAGTGATGTGAACCGGCACAGGCCTCCATCCCGACCTCAGCCCCCGGCGCCAACCGCTCGCACACGGCGCGCAACCACTCGCCTCGTCGCAGCTGACGCTCCCACACCGGCCGCTCTCGCGCATCCACCCCGTGCACCTGAAACACGTTCTTTGCCAAATCCACGCCGACTCGAATAATCTCCATCTCGGATTCCTCCTCGCTCCTGACTGGTTCAAATCACTACCAGTCTGGCACCTAGATGCCGATGTGTGGGTGAGGAGGAGTCCATCCCATTGGAAACAT
>JAHEJX010000168.1 GCA_024638645.1 Actinomycetes bacterium
GCGCATTCGACGCTGTCGAAGAGATCCCTGAATTCTTCGAAGGTATCTATTTCCCCTACGGCAGGGGCTAACACGGAACTACAACTGGGACGGGAGGGCTCGACGTGGCTGGGAATGGACGACCCGAAAAGGCCTACTGTTGGCAGGGATCGGGCTTTTAGTATTGCTCGCCAATCTTGGTAGCGGGCAGGCCTTTGAGACCGATGAGCCCGTCAACGCCAACCAGTTTCCAGACATCGATCTCACCTTCACGTTCGAATCCGGCTTCGGTTCGGCATACGAGGCGGCAGTTAAGGATGTCGACGACAACTGGGCCGAGTACGGCGCGGACGCCGGCGGTCAGGGCACCCTTGCGATTGCCTGGGTCCCGGTTGATGGCACTCACGAGATGAAATGGGAACCGCTCGGTGTTGGCGGTGCGATCGCCTCCGTCCCAGGCGGGGGATGTGCCCTGCACGGACGGCGATTGCGTGATCCAGTTCAATGAGGACCGGAAGAATGACTTCTGGACGAGTTCAAGTTTCCCGCCGCTGAATGTCATAGACATGCGTGGCGTCACACTTCACGAGATAGGTCATTGGATCGGGTTAAGGCACAATGATGAGTGCACTGTCCCCGACTACAGCCCCGACCCCTATGGCGACATGAATTCCATGTGCTTCGACCAAGGCACCGAGAGCGGCGGCGAACAGCGGACACCCTCGCAGGACGACATACAAGGTGCTAACTACATGCTGTACAAGTTCGCCACAGTGAAGCGATGGTTCAGCGCAAACCCACTACTCGGCATGTGCGGCGCGCCGCCAGGAGACGACACCGACGGGGAGTGCATCCCGACTTATTGGATCGTAGATCCGCTTAATGACAGCACCCACGAATGGGTAACGGCTGGTAACGGCAGGCTGAAGCTGGACGTCAGCGGTTCGCATCCGGAAGTAGAAGTTGTTCAGAACGCCTTAGGCTGGGACGTTGATCAGAACAACTCGGGCACATTTCGGATCAACTATCGGGTAAAGGCAGTCAGCGGCACTCCCACCATTACGGTGTTTCTCGAGAATGCAACCACTAGCAAGACATGCAGTCAGCAGATAACCACAACGTGGACGGATTACGACTGCGAGATCACGAACTTTACGTCTTTCGCGAATAGTTACAGCTTTGGCGTTCGTGCAACCAATGATATCTGGATCACTCGAATACGAATCAGAGACAAGTGCTCAGGCTCATGCAACTAGTCGTAGCCACCCGAGCTCGTTGAGGCTTTTGAACACGGTGACGTCGGGTGGGCGGCTGCGACGCTCGGAGATGGGGCGATGGCCGCGTTTGGGTCTGTTACCAGTGCACTCGATGCTGCGCTCGATATTCAGCGGCTTACCGGCGACGAGCTCTTGAAGGTCCGAATCGGTGGCCATACCGGTGATGCGATCCAAGCTGACGGTGACTTCATCGGGACCACCGTGAATAAAGCCGCCCAGATCGCCTCAGCTGCTCGAGCTGGCGAGATTGTGGTCTCGTCAGCCACCGCCGAATTGGCTGCGGGTCGCGGCTATTCCTTCGGGACGAGTCGAAGCGCCGAACTCAAGGGCTTCGCCGGAACCCACCGAGTCACACAGATTCAAGATCGCGCATGAGCGCTGCTCGCAGCAACCTCGGCTGCAACCCGGTTGCAACCCAACTCCAGACAACAGGACATCACTCAGGGGTACTGGACGGCACGACGGTTTCGCGTATCGCCTACTCAGGACCACTAAACAGCACGCAACGACACCAGATGTCACGGCGGCTATCTGACTACGGATCAGAAGGTTGGGAGTTCGAGTCTCTCCGGGCGTGCTGAGACCCGTTGGGCCGCAAAGGGTCTCGTCGCTTTACGGTCAAGCTGACCGGCATCACACGCTCAGATTGCAACCCTGACGGGAATCTCGTGGTGTGAAGCCGCTTGCTATTAGCCGTATCGCGCGCCCTTGGTTGGGGGGACGGGTTGTGTGGGCGTTATCTGTGCGTCGAGATCTCTTTGCATAGGCTGTCTTACAAGTCGCCCGCTTTGAGCTTTATCTTGGGTGGAGGGCTGAAGCGTGTGATTCCCGACGACACAGCGGTTGATTCCTTCACCGAGCTGGTCAAGGAGCTGGAACCCAGGCTGCGTCGCGCCCTGTCCGCCGCCTTCGGTTTGGAGGTTGGCCGTGAGGCCACGGCGGACGCTTTGGCGTATGGCTGGGAGCACTGGGACCAGCTCCGAGCGATGGAGAACCCCGCCGGTTACCTGTACAAGGTGGGGCGAACGAGTGGCCGTCGGTTGGGTCGTAGACCGGCGGTGTTTCCTCGGGTGGATTCCCAACAGTGGCCTTGGGTTGAACCCGCGTTGCCGGGGGCGGTGCGGTCGTTGTCGGAGAGACAGCGAACGGTGGTGGTGTTGTTGCATTGCTTCGCCTGGACCCATGCCGAAGTGTCCGAGTTGTTGCAGATCGCTCGGGGGTCGGTGCAGCGTCACGAAGCGCGGGCGCTGAGGAGGCTGCGGGCAGCGTTGGGAGTGACCAGAGATGCTTGATGTTCGAGAGCAGCTACGTGGCTACGGCGAGCAGCTTGATGCCCTGATGACGGCAATGGACGTTGATGAGCAGTTGATAGGTGCCGACCAGGTCGAGACGATGGTTGGTTCACCAGTGCGTGAACTGCCGATCCAGGTACGGGAGGCAGAAGCGCGTCGGCGGTGGCCCGTGGCTGTGGCTGCGGCCTTCGTTGTGTTGCTTCTCGTGGGTGGCTTGGCGTGGCTCCTCCGGATGATCGAACCGGACTCGCCGGTGGCAGACACCGTCGTATCGACCACACTTATCGAGACCCCCGCAACCACTGTTGCAGAGTCTGCGCTGACGAACCTCGGCTGGTGCGAGGCTCCGTCTACGTGGACCCGGGTCTGTGACGACGCCGCAGGCTTCGAAGGGGCCGCGATGTCGAGCGTCACTGCTGGCGGCCCAGGTCTCGTGGCCGTCGGGTCGGGCGGGGACGACGCGGCGGTGTGGACTTCTCCTAATGGGTTCACCTGGTCCCGGGTCCCCCAAGACGAATCCGTATTCGGCGGAACTAGCGAACAGCAGATGTGGAGCGTGACTGTCGGAGGTCCGGGCCTGGTGGCTGTCGGGTCGGACGGCGACGACGCGGCGGTGTGGACTTCCCCTGATGGTCTCACCTGGACTCGGGTTCCTCACGATGAACCCGTCTTCGGTGGGGATCTTGTGCAGCGGATGGCGAGTGTGACTGTCGGAGGTCCTGGCCTCGTGGCCGTCGGATTGGATGGGACAAGAGACGACGCTAATGAGGTGGAAGGGGTCGCGGCGGTGTGGACCTCTCCCGATGGACTCACCTGGACCCGCGTCCGTCACGACGAGTCCGTCTTCGGTGGGAACGGCCAACAGATGATGTCGAGTGTGACTGTCAGAGGTCCCCGCCTGGTGGCCGTCGGATGGGACGGCACAGGCGGAGGGAATCTGATTTCGTGCTGCGATCCAGGCCACGGTGAAGCAGATGCAGCCGCGGCGGTGTGGACTTCTCCTGATGGTCTCACTTGGTCGCGGGTCCCTCACGACGAAGCCGTGTTCGGTGGAGACGGTGCGCAAGCGATGTTGAGTGTGACGGTCGGGGGTCCTGGCCTGGTGGCCGTCGGAGCGGACGGGGACCATGGATCTGCTGCCGTGTGGGTTTCTCCTGATGGTTCTAGCTGGTCCCGAGTCGCCCATGACCCTGTGGCTTTCGGCGGGCCGGCGTTCGATCAATATGAAGATTGGATGGCGAGCGTGAGCGCAGTCGGCGCTGGTCTGGTGGCCGTGGGATCGAGTGGGCAGCTTCAGGGGCTGTTCGAGGAGGCGATGTGGACATCTCCGGACGGGATCACGTGGACCCGTCTTCCACGGTCCCAGCACGGCTGCTGGGCCGAGATGTGGGGCGTGACCGATGGACCCTCCGGCCTGGTGGCGGTGGGCTTCGCACAGGACTGTGGCCCGGGCACCGCAGCCGTTTGGCAAGATGTGGACGAACGAGTGGATGAGCCAGCGCCAGCGATAGCTGCCGTGGTTTCGGCTATCGACGCCAAGAACAGCTTCGATCTAGACAGTTGGCTCGATGCATTTGAAGGTGGTGAACGCACGGGAGTCCCACTCTTTGCCGAGCAGATCCTCATGAACGCCAAACAGCAGTGGGAGATCATCGAACCGTGCCGAGTCGTAGGCGTATCAGCCTTTGGTGACGCCACCGTTGATTGTTTGATCGTCAACACCGATGACTTCTGGGGGGTTGGCAACATCTACGAACCAAGGACTCTCACGTTCCATGTGAATGACGACGGGAGGCTCACAACCAGAG
>JAHEJX010000012.1 GCA_024638645.1 Actinomycetes bacterium
AAACTCGGTCGCAACATCGTCGGTCCCCGCGACGGCCTCTACATCCTCGACGACGGCGGCTCCTACCGGGTCTACGTCCAGGAGTCGGGCGAGGCGCGCAATGAAGTGCGGGGCGATTTCGTCGCCGCCCGGGAAGCCGTGGTGGACGCTCTCGTCCGTCTCGGGGGAATCCCGTATGTCCCGGCTGGGTAGCATCGCAGCCCTTACGGCAAGCCTGCTGGTGGTGGGTTGTGGCCCGGCCAGCCCGACACGACCTATCACGCCGGTCGACACTCTGGCCCCGATCGCCGAGGAGGCAGAGCTTGCTGAAGGCGACGTCGTCCACGCAGTCGGCCGGGGTATCTACATCGTCAACATTCCCGGCGAGGGCCTCATCGCCCTGTGGGAAAAGGACCCCTTCAAAGGATGCCGAGTCGCCGACGCCGGCGAGCCGGGCCAGCGGCGAGAAGGCCTCCCGATCAATCATGAAGAGACGCGGTTTGTGGACCCGTGTCACGGATCCGAATACACCCTCGACGGCACATACCTATCGGGTCCGAGCCCGCTTTCGATGTACCGCCTCCCCATCGAGGTCAGGGACGGGCAGGTCTACTTCCAGTCACTCAACCCCATTGAAGTGCCGCGGCCCGAACCACAGGAATGAAAGTCAGGGAATATGGGCCCATGTCCGCCGTTTAACTTCCCGAACTCCGCGAAAGGCCAGACATTGGAAGCCGTCACCATCTACAGCACCTCGTGGTGCCCTTCCTGTATGAGCGCCAAGGCGTTCTTCGAAGGCAAGGGTGTGGCGTTCGACGAGATCGACGTCGAGCAGTGGGACGATCCCCGCGGGAGGCTCGAGGAAATCACCGGCCGACGGTCCGTGCCGCAGATCTTGATCGGCGAGACACACATCGGCGGCTTCGACGACCTGCTGGCACTCAACGCAGACGGTGTCGTCGACGAGCTGCTCAAAGTCAGCGCATAGCCCGACGCGAATCGGGCGTGCGCTTAACATCGCGCAATGCCCGGGCCGGCCCAGCATCACCAGCTAGCCACCTGCGTTGTCGCCGTCCTTTTGGCCGCGAGCTCTTGCTCGGCAAGCGCCCAACCGACTGTTGATGGCGTTCCTGTTAGAAACGCCGACGCAATTCTCGAGCGAGCCGAGGCGCGGCCGCAGCAGAACTCCGGCGTCGAGGTCCGCTGCTTCTTCGTGTCGCTCGACGAGTCGACAGAGATACTTCCAATGATGCGTTGCGGACCGGCGGGTCCGGGTGGAACCCGCGCCGGCCCATGGCGGGTATACGGCCTAGAGGCGGCTGACGGCGGCGCCGCCATCACGCTTCAGATCAGCGACGACTACCGAGAAGGCTGGGATCTCCTGCCCGGTGAACGGCTTCATCGCCCAGACGGGCTCGCCCCGCTCCCGGAAGATCACAACGAGTTTTCGCCGCCGACGGGCGCCTTCAGGTTCGACAATCAGCTGGTTTACAGCGTGCCGCTCGACTTCCAAACCTGCATGGCGAATGCGGACTTCATCGTTTTCGGGATGGAGTTCCTCTACGACGGCCAACGGACGCAACGCGATAACGAGATCGTCACCCACATCTCATATGTCTCGCACGATTCGATGACTTGGAACCACAAAGCGGACGCTGCGGAGTTGGCGGCGAAAGACATGTGTGTGGAAACCGTCGCCGTCGCGTCCGGCGTGGGCCTCGAGCAAGACAGCGGATCGATCGATGGCAGCTTCGGGGAATGACGACACCGACCGATATCCTCTCCACATGACCGACCAGTCCCCCGATCGTTTCTTTGATAGCCGTGCGGCCTACAACATGTTCGTCACCACGACCAACGAAAAGGCCGCAGTGGCCGAACGAGTCAGCCGTGAATTGGATCATCTCGAGCCCAGAGAACGGGCGCTGCGCATCTTCGACGCCGGCATGGGCGACGCCAGCGTGTTGATCCACCTGATGCGGCGGCTGCATCAGGTATTCACCCATGTGCCGTGGCTCGTCGTCGGCAAAGAGATATCAATCGAGGACGTGCGCCGTGCCGTCGACTCGATGCCCGACCGCTTCTTTGAGCATCCCGAGCTCGTCTTCGCCGTCACGAACATGCCGTATCGCAGCGCCGTCCACCTTGGAAGCGACAAAACGGAAGACGTGATTTGGCGCACAACGGCACTGGAGGGAACAACGGCACACGACTTCGCCACCCAGCTCCAAGCGCTTCACTTGCAGTTCGCTTCCGATTGGGCCGTTCACACGAGTCCCAAGACCGGCAATCCGGTTCCGGTCCGACCTGCGGTGCACGTCATATATCGACGAGATCGGGAGTTTCTGCTGCGCGATGTCATTCCGCAGCCCGGAGGGACCGACATCGAGTACGAGCTGATCCTTGCATCGCAGCCATATCGGGCCAGGACGTCGGCTGCGGCCAAGGTGCGCATGGTCATTGCGCCGCTGGTCGAAGCATTGGCGCCGGGCGGCCGGCTCATCGGCATCCATGCCGCCGGCGATGATCCCGCACTCGAGATCATCCGCAATGTCTGGCCGGAAGAAGATCCTTTCACCACCAACCGCCACGACATATTCAAAGAGCTGAGCGAGCTGATGGGCACTGATATCGAGTTCGAGGATGTGCCCGACCAGGAAGCCTTGTTCCCATACATACTCCACTCGATGCCGTCGGAGCTGAGCGAACACATTGGCACGTCCGCTGTGTTGGCTGCATGGAACGCCGCGGCTTACGTCGCCCAGATAGACGAGGATCGGCTCACCGAGGCCATCGACAGCGGCCGCTACCTAGAGGCGACGCGTGAAGTCCTGGGCCGTTACGACCGCATTTGGTTCAACGATGAAGCGTTCGTCGTCACCCGCAGGTCCACTCCCGACGCATGAAGTCGTACCTAGTCGCTGTACCCAGTACCTAATACCTAATACCCCGCTCATCCAATACTCGATTCAGCAGATCGGGCCGGTCTGTCACAATCCCATCTGCCCCTAGGTCGAGCAGGCGGTGCATGTCTTGCGGCTCGTTGACCGTCCAGAAATGGACTTGGGCACCGGCATCGTGGATTGCCTCGACGTACTTCTCGTCGATTGGGAGCGACCTGTAGTTGAACGGGATCTGATAAGCCTCGACCGGACGCCGCACCGATCGCCTGCGACGCGACGCCGCCCACATGGCAAGCGTGTCACGTGGTCCGGCCGACGTGGCCACTGCGCCGTTGGTGATTCTGCGAAATTTGGCCGTGCGATGGCCAATGAATGATCCGATCATCACAGAATCCTCCCTGCCGGCTTTCCGGAGCACGTCGGCGACCGGCCATTCGAGGCCGGGCGCCTTGAGATCAATGTTGAAGTGCACGTCGGGGAACTCGGCGAGTATCTGTGCCAACGGGGAGATGCCGATGCCACTGCCCCGCAACGGATGATCACTCTCAGGGTTGAAGTGGTGCGCCGCATCTAGCAGGCGGAGATCGTCGAGGTACCAGTCTGCGACCTTGCCGGTCCCGTTCGTCGTGCGCTCCAGGGTTGGATCGTGGAAGGCGACCACCTGCCTGTCTTTGGTGATGCGCACATCGGTCTCGATGTATCGGTAGCCGAGCTCCACCGCTCCGCCAAACGCATACATGGTGTTCTCGGGCCACAGCACCCGACTCCCGCGGTGGGCGAAGCGGATCGGGTGCTCGCGGCTCAGGTAGGGAACGCTCAACGGCCGGCCCTCAGTTCAATGGCGTCCGCGATCAGGTCCATGATCGCATCGACCGGCACAACATCGCCCGGGGCCAACTCGATGTGGCGCGTCTGCTTGGTGCCGCCGGTGAACAGCTCTTCCGTGTCGTTGAGCATGTGGCCGTGTTCGATCAGCAGCTTGACGGAGTCCGCCCCGGGGAAGATACCCCCCACGTACCCTGCGTCAGGATGAACGAATCCCAAGCCGTGCCAGCCCACATATACCCGCTCCTCAGCCGCAGGCATGGCCGAGCGCATGAGGCCACGAAGTTCGTTGGCCAGCTCGATGATCGGCTCGACATGCTCAGCAAGCAACGCATCAGGAGTCATAGCCAGAGGCTAGAGCGACGCCACGTGCCCTCCTCCCCGGGAGCGCAGCGAAATACCTGATACCTAACACCCAACACCTGATGCCTAATACGAACAAAGGCGCCACCGAAGTGGCGCCTTTGTTGTTCGTGTTGCCTAAGAGGAGCTATTCGGCTGCTGGAGCCGCATCCTCGTCGTCATCCCCGTCGAACTTGTCCTTGATGTCCTCGGCAAGATCCTTGGCCTTGTCCATGGCGCCTTCGGCCATGTCACCGGCCTTGTCGCGGACTCCCTTGGTCTTGTCCCAGGCGCCTTCCGCGGCATCGCCGGCCTTATCGGCTACGTCGCCGGCCATGTCTTTGCCCTTGCTGAACCAGCCTTTGATGGTGTCCATCAGACCCATTTTTCACTCCTTGAAGCGTGTGTGTGTTGTCGATTGTAAGTAGTCAGATCGGAACGCGTCGGATATCTACAGGGAATCGCCCAGCCGGCCCTCTTCCCTCGCTCGCAACCCCACGCGCACTTTCAGCAGCTCGACTTGCTGATCCACGTACTTCGAACCACCTGCGAGGGGGTGATCCGCGAGCCAAGCCTCGATGTCGGCAGCGACCTCCGGCTCCGATCTTGCGGGCAACCAGTCGAGGATACGCCGCTGGCTTTGTGGCGGGACGGCGTCGAGCACCTGATCCCACCTGTCTTTGATGCGGTTCCAGCTCTCTGCGCCGGTCGTGCGATGACCGATCAGCCTGGCCGTGACCCATGCTCCGTCCTGGCGGCGGATTTCTCCACTAGTCAACATGTCGAGCACCTTCGAAGCCGTCTCCTGTTCCGGAACGGAGATTGCCGCTTGCAGGAACCGCACCTCGTCTTGGGGCGAACCGGCATTGCGATATGCGTCGATGAACGTATCGAATTCATCGGAACCACCGTTGGCGGCAACGATGGCAATGGCGGCTGCGGCCACCTCCCCGTCCACAGTGTCGCCGTTGCGAGAAGCCGCGAACACCGCCCTGGCTTCAGGCAGGATCGACTTGTCGTCCCCGAGGACTCCCCTGGTCCTGAGCAGCAGGCCGCGCAACCGGCGGTCCAGATCAGACTCGTTGGCGCCCGGCTGCCATCCCATCTTGTCCGCTGCATCGGAGACGAGGCCGCGGACGAACTCCTGGAGGGCGGGACGGTCGTCCGAGGAGACGACCCGGTTCAGCTCACCGAGGCCGCCGATTATGGCTCCCCAAACCTCCGGCTCGGACTCCTCTTTGAACTGAGAAGCCAGCTCGATGAAGTCTTTGGCGGGCACGTCGCCGGCGAGTACGTTCGCCCATAGGTCCGCAACGAGTGCGTACCGCTCTTCTGCCGGCAGATCGGCCGCCTGGTGCGCGATCTCGTCACGAAGTTCGTCGTCGTACTGGACTCGGTAGAAGCCCTGCCCACCCCGATTGAGCCGGAACGACTCGCCGGCGGCGACTGCGGTTTCGGCACCGACGATGACACGGCCGCCGCCTTTGCTTCCGGCGTAGAGAGCGGGCACCTGCCATTCGTCCTCGCCGTCCCCAAGGAACCGGAAGTGTTCCTGGCGCATCACGTACTTGTCACCGTCGCGCGCCACGGTGATGCGCGGATAACCGCCTTGGAAGATCCACCCGTGCATCATGAGTCCTACCGGTTCGCCCGACACCTCTTCGAGAGCTGCCCAGAGGTCGGCCGTTTCGGTGTTGGCATATGAGTGTGTTTTCAAATACTTGCGAATGCCGTCGCGGAAGGTCTCCTCACCGAGGTAAACCTCGAGCATGCGCAGCACGGACGAGCCCTTCGAGTAGGTCAAGATGTCGAACATCTCGTTGGCCTCTTCAGGCGAGCCAACTGGAAACTCGATGGGTCGGGTCGATGCCAGGCTGTCTGTGTCCATCGCCGCGTTGCGGCCGGCCGCAAAGGAGAGCCATCGCTTCCAATCAGGACGGTACGCGTCGACACATTTCAGCTCCATGAAGGTGGCAAAGGCCTCATTCAGCCAGATCCCGTTCCACCACTTCATCGTCACGAGGTCGCCAAACCACATATGGGCGAGCTCATGGGCAATGACGTCCGCAACCCGCGCCTGCTCGCCCTGCGTGGCCTTCTCGGGATCGACGAGCAGCGCCGTCTCCCGATACGTAACGGCGCCGAGATTCTCCATCGCGCCCCAAGCAAAGTCGGGCACCGCAATCATGTCGAGCTTGTCGCCCGGATAGGCAATGCCGTAGTAATCGGAGAAGTAGCGCAACGCGAAAGCGCCGGCATCGAGGGCGAATCGGGCGAGGTGTGCCTTCCCCGGGGTGTGGACGATCCGCAACGGCGTGCCGTCGACGTCGACGGGGTCGGTCGCCTCGAGCTCTCCTACGACGAATGCGACGAGGTACGTCGACATCTTCATGGTGGTGGCGAACTCGACACGGCGCAGCCCCTCGCCGGCAGGATCATCGCTGACTACCTGGGAGTTCGATATCGCCATCATGTGTTCCGGAACCACCAGGGTTACCTGGTACGTGGCCTTCATGTCTGGTTCATCCCAGCAAGGAAAAGCCCGCCGGGCGTCGGTTGCCTCGAATTGTGTGGTGGCGATCACCTTTTCTTCGCCTGCCGCCGACGTATAGGTCGACCGGTAAAAACCCTGCAGGTTGTCGTTGATCGATCCTGTGTAGTCGAGGCGGATTTCCACCGGGCCGATTTCCAGCGGAGTGCCGAGGGCAAGAGTGACGCGTTCTCGGCCTTCCTCGTAGCTGAGGCCGGCATCCTGGATCGAACCATCGGCTCCCATGACCTCGACGGCGTCGATGTCGATCTCGATGCTGTTGAGAACGATTTCCGCAACGCGCTCGACCGCTGCTGCGGTGATGACCACCCGCCCTTTGAAGGCGAAGGTTTCGAAATCGGGCTCGATTTCGAGCTGATAATGACTCGGTATCACCGAGCGCGGCAGCCGATGGTCGGCTTCGGAAGACATTGGTGGCCAAATCTCCTGTTGGATTGCCGACGGAGAATACTTGGCAGGGGGCAGGACCGGCGAAACGGCTACCGGTTCTCCAACTCGCCCGTCTTTGTGATGGGATCAACGGAGCCGCCGAGGATGATGGCGTCGATCGTGCGCACGAGGACGTCGAGGCTCACGGGGCCATTGACCTGACCGACGATTTCGCCTTCCCGGTTGAGGAAGAATGTCGTGGGTAGCCCGAGCACGCCGAACCCAATGCCTGCACGCGATCGGTCGTCGAGCACGTAACGGTAGGGGTCACCGCGCCCGAATTCGTCCAGGAAGTCGATCCCCGTGGCAGTCCGATCCTGGTGAAGGATGCCGACAAAGGAAACACCGGCATCGCGGTAGGCGCCTGCCGCAGTCAGGAGCGCGTCGTGCTCGACCCGACAACCAGTGCACCACGACGCCCAGAAGTTGACCACGACGATGTCACCTTTGAGCTCGGCGAGGTTTAGGTCGGCTTCGAATTCCAGATAAGGAAGTGTCACGTCTGGTGCGGGTTGACCGATGAGCGGTGACGCAACCAGGTCCGGATCGACGCCGAACCGGCTGGCGAAGACAGCCCCGAAAACGATCACCACGACGCCGACGCCGACTGCAATCCAGACGCCCATATTGCGCTGCGGGCTCCCGCTTGAATCCTCCACGTCCTCTGGGGAAGCGGCGTTGCCCGTCACAAGGACGCCTTGACCTCATCGAGCAGCGACACAGCCGCGTCGCGCACCTCGGCCGGAATCGATTCAAATGCCAGGAGAGTCTCCAGCGGCGCAACTGCACCGGTGGGATCCTGCATGCCGAGGTAACGAATGTTGGCTATGTACCAATGGGCCTGCGGTAGGGCGTCGGTTATGGCAAGGCTCCGCTCCACAAAGGCAAGGCCGGTCTCGACCTCTCCGTTGAGATATGCCATCCAGCCGACGTTGGCAAGAGCTTCCGGATGTTGTTCTCGATCCAGCACCTCGAGGTAATGGCGCACTGCGTCCGAGAAGTTGCCCTCGTCGAAGTAGCGCCCTGCCAGGGCCAGCCGCATCGGAACGACGTCCGGATTGGCCGCGATGACAGCCTCCATCTCTTCGTTGGTGACGGTTGTCAAGTCTCGGGTTTGCTCCTGATCTGCGATGCCACCCGTGATCAGGTCGCCCGGCGCCCGATCGCGCACCGTCACTACAACGGCGACAGTGAGCGCAATCGCCCCCACCACCAGAATCCCACCACCGACCAGAGAGCGGGCTCGACTGCGAGTAGGAGCAGGCGCGGCCTGCGGCTCAGCCTTCGCCAGCGCCTCCTGTTCTGCCAGATAGGACTGGCGGAGTCGAGCAGCCTCGGCGGCATCGAGTTCGCCGGCGGCTTCCTGCACATCGAGTTCGGCGATGTCGGTGGCGACAATCCGTCTCGCATCTTCTATGGCGGCTCGAGAAGATGTCACCTCAGGCGCGGTTCCCGATCGCCTCCGCCGCAGCAGGGCGACGACCCCACCCCCCGCGACGACCAACGGAAGTGCCCACAGCACCGTGCCCCATCCCAGTAGCGGCGGCGACAGCAGCACCCTGTCGTCGTAGACGCTGATGTAGTAGCCGAATATCTGCTCATCAGTCATGCCGGAGGCGACCTGTTCGTCAATGAGGTCGCGCAAGTCGGCCGCGATTGAGGACTGGGCGTCGGCTATCGACTCGCCGTTACAGAAGGGACAGCGCAGCTCGCTCGCAATCCGATGGCTGCGCTCCTGCGGCGTTTCGGGGTTTGTATCACGCGGGATGAGCCCAACCACGATGAAGGCGAGCAGCCCGACGATCACGCCGACATAGATCGACGAACGCCTCTTCTTGTTCACGCTGCAACCGCCTCACTTGCCGCGGCGTCCGGCGGGGTCGGCTCTGGATCACCGCGGCTTCGCGCCCGCAACGCATACAAGCCACCGGCGGCGGTGAGTAGGCCTCCCAGCCACAACATCCACATCAAAGGAAAGACGAAGACTTCGAGCACCAAGGTTCCCTCGGCAGTCAGCCCGGCGAGCGACAGATACACGTCGTCGACGAACCCAGTGCGCACATCGGGCGTCGCAACAGCCTGCGTCGCGTTCGGATAAAGGTGTACGCGTGGCTCCATGAGACGTATAGGAGTGCTGCAATCGGCTCGCATGAGCGCAACCTCGGCTCCCTCGACCAGGCGGTTCGGCTCGCTGCGCGAAAACGGACCGAGGTAACCGACGCAGTATTCATCTACGACGGCCGTCTCGCGAAGGCCGATCTCCACGGTCTGGCGCACGGCCAGACCGGAACTCGTTGCGATGGCCACCGCGACGAGTGCGAGCCCGACATGGGACAGCTGGCCACCCCAATAACCTGGTTCGTTGTTGATCACCCGACCGGCAGCTTGCAGCGTCGCTACCCCGGACCGCCGTAGCGCCAGCACCCTCACTGTGTAGTGACGCACAATGACGCCGACGACGAAGCCGCCGAGAGCAACCGCGATGACAACTGGTATGGAGCGCACCCCGGCGACGATGGCGAAGGCGGCGCCGGCCAAGCCGACGACTGCGCCCGGACGAACCCGTTCCCGGACAATCTCTCCACGAGCCGAGCGGTATGGCGTGACCGGTCCGACTCCCATGGCAAGCAGCAGAGCAAAGGAGAGCGGGATGGCGGCTCTATCGAAAAAGGGTCTGCCGACGGTCACCTGATTGCCGGTGAATGCCTCGACCAACAGCGGCAACATCGTGCCGAGCAAGACGGTGAATGCAAACAGCGTCAGCAGGAGATTGTTGGCAAGAAACAACCCTTCACGGCTGACCAGCGAGTCGAGCCGGGGTGCCGAGCCAACAACATCGGCCCGCATGGCAAAGAGCCCGAACGCGCCGACGATCACGACGCCCAAGAACACAAGCAAGATCGGCCCCACCGCAGACTGCGTGAACGAGTGCACCGAGAAGATGACTCCGGACCGGGTGAGGAACGTGCCGAGGATGGTGAGGGCGAAGGTGGATATGACGAGCACGACGTTCCACGCTTGGAGCATTCCCCGCTTGCGCTGCACGATTGCCGAGTGAATGAACGCAGTCGCCACCAGCCACGGCAGGAAGGCGGCGTTCTCAACGGGGTCCCAGGCCCAGTAGCCGCCCCACCCCAGTACCTCGTAAGACCACCAGGCGCCGAGGAGGATGCCGGCAGTCAGGAAGGTCCATGCAATCAGAGACCAGCGGTGCGTCACGTCGAGCCACCGACCCCCGGTTTGGCGCAACCACAGTGCAGAAACGGCGTACGCAAACGGAACGGTGAACCCGACATAGCCCACATAGAGGAGCGGAGGGTGCACGGCCATCAAGATGTGGTTTTGGAGGAGTGGATTCGGCCCGACGCCGTCGAGCGGCGCAATCGTGGCAGCGAGCGGGAACCAACTGGAGTCACCGCAGCCTATCTGGCCGGCGGCGGTGCAAACCTCGAATGGGTTCGCAAACGATGCCATCAGTCCGAACCAGAACACCCCGACGGCCCCCATGATCGCAGCCGCCCCGGCTCCCATTCGATCATTTGGCCCCACCCGCCGCGCCACGAGCCAGGTGAACACTGCCAATAGCGACCCCCACAACACGATCGAGCCCTCGAGCGCCGCCCATCCACTGGCGAGGAGGAAGACAAACGGCGTGGCGCGAGATGTTGTGTTGGCGACGTACTTGATGGAGAAGTCATGAGAGAGAATCGCCATCTCGAGCAGGACAAACGAGGCGACTGCCGCGACCAGCAGCACAAGTGCCGGTTGCATCAGCTGTTGGGCGTCGACCTCACCGTTGCGGGCAGCGACGACACCTCGGTAGGCGAGCAACGCGGCGGCCCCGACCGAGACAAGGATCGTGAGCAGACCGACAACCGCGATCACGAACAGGCGACCGCCGGTCTCTCATAGTCACCCTCATCTGTCGTGTACACCTCGTCGTGCTTGATCAGCATGGTGTCCGAATGGAATATCGCGCCGTCCCAGCTGCCTTCGAGCACGACGCCGATCCCTTCGCGAAACAGATCCTGTGGCGCGCCCTGATGGACGACATCGACAGCCATCCTCCCGTCGCAAACGGCAAACGACACGGTGTTGGCAGTCTGGGTCACGGTGCCGGCAGCCACCTGGCCTCCCAGGCGCAGCCGCGCCTCGGAGTCAGCAGCTTCCTGCGCAACTTCGGTCGGCGTCTTGAAGTAGACGAGATTGCTCGTCAGCGTGACGATCAAGAAGGCGAGAACGATAACCACCAACCCGGCCGGCAGCAGGAAACGCCAATAACGTTTCACTTCAGCCGCTGCCTTTGGCGCGTTGCCGGGCGCTGCTGAGTCGGTGACCCAGCCAAAGGCTATATGCACCAAGCGATCCGACCATTGCTAGGTAGCCGACGAACACCCAACCCCATTCACCCATTAGCGATCTCCCGTTAGCTGTGGGGCGCTCACGGCATCACCAGCGACCATCGACACATCCGGGTCGGACGTCTCGTATTCAAACTCGAGTTGGGCCAGCTCGCGACGCTGCATGACCAGCTGCCAAGACAGCAGCGCGAAAGCAATGAAGGCGGCATAGAAGGCAACAAGCAATGGGGTGTCCATTTGTATCTCACCGGGCCTGGCAATCGTCCCTGGCTGATGGATATCGCGCCACCAGGTCACAGAGAAGTGGACGATCGGAATCTGGACGATCGACAGCATTCCCAAAACTGCGGCGCGGCGCGCTCGAACCTCGGGATCGGGGATGGCGCGGCGCAGCGCCAGGTAGCCGAGATACACAAAGAACATGATGGCCGTGAGGGTGAGCCGGGCAGACCACGTCCAGAAGACTCCCCAGGTCGGCTTGGCCCAGATCATCCCGATGATGATCGTCAAGCCCGTGAACACGGCGCCGACCTCTGCCGTTGCGAGAGCGATGTGGTCCCACTTCATGTCCCGGGTGGCCAAGTACATGCCTGAGCCAATCAAGGTGATTGTGAATGCGATGTAGGCAATGGCGATCGAAGGAACGTGCAGGAAGAAGAGCCGGGAGGACTGCCCGAGGTTGACCTCGCGTGGCGAGGCGAACGCCAGGATGAGGGCAACAACGACCGCAACTGCCGTCGCCCGCCCCAGCCAAGTCCCCTTAACTGATGTCATCGTGTCTCCTGCAGCGGCCGTGCGGTGAGCACTCCGACGATCAGCAAGACCAATACAACAGTGACCATCAGGAGCAGCCACGGAAGAATACTCTCGCCAAGGCGCAACCCATCCAGGGCCTGAGTGGCTCCAAGAAGCAGTGGCACGGCGAGGGGGGCCACCAACAGCGGGACCAGGGCAGGCCCGGTGGCCACGCTGCCTGCAATTGCCGCCGCCAGGCTTCCGATCAGGGCGAGGCCCGCTCCTGCAATGACGAGGATCAGCGGCAGCCACCACCAGCCGCTCAGACTGACGTCATAGAGCGCAATGGTTGCCAGCCCGACCACAACTTCGAATGCGAGCAGGAAGACAAAGCTGGCCATGGCTCGCCCGACGAAACCGGCTGCCGGGTCGAGGCCGAGCAAGCGGTTGAGGTCGCGCTGTTGCGGCGAATCTGCGGCTGTGGTCCTGACCGTGACGAGAACTCCGAAGAGCAGAACGACAACCCAGTAGAGGCCCGGGCCCAGTTCGCGCAAGCGAGGTATATCGGCGCCAACGGCAAGCGGAATGAGCAGCATCGCAACCACGCCAAAGGGAATGGTCACCCACAACACCTCGCCACGACGCCTTTCGCGCGCCATATCACGCCGAGCTGCGACCAGCGCCTGATCAACAAGACCGGGACGGTTCACGAGATGACTCCCGATTCCAACAGCACCTGGCGGTCCGTGAGCCTGTCCACCTGGATTCGATCATGTGAGGCGACGACGGCACACCCACCGGCAGCCGTGACCGACTCCACTAAGTGGGCAACTAGGGCTACCGCAGACTCATCGAGAGCCGAGTGAGGCTCGTCGAGCAGTAACAGGTCGGGCTGCAGCATCAATTCGCGAGCAATCTCGCAGCGACGCGCCATTCCGTGAGAAGCAGCTTCGACGGGCCGGTCGGCGGCGCCGGCCAGACCCACTGTCTCGAGCACTTTGTCGACTTGGGACGGTTCAACGCCGGTCACATCTGCGACATATTGGAGGTTGGCCCGTATCGAGAGTTCTGGGTACAAGGCAGGCGTATGACCGATGAGCCCGATGCGGCCCCGAACATCAAAACGTCCGTCCCCGGTCAGATCACAACCGAGCACGTGCACGGTGCCTGCAGACGAAGGCAAGAGCGTCGCCAGAATCCGCAGCACCGTCGTTTTGCCGGCGCCGTTTGGCCCGTAGAGGGCAACGGCTTCGCCGGCCGCAACGTCGAGATCTACTTCACGGAGTATGACGGTGCCGCCGATGCGCGCTGCAACGCCTCGAAGCTCGATAAGCATGCCAGAAGTGTATTGCGCCCACGCAACCCAGTCGGCATCCGCCTAGGGAACGCCGGTCACGTCCTCACAAGAGTCAGCGGTGTCGCTGCCCCCTCCACCGTCGCAGGCGTCCTGGCCGCCTCCCCCGGTGAGGTCATCGTTGCCGTTGCCGCCGATGATGGAGTCACCGCCGCTGCCACCCAAGAGGGTGTCGTGGGAGCCACTCCCCTTGAGTGTGTCCGCCCCGTCGCCCCCAAAGATCTTGTCTCTGGCGGCCCCACCCTTGACTGTGTCTTTACCGGTGCCCCCGTAGAGGGTATCGGCGTTCTCGTTGCCGATGACGAGATCTGCCCCGGGCCCGCCCTTCAAGATGTCATTGCCCTTGTTACCGCGCAGCTCGTCATTGCCGAGGCCGCCGTCGATGCGATCGCCCCGCTTACCTCCGATGGCGGTGTCGTCACCTGGGCCCAGACAGATCCGGTCGAAGCCTTCGGCCCCCACAACGTGGTCGTTACCTCCGAAAGTCACAATGACGTCGTCGCCGGGGGTGCCTGAGATGACGTCGTCGCCTGAAGTGCCGACGATCGTGGCGGGGCGCCCGAAACATTCATGATCCTGGTTGGTGAAGACCGCCTGCCATATGGGACTGATCTGGCCCTCCCTGATCATGACCATCCGGTCATTGGTGGGGCTGATAGCCAGCGCCTCGCCTTTCATCCCCGACTGGGCCTGGCAAGGAGCATCGTGATCGTTCTCGAAGGTCGAGATGACGCTTTCGGACGCATCCCGATGCCAGTAGAAGGTCTCCTCCGTGTTCTTGATCGCAATGATCGTGCCGTCAGTTGAGATATCGGCAGCACTGATCCCAAATACGTCCTCCACGTCCTTGGCCCTGACGTATGTCTCCACCGTGGCGAGGCGAACCGTGTTGATGTTGCTCGGGAAGAGATCGGCGGCCTTGACCTTGTAAACGAACGAGTAGAGCCGCGGCAGCCCTGAGGCATCGGCCAGATCTCCGTTCTCGTCGATGGCGTGGAGGCCCTTCTCAAAGAGGATGAGGTCGCCGGACACAGGGTCCACGAACATGCCTTCTACATTGCGCGGCTTGATGAGGTTCGGGTTCTGGTAGCTCTGGTATTCGAATCGAGTGCCATCGAGGGCACTCTCGCTCACGTTGATCGTGATCGGGTTTTGCGGATCAGGTGTGAACACGGGCTCGGGGAACCGAAACACCGAGGCGAACTCACGCGTCGGGTTGTTGTCACCGGTATCGCTGAGGTAGAGATAATTGGGGTCGCCACCTGGCCCGGGCCCGAACGAAATGTCCTCGAGCTCGACGAAGCGTGATCCGGGAACCGTTGGATTACCGGGCGAAAGGTTGAACTGCACCGTCGCCAAGAGATCCCCGTTCTGGTTGACCGCATAGATCCGGTTGTTCTCGTCGTCGCTCTTGGCTGGGTCATCGTCGTTGTGCGTCCACATCACCCCAGGCATCTGGCGCGACAGCACGAGCCCGGACGCCTCGTTGAGAGCGGGCACAGCCATTCTCTCGTTGTTAGTGACCGAGATGTTGAAGCACCCGGTGACGGCCTCCGCATCGGGTGCGGGCGCGCCAATGAGAGCGAGCGAAGTCGCAATCATCAATAGCGAAGTGAGGACGCCCCAGCGCGGCGAACGTGTCATTCCCCTGATTCCCTTGGCCCTTGCCCGGGTGCACCGAGCAAGGCAATGGTACCAGCATGAACTCGCAACCAAGGGGGCTGAAAAGCTCGCCGCTGCATTGACTAGTCCCAGGAATACCAGATGAGGCGGCAGCGTTGACCTGCTGAGCTAATCAAGGAATGAACCGTGGCAACAGTGGAACTGACCAAAGACACTTTCGAGGAGACCATCGTCAACAACGACACGGTGATCGTGGACTTCTGGGCCGAGTGGTGCGGACCATGCAAGCAATTCGCTCCCACTTTCGAGAAGGTCTCTGCCGAGCACCCCGAAATCGTGTTTGCCAAAGTCGACACCGAAGACCAGCAGGAGTTGGCGGGTTACTTCAACATTCGGTCGATACCGACGCTGATGATCTTCCGTGACCAGATCGGCATCTACTCACAGCCGGGGGCCCTGCCGGAGCCGGCATTGCGCGATCTGATCGACCAAGCCATGGCCCTCGACATGGAAGCGGTTCGCGAAGAAGTCGAAGCTGAGCACGACCACGACCACAGCCACCAGTCGCAGTAGCTGAAAGGCTCGCCACCTTCTTGTGACGTAGGCTCGCCTCATGTCGAGGCGCCAAGAAGAGCCGGTGTTCATTGCCGAATACAGAGATCGCACTTCGGCTGAGGCGGCATGGTCAGTACTCACCGAAGCCGGAATCGCTTCGGTGGTCATTACGGACGACCCGCCATGGGGGCCGAGCACCCATCGGATTCAGGTGTCGCGGCGCGACGCGCCGACAGCAATCGAGTCGCTCAACTCGCCCTAGGGATTGCTCTCCTCAGGCGGCAGCGACAGCGTGAAGGTGCTGCGGTTGTTCGTGTACTCGTACTCGAGACTTCCGCCCATGACCAACGCCAGCTGCCGGGAAATCGCCAGACCGAGACCAAGGGCGCCCCGCGTGGCGTCTGTGCCTTCGACCCGCTCGTATGAGCTGAAGATGCGCTCCCACTCTGTGGCCGGGATTCCCGGTCCGTCGTCCATTATCTTCACCTGCGGCGTCGGCTCGGCTGCAATGACGACCTCGACGCTCGATCCCCCGTAGCGTCCAGCATTGATAACCAGGTTGCGGACGATCTGCCGCACCCGCAATGGATCCGCGTAGCAGGTGACCTGGTGCGAATCCACACTCGGGTGTGCTGCCAGTTCGCCCGACGAGAGGCACTCCTCGATGGCCCATCTGACCTCGTCGGCCAACTCGATGTTCGCCGGCGTCGAACGCACCCCGTCGCCGACTTCAATCTGCGCTGCAAGCAGCAAGTCCTCAACGAGGGCGGCGAGATCGGTGGCGCCGCGAGCAATCACCCCCATGAGCTCCTTGGCCTCTTCGTCGGCAATCTCGTCCCACATCGAGTGCAGTTCCAGCGAGAGCCCTAAAACTGCTGCGAGCGGGGTCCGCAGCTCGTGGGAGATACTCGCCACGAAGCGATCCTTCCCTGCTATCAAACTTTCGAGCGTTCGTGCGTATGCACGGACCTCGGTCACGTCCTGGAGCGCAACGATGACACGGCTGAGGTCGAGTTGACCTTCTTGAGATTGAGCTGAGAGCGTCAAGCGGCACTCGAAAGGTTCGCCGGCCAGGTTGAGCCCGACGAATTCTGCCTCGTGCCTCGTGCCACCGTTCCACAGCGTGATGAACTCACGACGGAAAGAGTCGATGACTTCGTCCGTCAGATCGGTCCGGCGAATCGAGGCCAGGTCGTCGATACTCTCCGCTCCCATCAGCTCGAGCATTGCCCGATTGACGCGAATCGTCTTGATCAGGGTGATGGCGTCTATCAACTCGCCCGGATTCTCTGCTAGGTACTCGCTGAGGTTGCTGATACCCCGGGTCCGCAATCTCGCGAACCAATTGCCGATCGCGCTGAAGCTCTCTTCCCGCAGCGGAATCGGGCTCAGGTCGAAGAGCGTCTCATAGAGCTGCTGCTCGGAGCGGAGGTTGGCGAGGGCGGCGTCAGATTCGCTGCGGTCGTGGATGACGGCGCCGATCAGAGCCTTGCCGTCCACTTGGAATGGGGCGGCGGTGATCTCAGCCGGGAAAAGGGCTCCGTCGATGCGTCGACAAGTGATGGCTGTGGGGCGGCGCAGTGCGGTTCCATTCAGTGCGGAGCGCAGCAAGGAGCGGACAGGTTCGCGCGCCTCTTCGTTGATCAAACACGTGAAGTCGAAGAACTCGTCAGTTGGTTGCAACCCAAGCGCTGCCTGGGCCGCGTTGTTGGCCGCCACGAAATGGAGATCAGAGTCGAGGACGACCATTGCCTCAGCGGCATGCGTGAAGAATGCGCCAAAGGCGCCGGCTGGGGTCGACCCAAAATCAGCCTCGGTGGCTTTGTATAACTGCAATCGATCTCCCGACCGCTTCCCCCCTATAGCCCGGGTATTGAATCGCCAGATTCAGGAAGAATCTTGAGGAAGAAAGCTTGCAGCGTTACCGCTAGGCGCCGGCCGAAACCGTCACTGTCGCCGCCATGAAGGGATGGATTGAGCACACATAATCGTAAGTATCCACAACGTCGAAAGTAACGGCGAATGACTCTTGAGTGCCAAGACTCCCAGAATCCCAGCTCCGACTCACCGGATTCTGCGAGTCTTTGGTGGTTGTGTGCGGAGCGTCCCCCGTGTTGGTCCAGCGCACGGTGGTACCCGGCAGAACGGTGATGTCGACAGGGTTGAAAGCGAAATCAACGATCGCGACGGCGGTCGGCGATGTGCCGTATGCCTCGCAGGTGGCCGCCGTGCCGAAACCGGGCCCGCCTTGGCAGGAGTCGATCCCGCTCCCACCGATCAACTCGTCCGCTCCAACGCCGCCAAACAACCTGTCGTCGCCATCGCCACCCGTGGCCACGTCGTTGCCGCCCTGGCCCTTGAGGGTGTCCCTGCCGAGATTGCCCACGAGCCGGTCTCGGTTGTTGCCGCCTTCGAGGGTGTCGTTGCCTCTGCCGCCCTTGAGCAGATCGTTGCCACCGCCGCCAACGAGTTTGTCTCTGCCCCCGTCGCCGCGCAGATTGTCTTTGCCCTTCTGGCCGAAAACAGTGTCATTGCCGGGCCCACCCCTGATCGTGTCTGCCCCGTTGCCGCCACAAATGATGTCGTTGCCGCCGCGGCCGTCGATAGTGTCGTTTCCTCCCAGACCGGCGATGACGTCGTCGCCGCTCGTGCCGGTGAGTGTTTCTGCAGCTGATGTGCCTGTGATTGTTGCCGCCTGCCCGGCGCAGGCTGCGGCGGCACCGGCAGACTCGACAGCTCCGATCAGAGTGGTGGCGACAAGCAGCGCGCCGGCGAGGGTGAAGCGGGCTCGGCTGCCTAGGCTGACTGTTCGAGGAGAAATCATCATGGGCAGCCATTCTGCGACAAACCACACTCCGCGTCCAGGCGACAGCACCAGCGCTCACGATGGACATGGTGCCTGGCCGGGCGAATTCCGATTCTGTCCACACTGCGCGACCGAACTGGTCAAACGCCAAGTCGGCGGGAAGTTGCGCAACGCCTGCCCTTCGTGTGAGTTCGTTCACTTCCGCAACCCGGGCGTGGGCGCGGCCGTCGTGGTTCGGGATCAAGCAGGAAGAATCCTTCTCGTGAAGCGGGCGCCCGGAGCGACTCAGGCGGGCAAGTGGTCCATTCCGGCCGGCTATCTCGACTACGGCGAGGAGGTACGAGCAGGAGCCGCTCGCGAACTACTGGAGGAGACTGGGTTGGTGGCAGATGTCGACGAGGTGGTGTGGGTGGCGACGAACTTCCACGATCCCGCCAAGGTCACTGTCGGCATATGGTTCGCAGGCACAGTCACGGGAGGCGAACTGATCGCAGGCGACGATGCCGAGGCGGTTGGCTGGTTTGCACTCGACGCGCTACCGATGTTGGCGTTCGACACAGACGAGGCGTACATCGCCTCATTGCAGGAGTAGAGCATGGACTACGGGGCGGTCGTCTCCTATCAACACACCCAGAACTACCCGCAATGGCTGATCGGATTGATGCATTTGTTTGCCATTGTGATGTTCTCGATAGCGGTCTACGTGATCCGTGCGGAAGACACGTCGCGGTGGCTTGGTTTCGCCATCATCGCGTGGACGTCGGTGATCTACCTCGCCCTCCTCAACTTCAGTCGTCTCACCGTGACGGTGACGCCGGGTGCGGTTCATCTGGGATGGCGCCTCGGCTGGCCCCGCAAGACCGTGCAGCGCTCCGACATCGTTGCAGTGACGTCGCATCGCAATGCCTGGTGGGTGGGCTTCGGGATCCGCAAGGTCAGCTACGGGTGGATGTGGAACGTCTGGGGCTTGGACTCGGTGAATCTTCAGCTCGACAATGGGCGAGCCTTTCGAATCGGAACTGACGAGCCGGAGGCACTGCTGGCGGCGCTGAGCCGGTAGCGCATGCTGAACCTCTTCTCCAGGTTGTTCGGTCGGCCGCAAGGACCGGGTGCCACGCGCGACCGGGGCCGTCCCCCTTCCCCTAATGGCGCCTCATCGATGCACCTGACGTGGTTGGGGGGGCCGCCGGGAGGGGCCAAGGCCGTTCGGGCCACCATTGAGGTGATCGAACCACCACACACCGACGATCTGTACTTCTTTGCCCTCCAGGCGTCATTCCTCCAAGCCACCACTCAGGTCGGCGGGGCGCACATCGGGCTGCAATGGAATCGCCGCCACCCGGGCAATACGGCAGTCAATTGGGGTGGCTACCACTCGCAGGCTCGGGGCGGATCGATCCTCGACGGCACAACCTCGCCTTTGCCTTCGCTGCCGCGCGATCCCAACACGCGCGACTATCCCTGGCGCCCGCATCGCAGCTACCGCCTCGAGATCGCTCCCGGGTCGACCCAGGGCTGGTGGCTCGGATCGATCACGGATCTCGCAACTGATGAGACATCCGTGGTGCGCGAACTGCACGGCGGTGGCGAAACGCTTGCCTTCCCCGTGGTCTGGTGCGAAGTGTTTGCTCCGTGTGACGCACCTCCCGTCAAAGTGGCGTGGTCCAATCTCGAGTACGCGGACGGTGAGGGAGGCTGGAACCCAATCGACACGGTGCGGACGAACTATCAGGACTACACGGCCGGAGGCTGCACCAACACCAACTCTGCTTTCGAGGCCGGGCGTTGGGTACAAACGACCAACGCCCCACGAGAAACGCCAACCCGAGCAATCCTCACGCTGCGATAGCCGGGCATCCAACGGCAGCGGCCGTATATTGGTTCAGCCGCAACCACGCCACGCCGATCGTTGTAGCGCGACGCCGCGGAGAGCTGCATGCAACAACAAACCAAACCGACCGAGGCCGGTCGACACGTCCCGACGACCCAAACCAGTGACGGCGGCGAGAGCAGGCTCACGATCGTGCTGTCCTCGCTGCTCGCGACGTTTCTTGGACTGATGACCGCGGCCTTGCTGTCTGCCATGGCCGGCCTCCACCACGCCGTTGTTGTTGCGCCGCTGGCGATTGCCATCGGGCTCGCCTTCTTCAAGCAGTTTCCCAACAACTTCGCCATCCCCAAGCTCAGCCGGGCAGTGGCTGTCGCTCTCACGCTGGTGGTGGTCGGTGCGGTCGTCAGCAATGTGGCCTTGCGCTCCAACCTCGTCGTAGCGGGCAGAGATGGAGGCACATATGCCAACACGGCGGCTTTCCTCGTCGACGGCTCCAACCTCTTCCCAGCGGCGATCGAAGAACCTTTCGCCGGCCGGGATCTCGATTTCGCTTCCCCAGGCTTTGTGGTCCGTGACGACGGCACCTTTTGGCAGCAATTCCTCCACTCCACTTCCGCCGCGCTCGGCTTCGTTGGCGAGCTGTTTGGCAGGGGCGCCATGTTCAGCTTCAACGGATTGCTGTCTGGGATCGGAATCCTCAGCCTGTTCGCCCTCGGCCGCAGGTTCATGGCGGAATGGTGGGCGCTCGCCGCCGCAACGCTGATGGCCGTCACCCTGCCCTACGTGCACTACTCACGGGGAACGTTCACCGAGATCGCAACGATGACGCTGATTGCCGGCGGCCTATGGGCCGGACACGTGGCGATTCAGAACCAGCCGCGTTTCGCTTTTGGCGCCGGCCTCCTGTTGGGCGGAGCCGCCACCGTGCGGGTTGATGCCTGGATGGTTGGAGTCTCAGTTGCCGCTCTCCTCTTCACCACCGTGTGGCTCTCGGAGCAACACGAGACGTGGGTGGCGCGCCGCATGCTGACCGGATTTGCCTTGATGGCTATCGTCGGCTTGGTCGACATTGCCTTTTTTGGGGAGCCGTACCTCGGCATCGTCGGCAAGTTCTTGATACCGCTTGTGGCCGCAGTGATTGCATTACGGGTACTGATCCCGATGACCACAACAGCCGAGTTCAAGAAGCTCGCCGACTTCATCCAGCGCAACCGACACCATGTTGCCAACCTGCTTACGATCGTTGTGGCCGCGGCGCTCGTTTACCTCTGGCTCATCCGCCCGTTGCTCGGCCCATCTCGCGCCAACAACACATACGGCTTGGAGCCAATTCAGTTGCGGGAGGGACTCACCGTTGACACCACCCGCAACTACGCCGAACAATCGGTGTGGTGGCTCACTTGGTACATCGGGGTACCGCTCACCGCGCTCGGTTTCGCGGGATTCATCGCTGCGTTGCGCCAGAGCATCCTCAAGGGACAGGCCGCCGTACGGCTGGCGGTGCTGGTGTTCGCCGTTCCTGCCTTCACATACCTCGTCCGGCCCTCGGTCAACCCGGATCAGATTTGGGCGATTCGCCGCTTCACGCCGGTGGTGCTGCCTGGGCTGTTGCTCTTCGGCTTCGCCATGCTGGCTCACTTCTTCTCGAGGCAAGGCGTCGGCACAAGGGGGCGCGGCCTCGTTGCCGCACTGGCCCTGGTGGTATCGCTGCCGGTTGTATTCATCTCTGCGCCGCTGCTCGGCGTGGCCGACCGGCCCGGCGTCGATGCACAATTCAGCCGGCTTTGCGACAGCTTGGGGGACGCCGCGTCCGTCCTGCTCATCAACGACGTACCGGAGCGGCCGTTGAGTGGGCTCCTAGGACCGCCGCTGCGCGCGTGGTGCGGGGTGAGCATTGCCGGAGCCGCTCCCGAGCTCGCCCCATCGATCGATGCAGACGCGGTAATCGCAAGCGATCCGGATCTCATCCCAGGGGGCGCTCGGTTGACCCAAACTCTGGCGGCCGATGCGTGGGAGGCGCGCCTGACTCAAGCACCGGCCGCCACTGAGCTTCGCTCGATCGAGCTGTTCATCGGCTTCCCGCGCGGCTAGGCGTCGAGCTCGCGAGTTGCGAGGTCCTCGCCGTCGCGCAGTACCTTTTCCCATAATGCGTAGCGCGAGCCAGGGGACATCCCGACGCTCTCGTAAAGCCGAGTCGCTCCGGTCAAGGAGTCTGCGTCGACGCCAAGGCCGGCCCCCGTTTTGCCCATTTCGTAGAACCGGTTGAAGGCTGTCAGCAGCAACGCCCTACCAAGCCCGCGGCCACGGTGGGTGGGGAGCACGGCAAGGCTGGCAACGTAACCGACTTCTTCCCTGCCCTCGTTGGCCGGCTCACACAAGTTGAACCCAACCAGCTGATCGCCATCCTCCACTACCCACCACAGCGAAGGATCGTGGTCGGACTGCGTCATCCAGTGCCGCAGCCACTCGATGCGAGTTTCGAGCGGGCCTTCAACGAACCCGTAGTGGTCCCGGAAGCCATCCGTAGTGAGCTCGGCGAGAGCGTCGAGCTCAGTCTCGGGATCAAACAAGCGGATCGTGAGCCCATCCGGGACAACGGGGTGGGGCGGTTTGGCTTCGAACTCGATCTCCATGTCGAGGAAGTAGCGCACCATTTCCAGTCCGAAGTTGCGCATCGTCTGCGCCGAGTGTTCATGGTCGCCGGCAGTGAACGTCAGAAACAGGACCTTGGCAGCCGGCGGGGCCTCGTCGATTCGCTCCATAGATCTCGTCTGTGCCCACGTCAGCATCGCGTGGCCGATGCCCCGGCCGACATGGTCGGGGTGTACTCCGCCGATAGCGTGAGGCCGCACGAAAGGCGGCCGGCTGTCGACGATCTCAACGCCGACAATGGCGCCCGAGTCATCGCGCACTACGAGCACGTCCTCACCGATCACAATCGGTTCCCCGGTGAGCCAGTTCTCGATCTCGGTCAGCCCAAAGCCGGGGGTGCCGGCTTCGGCCAGGTTCACGTCGACCATGAGTCGCCAGATCTCTTCTATGTCCTCGCGCTTGGCAGGGCCGGCGCTGTACGGGAATGGCGTTTCCATAGGCGTTGACACTACGCACTGGGTGAGCGATCAGCCGGTTGAGAACAACCAGAGGTCGGCGACGTTGGTGCCTGTCGGTCCCGTGTCGATCCTGCCGGGCACAACGTCGAAGAATCCGCCGCTGTCGTTCGCCTCCAAGTAGCGCGCCGGATCGAGCCCAGACTCCCGGGCCGCTCTTGCAGTCGCGCCGTCAACCACCGCTCCGGCGCCGCCGGAACTGCCGTCGACACCGTCTGTCCCTCCCGCGAGAAACACGCCGGCCTCGCCGTCGAGAGTGATGGCGGCAGCGAGGGCAGCCTCATGATTGCGGCCGCCCTTCCCCTCCCCACGCACCATCACAGTCGTCTCTCCCCAGTAGATGCTGACAGCGCCCGGCGGGGAACCGGTATCGACAACCCTCACGGCCTCATCGCGAGCCTCGCCGGCCAGGTTATGGGCGGCCAGCACCGGGCGGAGCCCGGAATTTGCGACGGCGGCTGCAGCAGCGGCGGCCACCACGGCTCCGTCCGCAATGACTCGGAGCTCACCCGGTGCCACCCGTCGTGGCTGCCAGTGTTCAACGGCGGCCCGAACCCCCGGTGCCACGATGTCCCACAAACCATGGCGTTTCAGTACCCCAGCCGGATCGTTGGCGCCAGACTCGACCGTTGGGCCAGACGCAATCACATGGGGGCCCCGCGGCGCAACATCAGAGATCGCCAAGGTCACGAGGCGGGCCGAGGTGACCGCGGCGAGTCCGCCTCCTTTGAGGTCGGACAAAGCCACCCGCACCGAGTTGAGATCCTCGATATCCGCCCCGGCGAGTAGCAAGGCCTCGGTGACTCCTGCAATGTCTTCCACGGAAACGCCATCGCGGGGGGATTCCGCAAGCGCTGAGCCGCCACCCGACAGCAGGCAGACAACAAGGGAGCCCGCGGGGGCCAGTTCGGCGGCCGCCAGCAGCATGTGTCCGGCCGCAACGCTGGATCCTCCCGGCACGGGATGAGAACCAACGACGTTCTCGAGGCCTTCGGGAAGTTGTGCCGGTTCGGGGGTTACGACGACTCCGGTCAGTTCCTGATAGTGAGCGGCAAGCCCGCGGGACATTGCGGCAGCCGCCTTGCCCAGCCCGAGCACAGTTACGGGATGTTGGTCCGGGTCGGGCCGATCTTCCCGAAGCGCGGCATCCACGAGGCGCTCCGGATCAAGCGCACCAAGAGCCGCCAGGAACACTTCGCACAATCCCGCCTTGTCCATGCCGCCACGCTACCGGTCAGGCGTAACATTCTGGAGTGAGCTGGATTGAACGTCGCCTCAGCGAACTCGCCGAGGACGGATACTTCGACGATCTGCCGGGAAGCGGCAAACCCATTCCCGACATCGATACCGTCTACTCCCCAACGTGGTGGGCCACTCGCTGGATCGAGCGGGACGTTGCCAATGAGTCTTCGAAACCGATGCGGGCGAGGCTTGAACGCGACGTTGCCGAGGCGCTGACTCTCCCAATGCCCGAGGCGCGGAAACGGCTCGCCGAGATCGCCGCCGGCGTCGAGGAGCTCAACCGGCTGCTCGACAGGCCCCAGCAACTGCCGACAATCGATGTCGACCTCGTGATCATTCGGGGCGGTCTCGCCTAGGCGCGCAGACGCCCGCCGAGATGGCGGGCGTCGTTGCTTGGACAGTTGACCGTCGGAGTGAACTACGCAGTTGCGTCGTCAACCCCGGCGCCGCCAAAACCGCGCGGGCCGCGGTTCTGATGGAACTGCTCCCTGATTTCGCCGAGTTCGTCTTCCGTGAGTTGGCCGTCATCGAGATACTCCGCGAACGGGCCATCGGGATCGTTCAACGGATGTCCATCCGGCAGCTGAGCGAGCTCATCGGCATCGACAACGCCGTCTTCGAGAGCGCCCCGGAGGAAGCCGCCGAGACGGTTACGGTGATCCCTGCGTTGCAGGCGGTCACCGAACTGTTCGCGCAGCTCCTCACGCTTGGCTTCGAGGGCCGCTTGCACTTGATCGGCCTGATCTTGCGTGATCACGCCGTCGGCAACGAGGTCGGCAAAGACCTCTTCGAGGACCGCACCTTTTTCGGGACGCTCGAGAGTGCCTTCGTCGGTGGGGGCTTCCGTCGTCTCCTGGGCAGAGGCGGCAGTCGGCTTGCTCACCGTTGCGGCGACGAAGCCGCCGGCGATCAGTACGCCTGCCGCCGCCAGCGCTGCAAGAATCCTCTTCATCGTGTTTCTCCTTTCGGATGGCTTTTCGGTCGCACCATCACGATCGGCGCCCCGTGTAAACAGGATGTGTGAGGTGGTTAAGAAAGGGCTGAGAAAAGCGGAGTGGCGAAGCAAGTCTGCTTTTCAGTGACCAGAAGTCGGCAGGTTGAAGCCGACTTGTGCACCGCCTGAGTTCGAGTCCGCCACAAAGACCGTGCCGCCATGGTTTTCGGCAACCTGTTTGACAATAGAAAGACCGAGACCAGAGCCCGGCGTCGATCGAGCTTCGTCGCTGCGGTAGAAGCGGTCGAAGACACGGGTGCGGTCGTCCGCAGCGATTCCCCGGCCCTCATCAGCCACGGCAATCATCCCTTCGCGCACGGACACCGTGATTGTCGAGTCGGCGGGGCTCCACTTGGCTGCGTTGTCGATCAAGTTGCTCACTGCACGCTCCAGACGGTTTGCCCTTCCCGTGATCGTCGCGGCGTCCTGAATGTCGAGTACGAAGTCCTGGCTGGTGCGCCGCCGGTACCTCGCAACGACCGTCTCGGCCAGTTCGCCGAGATTCACCGTCGTTGCGGTCGCCGTAACGTCTCGATCGGTCGCAACCTCGACGACTTCATTGACCAGGTCGGTGAGCTCGCCGAGCTCGGTGTTGAGATCGTTATAGATGGCGGCACGTTCGTTCTCAGGCAGGTCCTGTGCCTTGGCGAGCAGCTCAACGTTGGTTCGGAGCGCCGTGAGCGGCGTTCGCAGTTCGTGGCCGGCGTCACGCACCAGACGGTTCTGCTGATCCTTCGACTCCTCGAGTGCCCCAAGCATCTCGTTGAACGCCTCGGCCAATCGTCCGAGCTCGTCTGGTCGCTCGACTTCGATGCGATGTGCCAGCTCTTTGGTTTCCGCGACCCGCTCGGCGGCCTCCGTGAGATCGCCGATGGGACGCAGCGAGCTGCGCGCAACAAAGAGGCCTAGCCCTGCCGCCCCGCCGACTCCTACCAATCCGATGACGACAAGAGTTGCCGCCAGCCGAGACAGTGTTGCGTCCACCTCAGCGAGTGATCGCGCGAGTTGAAGCTGACCACGTCCGTCCCCGAGGGACACGTTGGCAATACGAAGATGGACGCCATCGACCGTGGCCTCGGTGAAGATGAATTCCCCCGGGTCTCCCCCTCCATCGGGCGGAGGCGGAAGGGCAAACTCCTGGTCGGGAGGAATGACCGATGCGCCCGCCGCATCCACGAGTTGAACATAGAGCACGTCGAAACCACGGGGAACCCGCAGCGAAGGCGGGCCCTGGCCACGTCCCCGCCCCTCCCCCAGAGCGTCACCGATATCGCCGATCGCCCGAACGGCAGTGGCGCGATCGGTCAGGCTGCGGTCCACCTCGCCGAGCAGCCGGTCCTGGGCAGTGAGGTAGACGATCGCCGCAATCGCCACAACGGCGACGGCAACAGCAGTCGATGCAATGAGTGCGATACGGGTACGCAGCGTCACGATGTCAGCTCACCCTGGCAACGTAGCCCACGCCGCGCACCGTATGGACAACTCGGGGACGGTCTCCAGCCTCGGTTTTGCGGCGCAGATATCCGATATACACGTCGAGGGAATTGGAGGTCGTCTCGAAGTCGTAGCCCCAGATCTCCTCGTAGATCCGCTCTCGACTCAACACAACGCCTGCGTTCTCGATGAGAAATTGAAGGAGGTCGAACTCGGTCTTAGTGAGACTGATCGCATCACCTCCCCTCGTCACAAGCCTGGCATCTGGATCGAGCACCAGGTCGCCAACGGTGAACGCCTCACCGACTAACGCTGTGGAGCGCCGCAGCAGCGCCCGCATCCGGGCCAGCAGCTCCTCGAGGGCAAACGGCTTGGCCAGATAATCGTCGGCGCCCGCATCCAGGCCGGCAACCCTGTCGGCAACCTCGGTACGGGCGGTGAGCATGAGCACCGGCACGGCGTTACCCGCGGCACGCAGCCGTCGACAGGTTTCGAGCCCATCAACGATCGGCATCATCACATCGAGAACCACGAGATCAGGCGCGTCATTGAGGACTCGCTGCAGAGCCTCTGCGCCGTCACGGGCAGTAATCACCTCGTATCCCTCGAAGCTCAGCGCGCGGTCGACGGCGTCGCGTACTGCTCGATCGTCCTCGGCCACGAGGATCTTGCGATTGCTGTCTCCCACTTCCCACCTCTCGGCGGCTCTAGAGGTTATTGCCATAGCGCGAAGATCGGGATCATGCCTAAGAGCCATCTAAGAGTGCCTGGCCACGGGCCCGTTGTGCTTAGCTACCCCAGCCCTCGGAATCGACTGCGCTGCGCACGGGTTGCTCTGTCGGGAACGTCGAGTACAAGGAACACAATGCAACTGGGAATGATCGGCCTCGGCAAGATGGGCGCCAATATGTCACAGCGCCTGGTCAATGCCGGACACGAGGTCGTCGGCTTCGACATCGACCCTGATTCGATCGCCAGGGTGGTGGAGTACGGTGCGTCTGGAGCCTCTTCGCTCGAGGAACTCGTCACTCAGCTCGAAGCTCCCCGGGTGGTTTGGCTGATGGTGCCGCACGGAGCGCCGGTTGACTCGACAATCGAAACGCTGCGACCGCTGCTCGACGAAGGCGACATCATCGTCGACGGCGGGAACAGTCTCTATAAGGAAACCATGCGCCGCCACGCAGAGTGCGCTACAGCCGGCCATCACATGATCGACGTCGGCACGAGCGGTGGCGTGTGGGGGCTGACCGAGGGCTATTCGATGATGGTCGGCGGCGACGCCGCCCCCGTCGCCCATCTCACCCCCATCCTGGAGGCGCTGGCACCTGCCTCCGACAGGGGCTGGGGACACATGGGCCCTACCGGCTCAGGCCACTTCGTGAAGATGGTCCACAACGGCATCGAATACGGGATCATGCAGGCGTACGCCGAGGGCTTGGCCATTCTCGAAGCCAAGGAGGAGTTCGGCCTCGACCTCACCAAGGTTGGAGAGGTTTGGCAGTACGGCTCTGTGATCCGTTCGTGGCTCCTGGATCTAACGATCGATGCGCTCCGCGAGAACCCCACAATGGCAGGCATCGCTCCTCATGTTCCGGACTCAGGCGAAGGACGGTGGACCGTTATCGAGTCGATCGACTTGAACGTCGCCGCTCCCGTCATCACCCAATCGCTTCTGCAGCGTATCGGCTCGCGGGACGAGATCGGCTTCTCCCATCGCCTCGTTGCTGCCATGCGAAACCAGTTCGGAGGCCACGCAGTCAGGAAGGTGAGTGCAGATGAATCCGGTTGATCCACATCTCTTTGTGATCTTTGGGGCAACCGGCGACCTCACGAAGCGCAAACTCATCCCATCGATTTTTCGGGTGCTGACCGAAGACGGCGCCCTCGCCGCCCACAATCTCTTAGGGGTATCGCGCACGGACCTCTCGGACCAAGAATTCCGGGATCTCACGAATGCCGCGCTCCATGACGCAGGCCACGACGGCGCACTTGTCGAGGAGTGGTGCAAGGACCGTGTCTTCTACGAACCGACTCCCAAGAGCTCTACCGATTTCGCCGACCTCAAAGCGAGAATCGAAAAGATCGAGGCGGACCTCGGCCTGCCCGGCAACCGGGTGTTCTACTTGGCATTGCCTCCCGGCGCGTTCCCATCTGTCATCGAGCAGCTCGGGGATGCCGGATTGGCAGAAGGGCCCGGTTGGACACGCCTCGTTGTCGAGAAGCCCTTTGGACACGACTTGGGCACTGCCCACGAACTCAACCAGCACGTCCACGACCATTTCGACGAACACCAGGTGTATCGCATCGATCACTACCTTGGCAAGGAGACCGTCCAGAACCTCTTGGCGTTCCGCTTCGCCAACCTTCTCTTCGAGTCGGCGTGGAACCGGGACAGGGTTGAAGCCATCGAGATCACCGTGGCAGAAAGTCTCGGCACAGAAGGCAGGGCCGGCTACTACGACAGATCCGGTGTCCTCCGTGACATGGTCCAGAACCACATAACGCAGCTACTGAGCCTGGTAGCTATGGAAGCTCCCAACGAGTTCGAGGCAGACGCCATCCGCAGCGAGAAGGTCGACGTCCTCAAGGCGATCAGTCCGATCGCTGCGTCCGACGTCGTCTATGGCCAGTATGAGGCTGGTGTGGTCGGCGACCACGCGGTGCCCGGGTACAGAGATGATCCCGAGGTCGCCGCCGACTCCAAGACGCCGACCTATATGGCGATGCGGCTGGAGATCGCCAACTGGCGCTGGGAGGGGGTCCCCGTATTCGTCCGAACGGGGAAACGGTTGCCGCACAAGACGACCCAGATAGCCGTCACTTTCCGCCGCCCGCCGGTGTGCATCTTCCACGGCGTCAAGGACGATTGTGCTACGCATCAAAACGTTGTGATCATCACCCTCCAGCCGAATGAAGGATTCGAGCTCCGCTTCGACGTGAAGGCGCCGGGCAGCCCCCTCCAGCTCGTGTCACAGGGTCTCCATTTCGATTACGCCGAGGCGTTCCAGTCCCTGCCGGACGCCTACCAAACACTCATTCTCGACGTGATGGAGGGCGATCAGACGCTGTTCGTTCGCTCCGATGAAGTGGAGACGTCTTGGGCGCTCTATACACCGCTGCTCGAAGCGGATATCGAGGTGTTGCCGTACGCGGCCGGAACTTGGGGGCCGGACGGCGTAGCCGAGAAGCTCGGGCTCCCCGGTGACTGGGTGATGCGACCGGTCTAGTCGGACGTGAGATCGACCGATGGCTCGCCTTCGCCGAGCTCAACGGCGGCGTCGACGGCGATGTCCTGGATCCCTTGGAAACGGGTGACACCAGAAGGCAAGTGTGCCGACATCCGCTGGTAGCGGGAGGTTCCGGGAGGGATAACGCCAGAGCCGAATTCGGGCGCAGAAGGCGGCCGATCCAGCGGAGTTGTTATCGCGTTGATGCGATCCGTGAAACTGCGGGGACCTGCCGATTTTCGGCGCAGCTTGCTGCGAAAGGCCCGATTCTTGACGGCCATCAGACTGCTCTCCTCTCCCGCCCGAGTCTGGAAAGATAGGGAATCATCTCTCGTTGGCAGCGGATTTCCTTGTCGCTTCGCCGCGATGACGAGCCTGCGATGCATGCCCTGTTGCGGGCTGCGGTGCGGACTCGCGATAGCCGGCGTTCAGTACACATCTCTGATCTGAGGTACGTCGATCCAGGTGGGTTCCCGAGAATTGCGGACGCTGCGATACCAGTCGAAAAGGTCGTGTTGCCCGCTCCGATGTTCACCAAGCGCGATCCGGTAAGCGCTATCCAGCTCTGCCAGCCGGGCACGGTCGTGCCCGGCTGCGCGGGACAGCCGGTCGATAGCCAGGCCCCAACCCCGCATGATCCAAACGTTCATCCGAGCCCTCTCGAACCCGGCGGCGAAAGCGGCTGCAGCCTTGTCGGCGTAGATGTGGCTGAATTCGGGATCGACCCTGGCCATCTGCAAATACGACCAACCGCGCCCCACGTAATTGTCAATCACGCCAAGCCGAAAAGATGATGCCTTGGCAAACAGCTGAGCCGCTTGCTCGAGGTCGGCGACCGATGCCGGATCTTGATTGATCAACGCTCGGTCGAGATACAGCTCCGCCAGGAGTTTGGTGCCTTCATAACTCTCGGCGCGGGCGGTCAGAGCATCCTTCGTCTTTTCCATGGCGCGCTGAATCGTGTTGAGCCGTTCACCTTGAACCCCGGTGCGGGCACGCAGCTTCAGCTTGATCGCATCGGCGAGCATGTCGTCGTGGAGCTTCCGGTTGGCGAGATTCTGCATATCCGCGCCGGTGCGCTTCATCGCCTGCTCTTCGAAAGTCGCCTTGGTGCCCGGCCCGATGACGGTGCCCCTCTCGGCCACCCGCCGACCTGCCGCCTTTGGCAGCCAGGTGCGCAAGCCCAGGATCAATAGGCTCGCGGCAATGCCGATGATCAGCCATCGCCCCGTGTCCAGGTCCATTGCGACATTTTACAGGAGCAGCCTGATCAGTACGACGCCGGCCCGGGCTACGCTCGCCGGATGCACGAAGACCTCATCACAGCAGTCAACGACAACTTCGATCAGATCCGGGCCGACCTCGAGGCGCTGGTACGCATTCCTTCGGTCAGCGCCGCCGATTTCGACCCCGGCGAGGTGCGCCGGTCGGCGGAGGCCGTCCGCCAACTCCTCCAGGACGAGGGCCTGCAGAACGTACAACTTCTCGAGCTCGAAGGGGCTCATCCGGCCGTCTTCGGCGAGGTGCCGGCACCGGATGGGGCGCCGACGATCATGCTCTACGCCCACCATGACGTCCAGCCACCCGGCCCCGATGAGTTGTGGGAAACCGCGCCTTTCGAGCCGACAGAACGCAACAATCGCCTCTACGGCCGCGGCACCTCGGACGACAAAGCCGGCGTGGCTGTTCACCTCGGTGCAATCCGCGCCCACGGTGGCAAGCCACCGGTTGGAGTGAAGATATTCGTCGAAGGTGAGGAAGAGGTCGGCTCCCTACACCTCGCCGAGTTCCTTCAGACATACCAAGACTTGCTCGAGGCCGATGCAATAGTCATTGCGGACTCGGCCAATTGGCAGGTGGGCGAACCGGCGCTGACCGTCAGCCTGCGTGGGCTCGTCGACTGCGTCGTGGAGGTGCGGACTCTCAAGTCGGCGGTACACAGCGGCGTTTTCGGAGGTGTAGTGCCGGACGCTCTCACATCTCTGTGCCGCCTGCTGGCCACTCTCCACGACGAGGCAGGCGAGGTCGCGGTCGCGGGGCTCGTTTCCGGCGGCGCCACCCCAATCGACATGACGGAGGAGCAGCTCAGGGCGGACTCGGGCGCTGTTGCCGGACTACATCTCCTCGGCAGCGGCTCGATTACCGAACGAATGTGGCGCAAACCCGCAATCTCGGTGCTTGCCATCGATGCCCCGCCGGTCGCCAAAGCGATCAACGCTCTCGTCCCTGTGGCCAAGGCCAAAGTGTCGATGCGCCTCTCTCCTGGACAAGACCCGGCCATAGCCATGGCGGCCCTGAAACGACACCTCGAATCGAACACTCCATGGGGAGCCCAGGTGACTGTGCACGAAGGCAGCGGCGGTGATGCATACGACCTCGACACGACCGGTCCCGCGTACGACGCCTACCGGCAGGCCTTCGCAATTGCGTGGGACAAGGAATCTCTCGATATCGGCCAGGGCGGATCGATCCCTTTCGTTGCCGCCTTTTCCGAGCTGTTCCCAGAGGCGGACATTCTGCTGACCGGCGTCGGTGATCCCACAAGCGCCGCCCACGGCCCAAACGAGAGCCAGGATCTCGATGAGCTGCGCCGCGGCACGATCGCCGAGGCGATTGCTCTACGCCTGTTCGCCGACCAGGCAAAGCCGCTGCGTTAATCGGCCGGACTGGCATCATCGCGGCCGTGAACCGCCGCACCACCATTGTTATCGCCTTTCTCGCCGCAGCTCTCAGCGCCTGTGTGAGCCCGGACACGGGAGGTGCAGTGCGCGCCGAGACAAGACCGCCAACCCTGGTCCCGTTGCCGGCCGCCCCGACCTCGACGACGTCCACCACTACGACAACCACAACCCTCGGGGTGCCGGCGCCACCAGATCTGCGCGGCGGCGAAGTTTGCGACCTCTACGGCGGCGTCGAGGAGCTCGCCGAGATAGAAAACGAGGAGATCGTAGAGGCATCGGGCATTGCCGCAAGCCGCGTTCACGAAGGCGTCTTCTGGGTGATCAACGACTCAGGTAACGACTCGGTGGTCTATGCAGTCGCCACCGACGGCTCTACCTCGGCCACCATCGACATAACAGGCGTGCTGGGATTCGACTGGGAGGATCTTGCGCTCGGTCCCGGCCCCGAAGATGGCGTCAGCTATCTCTACGTCGGAGATATCGGCGACAACCTCCGTCTGCGGAGCACAATCAGCCTGCTGCGATTTCCGGAGCCGGCCCTCGAGGATGGCGTAATCGAAGAAGTCGACACCATCCGTCTCAGTTTTCCCGACGGCGCCCGCGACTCGGAGGCGATGTGGATCGATCCTGTGACAGGCGATGCGTTCGTCGTTACCAAGAGGCAGGCCAACGGCAAGGCAATCGTGTTCCGGGCGTCCGCCGACCTGCTGACGCCGGGTGATCCTGTCCCCCTCGAGGAGGTTGCCGCGTTCCAATTCGAAGAGGGCGTGTTCGTCACAGCTGCCGACGTGACTACCGACGGTTCCGTCGTGGCATTCCGCGGCTACAACGAAGTGTGGATGTGGGTGCGAACCGACTTGGCTTATGACGAGACCCTGGCGGCTGAACCTTGCCTGGCACCATCGCCCGACGAGGTCCAAGGTGAAGCGCTTGCCTTCATCCCGGGAGAGTTGGGTTACGTCACACTGTCGGAGGGCTCAACGAAGCCACTGAATTTGGTGGCACCAGAAGACAAATAGCGATCGATTATCTGCCGAGCCTTCTTCACCGATTTGATCGCGAATACGGCGCGTAACCGGTCAATATCCGCGTCGGTGAGGTCGCCGTGAGCCCCCAGGCGCGCCGTTCGATCCCGCCGCGCTTCATGGAGGCAGATCGCGGCGGCCACCGAGATATTGAGCGACTGGACGAACCCCGACATCGGAATCATGGCGACGACGTCTGCGCTGCGACGGAACTCCTCACTCACGCCGGCCAGCTCGTTTCCAAAAACCAGTGCGGTGCGGGTGGAGAAGTCGACCTGATCGACCGGAACCGCATCTTCGGTCAGATCGGCAACGACGATCCTGTAGCCGCGATCGCGCAGTGCCGCCGCGGCTTCCTCTCCGGATCGGTAGACCCACCGGTCCAGCCACTTGCGCACTCCCTGTGCCGTGCGCTTGGAGTGTTTGTAGCTCGAAGACCGATCGACTGCGTAGAAGGCCTGCACTCCGAAAGCGTCGGCGGAACGCATGACTGCTGCAACATTTCCCGTGTCGACCATTCCGTCGACGACTACCGCGAGGTTGTAGGTGCGGTTGGCCAGTGTGCTCTCGATCGCTTCGATGCGCTGATGCGTGAGGTGGGGACGAAGCAGCGAGACAACCTGGTTTGGAGTCAGGGTTCGGCCGCCGTACTCAAACCAACTCGGGTCGAATGTGGTGAGCCTGCCACCACGCAGCAGGCCATCCATCTCTCGCTTGGCAACTTCGGGATCGCTCGCCATCAGATGGAGCGTACCCAACGTGGCATCAACGTTCGGATCAGCCCCCATCGCTCCTATAATCTGAGTCTCATAGACTCAGATTCTGCATATTGCGGGAATAGAACCTGCGTCCCCGGCGCTACACAAGCCCCAGACACGTTTGAAAGGCATCAATGGCTGACACCTCGACTGTGACGCTACCTGTACTTCCCCTGCGCAACGGAGTCGTGTTCCCGCATATGGTCGTCACGGTGGGAATCGAGTCCGACGAGGCGCGTCGAGCCATCGCCGCAGCTGAGGAGACCGGCGGGCGGCTGCTGCTCATCCCGCGCACCGAAGAAGGATTTGCCACCGTCGGAACCATTGCCGAAATCCAGGAAGTGAGCGGAGAGAGCCAGCCAAGCGCCCTCATCGCCGGAGTGCAACGAGCCCGCGTCGGCGCCGGCCAGCCAGGCACGAGCGACGTCCTCTGGGTCGAGGCTTTCCCCGTCGCCGAACCGGTCAACCACTCCGGCATCGTCGACGACATGGTCACCGAGTATCGCGCGGTCGTATCCGAGATCATGGACCAGCGCGGCATCGGCGGCGCTGCATCGCGGATCCTCGGAATCGAAGATCCGGGCCAGCTCGCCGACCTCGCCGTGTACTCCCCCGACCTTTCGCTCGAGCAGAAGATCGAGGTCCTCGAGACCACGGATGTCGAGGAGCGCCTCGAACTCGTGCTGAGCTGGATGAACGAGATCCTCGCCGACATGCATCTGCGCCGGAAGGTGCGCGAAGACGCCACGGACCGCATCGACAAGACCCAGCGCGAGTTCCTCCTGCGCCAGCAGATGGAGTCGATCCGCTCTGAGCTTGGAGAAGGAACCTCCGATGTCATTTCCGAATACCGCCAGAAGCTCGCAGAACGCGATCTGCCTGAGAAGGTGGCCGACGCCATCAACAAGGAAGTCGACCGACTCGAGCGAATGAGCGACCAGAGCCCTGAGCACTCATGGACTCGAACGTGGCTCGACACCGTCCTGGATGTGCCGTGGGAGACCACCACGGAAGACAACCTCGACCTCGACGAAGCTCGCCAGGTCCTCAATGCCGACCACACCGGTCTCGAAGACGTCAAGGAGCGCATCGTCGAGCACCTGGCCGTACGCAAACTGCGAGCCGAACGTGGCTTGGAGGGCAATCAGGACACCCGCGGCACAGCGGGTTCAATCATCCTGCTTGTCGGCCCTCCCGGTGTCGGCAAGACGTCCATGGGTGAGTCCGTGGCGAGAGCCCTCGGCCGCAAGTTCGTCCGTGTCGCCCTCGGCGGCATTCGGGACGAGGCCGAGGTGCGCGGTCACCGCCGCACATACGTCGGCTCTCGGCCCGGCCGCATCGTCAGAGCTCTCACCGAGGCGGAGACCATGAATCCTGTGTTCCTCCTCGACGAGATGGACAAGGTGGGCTCAGACTGGCGAGGCGATCCTTCTTCCGCCCTTCTCGAAGTTCTCGACCCTGCCCAGAACCACACATTCCGTGACAACTATCTAGAGATGGACCTCGACCTGTCGAACGTTCTGTTCCTGGCAACGGCGAATGTGCTCGAATCGATTCCCGCCCCGTTGCTGGACCGCACCGAGGTCATACACCTCGACGGCTACACCGACCGGGAGAAGGTCACCATTGCGCGGAACCATCTTCTGCCCCGCCAGATCGAGCGCAGCGGCCTGCGCTCGGACGAAGTCGAAGTGAGCGATGAAGCGCTCGCCGCAGTTGTCGACGGGTATACCCGCGAAGCCGGAGTACGCACCTTGGAGCGGCTGCTCGGCAAGCTGGTTCGTAAGGCCGTGACCACGATCGCACAGGACTCGGAGGCCGCCCCCGTCACCGTCAACCCAGACGATCTCCGCGAGATGCTCGGCAAGAAGCCGGCGATTCGCGACGAAGCCAAGGACCGCACATCGCTTCCAGGCGTCGCCACCGGTCTCGCCGTAACCGGCTCAGGCGGCGACGTGCTGTTCGTCGAAGCAACCGCCATGGACGGCGAACCTGGCTTGGTACTGACCGGCCAGCTCGGCGACGTCATGAAGGAGTCGGCTCGGATCGCGCTTTCCTACGTAGCCTCCAATGCGGGTGCGCTCGGGATCGCAGACACCGCGCTGGCGCGTCGGTTCCACGTGCATGTGCCGGCCGGAGCCATACCCAAGGACGGTCCGTCTGCCGGTATCACGATGACGACCGCGCTCGTCTCCCTTCTCACAGGCCGCAAAGTTCGCCATGAAATCGGTATGACCGGCGAGGTCACTCTGCAGGGCAGGGTGCTCCCCATCGGTGGTGTGAAGCAGAAAGTGCTGGCGGCGCATCGAGCGGGGCTCACCGAAGTAATCGTGCCCGAGCGCAACGAGGCCGACCTCGACGATGTTCCGGACGAGGTGCGCAACGAAATGACGTTCCACGTGCTGTCTGAGATCGGCAATGTCATCGACGTGGCGCTCGAGCCTGCGTAGGCACCGGCCGGCAGGCGTGGCGTGCGACGGTTGGTCGTCCCTCAGCTCATACTCGATCGAGGCCCTCTGACATTGGTCGAACAGCGCTTGTCTGGACACCAGACCGGGTGCATCGAGTGGGCACCTAGAGGCCTCCCATTTTCGAGCCCGAGATCGTTCTTCGCCGCGGCAAACACCGTGCATTAGCGGTGGGGGCCGCCGATGACAGATCAACGATCAGTTCGAAGGAGTGCGGTATAGCCAGGTTCACACCGGTACTCCGACCGTCGCGAGGATGCCACACTCGCCGAAACCCCTGTTGATTATGGACATTTCTGCCGATAAACCCGGATGCGGCCGCGCCAACAGGCATTGCTCAACAAGCTTGCCGAGCCCATGATCCGAATCGTCGCCACGCTGGCGAACACTGCATGGATCCTCGTGGGAGCCGTGGCTCTGATGACCAACGATCTTCAGTTGGCCGTAACGGCTTGGCCGGCGGTCGCCATTGCGGTGTTCACCATGATGCAGCTTGTTACGGGCCGCACCGATGTGAGGGCAACACTCATCGTGTGCGTTGCGGTGCTGGCCGTTTCCGGCATGTTCTTGCTCGATGAACGATCCGAGGCGCCAACAGTGATTGCACTCGCTGCTACGGGAATCGGGCTGAGCCTCTGGGTGCGCCATCGAATCATGGGATTCATCAGCGCATATTCGGCCCTGATCGTCGGAGTGGTGTTGATCGGCAACGGCGACCCCACGGCGGGGGCCATCACAGCAATCACCAGCGCGATCGTCTTCGGATTCACCACGTACCTGATACGGCAGTTGCTCGACCACTCGGCAAGAGAAACCGAACGTTTCGGCAGCCTTTTCTATCACTCCCCTGTGGCGTTGTGGGAAGAGGACTTCAGCGGTGTCGAGCTGTTTCTCAACGGCCTGCGCGACAGCGGCGTGAACGACCTGGACGAATACCTCCGGCGCCAGCCTGACGCAGCTTTGCGGATTGCTGGGCTCATCGAGATCACGGCTGCCAACGAAGAGGCGGTCCGCTTGCTCGAAGCCGCGAGCCATGAGGATGTCCTCGGCCAGCTTTCCCATCGAGATGTCGAGTCGATCGATGCTCTCATCGATCAGCTCGTTGCCATTTGGGAGTACGACGACCACATCGTCACCGAGATTCAAAAGGCGAAGACTCTTCAGGGCAACGAACTACACCTCGCACTGTCGTGGGCGGCGCCTCTCATCGATGGTGTGCCCGACTACTCGCACGTTTCGGTGGCCGCTGTCGACGTGACTGAGAGCCGGGAAACGCGCCGTGCTCTGGAGGGATTGTTGCGCTCCAAGGACGAGCTGGTGGCAACTGTGTCGCACGAATTGCGCACCCCGTTGACGACAGTCGTGGGACTCGCGGCCGAGCTTCGCGACTCGCTGGAAGCATTCGACGAGCACGAGCTGCGGGAGCTCGTTGCCCTGATTGCATCCGAAGGACGGGAGGTATCGACAATTGTCGAGGATCTGCTCGTCGCCGCCCAGGCCGAAACCGGCAAGCTTCACCTCAACCCGGGGCGAGTCGAGCTCGGCCAGCTCGCCACCGAGGTCCATCGGGCGATGCCCAAGAACGACCGGCTCGGCCTATTCGTCCCCGATCAAGAGGTATGGGTTCTCGCCGACCCAACCCGCACCCGCCAGATCATCCGCAACCTCATCGTCAATGCCGACCGCTACGGCGGCACAGACATCCGAATCTGCGTTGTCCCCGGAACGGCACAAGCCAGGCTCGAAGTGCGCGACACCGGCCGCCCGCTGCCGTTCCGCGAGCGGGAGGCGATTTTCGATCGCTTCTATCGTGCCCGCCAAGTGCCAGGGCTGACTGCCTCCGTCGGTCTTGGTCTCACCGTGTCTCGGCAGCTGGCCCGCGACATGAAGGGTGATTTGACCTACAGCCATGACGGAGAAGAGGCCATTTTCGAGCTGGCGCTGCCTACTTACCTCGCGCAGCCGCAGGATCTCGCCACTGCGCGGCGGGAGGCCGCCGGGTAACCGGCGACCTCCCATCTCTCCCTCTCCCTCAAGCCTCAGCCGGCTGCGGCGATTGCCGCCTCGAGAGCTCTTGCGGCGTATACCTGGGCGAGATGCGTCTTGTACTCGACGGACCCGTAGAGGTCCTCGAGCACGGTGACGCCTTCGGCGGCGTGCTGCGCCGCAGCCTTGATGGCATCCGCGGAACCGTCGGTGCCGACCAGCGCATCAGCGGTCGCCGTCGCCAGAGTCGGCTTGGTGCCAACTCCGGTCAGGGCCACGCGAGCCGCGCTGACGGAGCCGCCGTCCATCGTGACCATTGCGGCGGCGCCTGCGACCGCGTAGTCGGAGCGACCACCGCGCCTGCCGAGCTTGTCGTAGGCGCTGCCGGTGCCGGCGCCGGCTTTGGGTACCCGCACCTCAACGAGGATCTCGTTGGGCTCGAGCGCCGAAGTCAACGCATCGACAAAGAAGTCGTCGGCCGCGATCTCCCGCTCGCCGCCGGCCGACCTGGCAACCATTGTGGCGCCAAGGGCGAGGGCGGCGGCGGGCTGGTCGGCGGCGACGTCAGCATGGGCGAGTGCCCCGCAGGTCGTGCCACGGTTGCGCACTTGGACGTCACCGGTCAATCTCGCCGCTTGGGCAAGCGCTGCCGCCCCGCTCGCTACCGCGTCGCTCGATGCGGTAGCCGCGTGGCGTACCAACGCCCCTATCGCGATGTGGCCATTGCCATCCGCAATCGAGTCAAGGCCAGGAACGCGACCGATGTCGACCACGAGCGGCGGCGAGAACAACCGCAGCTTCATCAACGGGATGAGGCTCATGCCGCCGGTCATCACCTTGGCGCCCGGATGGTCGTTGAGGGCAGCCAACGCCTCATCGAGGGACGATGGGGCGACGTATTCAAAGCTTCTTGGATACATCTCTATCCCCTCGCCTTCTGAATCGCATCCCAGACCTTGCGCGGTCTGAGTGGCATGTCAATGTGGGTAACTCCGAGCGGCCGAACTGCGTCGACCACTGCGTTGACGATCGTCTGCGCCGAGCCGATCGTCCCTGCTTCGCCGATTCCCTTCACGCCCATTGGATTGACATCCGTCGGGGTGTTCGTCCAGCCGAGCTCGAACGCCGGCAGATCACCGGCAGTCGGCAGCGGATAATCGACAAGGGAACCGGTCAACAGGTTGCCGTTTTCGTCGTAGATCGCCTCCTCGAAAAGCGCCTGCCCGACACCCTGGGCGATACCGCCGTGGATCTGGCCATCGACGATCATCGGGTTGATCCGGTTGCCGCAGTCGTCGACTGCGACGTAGCGCAGGATCTTGACGTCACCTGTTCCCGGGTCGACCTCAACCACAGCCAGGTGTGAGCCAAATGGCCAGGTGGCGTTGCCTGGAGAGAACACTGCGTGCGCCTCGAGGCCCGCCTCGAGACCCTCGGGTCCCTTGTGTGGCTTGTATGCCACTTCGGCGATCTCGGCCCACGTCACCGTGTGCCCAGGGCTGCCTGCGACATGGGCTCCGCCATCGGCGAACTGAATGTCTTCTGCCGAAGCCTCCAGCATGTGAGCCACCAGTTCGGCGGCCTTCATCCGCACCTTCTCGGCCGCCTCATAGGTTGCGGCACCGTCGACTGCCGCAGAGCGACTGCCGAAGGTGCCGACGCCGGTTGGCGACTCGAAGGTATCACCGTGGGTGACCCGGATCGCGTCGACGGGAATGCCCAGCCGCTCAGACACAACTTGTGCCCACGTCGTCTGGTGCCCCTGGCCGGATGGACCGGTACCGATGATCACGGTGGCTGATCCGTCTGGATTCACGCGCACCAGGCCAGAACCGCTGAACGATGTCGGCAAGCCGTATGCGTCCCATCCAAACCCGAACTCGGCGAGCACACTCGGGGCAAACCCGCAGACCTCAACGTAGGTGCTCAGCCCGATGCCGATATAACGGCCCTCATCGCGGGCGTCTTTCTGCATCTTGCGCAGCCCGTCGTAGTCGACGTCCTCGAGCAGCGTGTCGAGGTTGTACTCGTAATTGCCGGAGTCCATCGTGAGCCCAATGGCCGTGGTCGCCGGGAACTCGTCCTTCTTGAAGAAGTTCTTCTTGCGCACGTCTGCCGGGTCCATACCGATCGCGGCTGCGTACATGTCGATGATCCGCTCGACGTAGTAGATCGCCTCCGGCCGGCCGGCGCCACGATAGGCATCGGTCGTCTGCGTGTTGGTATGCACGCATGTGATCTGCCAAGCCAGCGGCACGTTGTACTGCCCCTGGGCGACATACAGACCGAGCACCGGGATAGCCACTGTGAAGTTCTGGCTATACGCGCCCATGTCGGCAATGGCGTCGAGCTCGTAGCCGAGAATCTCGCCGTCCTTCGTACCGGTGATGGTGGCGGTGCCGACCCAGCCGCGACCTTGGATGGTGCTGTACGCAGCCTCGCGACGTGTTTCGGTCCAGCGCACCGGGCGGCTCAGCTCCTTGGATGCGAACACGACGAGCATCTCGTCGGGATACACATTGAGCTTGGCACCGAATCCGCCGCCAACCTCAGGAGCGACGACATGAACGTCGTGGCTGGTCATACCGAACGTCTTGGCGATTGCGCCGGCAAGGGCGTGCGGGATCTGTGAAGAGCTCCAGACGTTGACCCGCCCGTAGCCCGAGTTGTAGTCGGCCAATACGGCCCGTGGTTCGATGGCCACAGGGATCAATCGCTGGTTGGTCATCTCTTGACTGACGACCACTACGTCATCGCGTTCCTTGGCTGCGGCAATGGCCGGACGATGATCCTCGAGTTCGAAGACGCCGGGCCACCAGTCGTGGGAGTACCAAGTGAGGAGCACGTTGGACTCGGCATCTTCATGCGCCTTGATCTCGTCTTTGACCGCGTCCTTCATGTCGACGACAGCGGGCAGAGGGTCGTAGTCGACCATGACTGCGTCCGCCGCGTCCTTGGCGATATACGCGTTTTCGGCAACGACCATCGCCACAGCCTCGCCGGCATGGTGCACTGCACCGTCGGCCAGCAGCGGTCGGAGAGAACCGACAGCCACCTGGGCGAGCAGGTCGCCGAGGTGGCGGGTGTCTTCGGCCGTATAGACGGCGAGAACACCGTCCATGGCTGTGGCTGCCGATGTATCGATCGAGTTGATTTTGGCGTGGGCAAACGGGCTGCGGACAAATACAGCAGCCGCCTCCCCATTGAGTTTGATATCGTCGACGTAGCGACCCTTGCCGGCGATGAGGGCTGGATCCTCTTTGCGCCGCACGATGCCGCCCATCGCACTTGTGGACGTCGTGGTCATGCTGTCGCCCCTTCGAAGTCCTGAGTCCAGTCGGGCGGAGCAGGCTCCTCGCCGCGCATCTTGGCGGCGGCGTACTCGATCGAGCGCACGATGTTGTGATAACCCGTGCAGCGACACAGGTTCCCTTCGATGCCGTGGCGGATCTCGTCTTCGCTCGGGTTGTCGTTCTCGGCGAGCAGCGCAGAGGCCGACATGATCATGCCGGGCGTGCAAAAGCCACATTGGAGGCCGTGACGCTCCCAGAAGCCTTCTTGGACTGGGTGGAGATTGTCGCCGTCGGCGAGACCTTCAACGGTGGTGATGTTCGCACCGTTTGCCTGCACCGCCAGCATGGTGCACGACTTCACCGGAGTGCCGTCGACGTGGATAGTGCAGGCCCCGCAGTAGCTCGTCTCGCACCCGACGTGCGTACCGGTCAGCCTCAGGTTTTCACGGATGAAGTGAACCAGAAGCGTCCGCGGCTCAACGTCCCCGCTGACCTCGCTCCCGTTCACGGTCATGCTTACTTGCATCCACACCCCTTTCGTGTCGGGAGATTGCTGAGCTCAGGGTCTCAAAGTTAGTGAAAAGGGGCCGGGTGATGTCGAGGAGAATTCGCAACCAAGGGGAGCAACCATCGGCGAGAGCGCAGCCGACGCGATCTCCCCTAAAGCAACACGGCGAATGTAAGCGTCAAAACCCCCTACGCCAGTGACTACTCTCGCCCGACCACAGGGTCACTACCCCGCCACTACCGGAGAGGCACGATGTCGGCAACGCCGCGGCAGCGATTCATCGAGGGGTCGAAAGCAGTCTCGCCGATCCTGCTCGGTGCCATCCCCTTTGGTCTCGTCATCGGGGTCTCCGTCGCCGCGACGCCGATCAACAACTGGGTCGGGTGGGCGACCTCGATCATTGTTTTCGCCGGCGCCGCTCAGGTGGCCGTCATCGAACTCATCGGCACGGAGGCCCTGGCCGCCGTCGCCATCGCCACCCCGTTGATCATCAACCTGCGCCACGCTATGTACAGCGCCGCTATGGCGCCCTACTTCGGCAAACTCAGTCGCACGGATCGCCTGTGGTTGCCATACCTCCTGACCGATCAGGCGTTTGTCATCTCCGCCAGCCGATACGAGCCCGACAGCGATCCAACGACTGTGAAGTGGTTCTACCTAGGCACGGCCATCACCCTGTGGATTCCGTGGCAGATCGCCACAATCGTCGGAATCCTCGTCGGCGCCGAGATCCCCTCGGAATGGTCGCTCGACTTCGCCATCGCCCTGGTCTTTCTCGGCCTGTTGGCTCCGGCGGTACATTCCCGCCCGTCGGCCGTTGCCGCGATCGTCGGCGGTGTGGTGGCCGTGCTGTCGCTCGACCTACCGAATGGAACCGGGATCATCGTGGCCTCGCTTGCCGGGGTTGCTGCCGGCACGATCGCCGACTGGAGGCTGAGTCGATGAGCCCGTGGCTGATTGTGATTCTCGTCGGGATTGGGACGTACCTGACCCGCCTGTCGTTCATAGGCATCCTCGGAGACCGGGAGATCCCAACCTACGTGGAACGCCCGCTGCGCCTTGTCGCCCCAGCGGTGCTTGCGGCCATCGCCGTCCCGGCGCTCGTAGCTCGGCAAGGCGAAGTGTTTGTCAGCGTGGACAACCTCAGGCTGCTGGCGGGGATCGTCGCCATGGCCGTGGCGTGGAAGAGCCGGTCAATCGGCTGGACGATCGGCGTCGGCATGGTGAGCCTCTGGATCCTGGACTGGCTGCTCTAGGCCAAAGTCGGTTGAGGAGAACCGGTGGTTCACTTGCGCAAGCGGCTCGCACTCATCGCAGCTGCTCGATTGGCTGAGACATCGTCGACGGTGACGAAGGAAGCCGGATTGATTTCCTTGATGATCTTGATGACTTCGGGCTGGCGACGTCGCGGAATAGCGATCAGCGTGAGACGGACATCACCTTCGAAGCCCTCGGCGTTGAGCGTGGTCGCCGCGAAACCTCGACTACGCAGCTCAGCGGCTACCGAAGGCGAGTCGAATGGCGCCATTACACGAAGGAACACCTGGCCTGAGGCTATGAGGGCGTCGAGATAGCCACCGAGTGCAGTACCGAGACCGAACCCGCCGGCGTATGCGACGACCTTGTACCACTCGTTCAAGTCGCTCAGGACGAGCGCAGCAGCGATGACCCAGGTGAGGGACTCGAAAAAGCCGAGAACACCGGCGAGCCCACGCCGCCCCCGAACGAGGTATTGGATGCGTAGAGCACCGATCGAAACGTCGATGAGACGCAGCGCGATGATGCCCAAAAAGGTCAGGATTACGTACATAGCGGCGGCACTGTAACTGGTTGGGCGGCATATGCCGCCGACCTGTAGCCGGTATCCGGTATCGGGTATCCGGACTGCCCGGACCGTGCAGTGACGCCCTGGATGAGACGCCTCTGAACGTCTGTGCAAGCGGTCCGATCTCCGGCCAGACAACGCTCCGAGCAGTCCGGATTCTGGATACGGGATACTGGCTACCGACGCCGACTAGCGTCGGCGTCATGTCCTCCAATCAGTATCTCGACATTGCTATCTCCCAGGCCAAGATGGGCCGTGATGAGGGTGGCATCCCCATCGGTTCTGTCCTCGTTGTGGGCGAGCGCATTGCCGGACGGGGTCGCAACCAGCGGGTCCAGCAAGGCTCAGCGACGCTGCATGCCGAGATGCACGCACTGGAGAGCGCCGGCCGACTCAGTGCCGAGGACTATGCGAACTCGATCATGGTCTCGACCTTGTCGCCGTGTGACATGTGCTCCGGCGCGATCCTTCTTTATGGAATCCCTGAGGTGATCGTCGGCGAGAGTACGACGTTTCAGGGCCCGGAGGAGTACCTGCGTAGTCGCGGCGTGAAAGTGACCGTCATCAACGACGCCGAGTGCGTGGAACTGATGGGCGAGTTCATTCGACGCAACCCCGAGCTGTGGAATGAAGACATCGGGGTATAGGCAATAGCGCAACGATCAGATGATCTGATCACATGGCGCAACCGATGCCGCTCACAACCTCGCCGATCTTCTCGATGGCGTGGAGCACCGCGCCCAGCAGCCGAGCGCTGCTGCGCCGGCACGGCGGCGACAGCTCCTGGGCCGACGACTTGCCCGAGCTGCGCCGCCTCCTGGAGGTCGACGAGCGCCTACTGCTCGACACGACGTTTCTCATCAACCATCAACGAAGCGGCGTCAGCCTGGACGACGCCTTCGGCGACCACGATGACATTGCCATCGGCGGCCGTCAGCTTGGCTGAGCTTCTCGGCGGAGCCCGCCTTGCCGATGCCGGGCATGGCAAGCACGTACGCTGGTAATCGCCGATCACGCGGCGTTGACGAGCTACCCGGCCTTGCTGTCCTGGGCAACTGACGGTGTGCCTACCCGAGCGAATCCAGCATGCTCATCCGCCACTCTTCGGTGCTCTCAACCTGATTGAAGGTGTAACAGTGGAGGTCGACCACGTTGCTGTAGTCGTCGGCGAAGACGTTGGAGAGGCCGATCAGTAGGTCGTCAGGGGCGTAGCCGCCGGGCCGCACCAGCTTGCCGACGAGACTGGTGTTCTTGGTGAGGAACTTCAGCGAGTCACCGACGCCGATGCGTGCAGAAATGCCGATCAGCTTGCGCAGCTCGGCGACACCCGGAATCCCAATCTTGATCGGCAACGCCACGCCTCGAGCGCGCTGCTCGCCGATCCAGTCGGCAATCGTCTGCGGCTTGAAGCACATCTGGGTCGTCATCGATGACGCATAAGGCTGCTTGTCGACCAGTGCCTGGTTAATTGCTTCGTCCGAAATGAAGTGATGACCCTCCGGATACGAGGGGATCCCGATGGTGAGGTCGTGACCGATTTCGTCCATCGCCTGCAGGATCGAAAGACCGTCGAAAAACTCTCCCGGCGGATCTGCGTCTCCTCCGACGACGAAGGCCCTTTTGATCTCTGCATCCGCGATCTGCTTCATGATCGACTCCAGCTCAGCCCGGTCCTGGGTGAGCCGCGCCGAGATGTGGGGCACCACGTCGAAGCCGCGCTGCTGCAGTTCCAAAGCGAGATCCACAGTCGCCTGCATTCCTTTGGCCGGCGACGCCGTTACCGACACTCGCGCTCCTTCAGGCAGAAACTCGGACTGGGGCAGCACGTTGGAGAGCGGAATCAACTCGTAGGTCAGGTCCTCGAGCAGAGCGATCAGTGCCGCCTTGCCCTCGGCCGAGATATTGACTTTGCGCTTGAGCACCACGCCTCCTCGGGAGGATGATCGGCAATTGCTGGGGATGGACCTCCACAGGAGCATCGTCATCTGCCACAAGCCGCGAGCCGACGGACTATCAGGAGCGATAATTCCCGGTTCGCGGTCACAGGCAAAGGCGATGCTAACTGGAGAGGGCCCGCATCGAATTGCCGGTCAGCCTCCTATACGTCGCTATCGGGGAAGGAGGCCTTCTGTTTGGCGATCCATTCCGTGAGTTCTTCGTCCTTGGCCTCATCGAGTGGCGGCGGCTCGTAATCGCGCAGCATCCGCTTCCAGGTCTCGTTTGCCCTGGCAACCGAGTCCTGGGCCCCTTCGTCCAACCACTGCTCGAAGCTGTTGTTGTCAGACTGGTGCGAGCTCCAGAACGCAGTCTCGAAATTGGCCAGCGTGTGCTCGGTCCCGAGAAAGTGGTTGCCCGGCCCGTTGTCGAGCATCGACTGCAGCGCAAGGCCGTTGTCGTCGATGGTCACACCCTCGGCCCACTTGGTCATCATGGAGGCCTGGTCGGCGTCGATGATGAACTTCTCGTAACCCATGGCGAGGCCGCCCTCGAGCCAGCCCGCGCTGTGGAGGAGGAAGTTCACACCCGCCTGAATGGCAGGTAGGAAGCTGATTGCAGACTCGTACGCAGCCTGTGCGTCCGGCACTTTCGAGGCCGTGAAGTTGCCCCCGGAGCGGAAGGGCACACCGACGCGGCGGGCCAGTTGTGCCATGACGTACAGCACCATCGCCGGCTCGGGTGTACCGAAGGTCGGTGCTCCCGACTGCATGGACATCGAGCTGGCGAATGATCCGAAAATCACAGGCGCCCCGGGGCGGACGATCTGGGTGAACGCCATCCCGGCCAACGCTTCGGCAAGGGTCTGGGTGGCGCAGGCCGCCACCGTGACAGGTGACATCGCGCCGGCGAGGATGAAAGGTGTAATCAGGGTTGCCTGATTGGATTCTGCATAGGCCTTGGCCGAGCCAAGCATGTTGAAGTCCCACGACATCGGCGAGTTGGCGTTGGCCAGACCGACAATGACCGTGTTCTGTTCGAGGAAGTCACCTCCAAAGAGGATTCGGGCCATCTCCACCGAGTCGGCAGCCCGATCGGGGTGGGTCACCGAACCCATGAAGGCCTTGTCCGAGTACTTCATGTGGGCGTACACCATGTCGTAGTGGCGTTTGTTGACCGGCAGGTCCACCGGCTCGCACAGGGTGCCGCCGTTGTGGTGCATCGACGGGGACATGTACGCGAGCTTGGCGAAGTTGTTGAAATCGTCGATCGTGGCGTAGCGGCGACCGCCATCGAGGTCACGAACGAACGGTGAGCCGTAGGCGGGTACGAGGACGGTGTGCGGGTCCCCGATCACTACCGAGCGCTTCGGATTGCGGGCGACCTGGGTGAAGCTGCTGGGAGCCGAAGCCTGCACGATTTGGCGACACATGCCGCGAGGGAAACGGACCCGTGTGCCGTCCACGTCGGCGCCGGCTTCCGCGTAGATCTTCAGCGCCTCGTCATACCCCACGATCTCGACGCCGACTTGCTCGAGCAATGTGTCGGCATTGTGCTCGATCTGCTCGAGGCTCTCGTCGGAAAGCACCTCGACCGGTTTCAGCTGCCGGGTCAGATACGGCATCGACTCCACAGCACTGGCGGTGCGCGCCGCCTGCCTGGCTGCTCGACCGCCGCCACGGCGCCCTCTTCGCTCGGTCAATCTGTGCTCCCTCGGTCGCGACGCCGCCTTCTCTCGGGACGGCCGGATGGTTCTGTGCGCGCCGGTAGCGACACCGCTCCGGCCAGCTCAGGGAATGGATCAGTGGCGTGGGGAATGCCCATGGCGCCGACAAACAGTTCCTGAAACTTGGGCTCGGTGGCGGTTTCGATCTTCTCGATCTCGGTCGCTACTCGCTCGATCTCGGCCCGAGCCGCGCCGGACAGCAACGCCATCATCGATCCCGTGCCGGCGGCATTGCCCGCCGCTGACACCTTGTCGAGGTCGCAGTCGGGGATGAGCCCGAGGACCATGGCGTACTTGGTATCGATGTGGCTGCCGAATGCTCCGGCGAGGCGAATCTCATCGACGGCATCGACGGCGAGATGTCCCATCAGCAGCTTCACTCCTGCATAAAGGGCTGCCTTGGCGAGCTGAATCGCTCTCACATCGTTCTGGGTGATGAGGATCGACGATGGTCCGTCATGGAGAACGTAGGACTTGGTGCGGCCGTCCGCGACGATGCGAGGATGTTCGCCGGAGATCACGCCGTCGTGGCTGACGACGCCGGCGAGATACAACTCGGCGACCACTTCGATGATGCCTGACCCGCAGATGCCGGTGACGCCGGTCTTTTCGATCGACTTCGCGAAGCCGACTTCGTCCGACCACAGCTCGCTTCCGATGACCCTGAATCGAGGCTCCAGCGTTTCTGCGTCAATACGGACACGTTCGATAGCGCCGGGAGCGGCCCGCTGTCCGGACGAGATCTGGGCGCCTTCGAAGGCGGGCCCGGTCGGCGAAGAGGCAGCAAGCAAGCGGCCCGAGCTGCCGAGCACGATCTCGGCATTGGTGCCCACATCGACGAGCAGTTGCACGGCTTCACCGCGGTGCGGACCTTCTGACAGCACCGCGGCTGCGGCATCAGCGCCGACGTGGCCCGCAATACACGGCAGTAGATAGAGCCTGGCGCCGGGATGGACCGCGATGTCGATCAAACTCGCCCTTGCCCGAACCGCCTTGTCGACGGCGAGCGCAAATGGGGCTCCGCCGAGCGGGGTGGGGTCGATGCCGAGCACCAGATGATGCATGATCGGGTTGCCGACCACGGTGACTTCGAGAATATCTTCGCGGGACACTTCGGCCTCTGCGACGAGCGAACCGATCAGCTCGTCCATGGCGTCACGCACGGCTGTGGTGAGAGCCACCTCTCCCCCGGGATTCATCATCACGTACGACACTCGCGACATGAGATCCTCACCGAAGCGGATCTGTGGGTTCATCAAACCGGCCGATGCCAGCACGTCGCCGGTGGCGAGGTCACAGAGGTGGGCGGCCACGGTCGTGGAGCCGACGTCATAGGCAACGCCGAGCGCGACGTCACGGAACCCCGGCCAGATGCCCGTGATCACCGAGGCGTCGTGGATGGCAACCGTCACTTGCCACTTGCCCTGCCGAAGCGCGGGCTGCAGCGTACCGATCAGCGATTCGTCGGCGGTGAGCCCGTTGAGCCCCCACTGCTCTTGGAGGGCATCCTGGATGCGGCCGAGGTCGCTCGAGTCGTCGTCGAGTGTCGGCTCAGCCACCTCGATGTAGTGCAGCCGAACTACAGGGTCGACGGCGATGTCGATGACCTCGGCGCGCTTACGCACGACCTGGCGATGCACTTGGCTCTCTGGCGGCACGTCGATGACGACGTCCTCCAAGATCTGCGCGGCACACGACAGGCGCTGCCCCGCGACCAGCGGGCGTCTCCCCCGATAGTTGGTCTCAGTGGGACCGGGCGGGCTGAGCGCAGTTTCCGAGGCGGGTGTACCCGGGGCCGACCCGACGGTCACTTGGCACCGGCCGCAGATGCCGCGGCCACCGCACACCGAGTCGATGTCGGCGCCAAGCACGCGAGCCACGTCGAGCACCGTGGAGCCTGCCACGGCGGTGCCGCGGCGCCCTGACGGCGTGAACGTGACTTTGAGGTCTGCGCTCATGAAAACGCGGTCGCAGCTCCTCTGCGGCGTCCGCCGCGCCGACGACTAGACCCTTCCCCCTCGGCCGGGGGCTGCCGATGTTTGGCGATCCATCGGGCGCAGTTCTCGTCGTTGCCGGCTAGAACGTCGGCTGCCATTACCGCGTCGACGATCTCGCTCTCCAGTGGATTCGTGATGGCGGAGGTGAGCCCGGAGGCGATCGCCATCGTGAGGAAAGCGGCGTTGATGCCATGGCGGTGCGGCAGGCCGAAGGAGATGTTCGAAGCGCCACAGGTCGTGTTGACGCCGAGATCCTCGCGAAGCCGCCGCACCAGTGCCATCACCTGACGGCCCGCCGTTCCCATGGCGCCGATCGGCATGACGAGCGGGTCGACGACGATGTCCGATTTCGGGATGCCGTAGTCGGCGGCTCGATTGACGATCTTGCGCGCCACCTCGAAGCGGACGTCCGGGTCCTCCGAGATGCCGGTCTCATCGTTGGTGATGGCAACGACTGCAGCGCCGTGTTTGGCGACAAGCGGGAGTACCCGCTCCATCTGCTCGTCTTCACCGGTTACCGAATTGACCAGAGCTTTGCCCTCATAAACGGAAAGACCGCTCTCGAGCGCTTCCACGATCGAAGAGTCAATCGCCAGCGGCACATCGACCAGTGACTGCACGAGCTTGACGGTCTGGGCGAGAATTGCCGGTTCGTCGGCAAGGGGGATGCCGGCATTGACATCCAGCATGTGAGCTCCGGCCGCTACTTGGGCAACTGCATCGGACTCGACGCGGCTGAAGTCCCCTTGCTTCATCTCGGCGGCAAGCAGCTTGCGACCTGTGGGGTTGATCCGCTCCCCGATGATGACGAACGGACGGTCGAAGCCGATCACCACCTCCTTTGTCGCCGAGCTGATGACTGTGTCTGTCACTACTTCTCCTTGGGGACGGGTCGGGCTAGTCGCTCCGATACCCGAGATTCATCACGTATTCGTTGAGTACATCAAGTGGAAACCGTTCTTCGAGCGATGCTGCCTCGGCGGCGGCCTCGGCTTCGAGGTCCTCGCCGCACTGCCGAGAGTCGCGGCGCCAGTCTTCGAGGTATTCGTCATTACCGATCGTGCCGGCGCGCATCGCGGCGCGATCAATCGCCTGTTGAAAGCGTGGCGGCAGCTCGATCTTGTGATTGGTGCGGCCATGTTTGGCGACCACCTGGGCCGGCATGTCACGCCACAAGATGACGGTGAGAGTCGGGGTGCGGGCGGTCATGCCGCGTCCTCGACAAAACGTTTCAAATGGATCTCCATCTCGCCGTATGCGACATGGCGATGCTCGAAAGCGAGCCCGAGACGCTCGGCGCATAGGTTTGCCCTCTCCACAAGAGCACCGTCCGCGAGTTGGGACAGGTAGACCACTTTGCGGTAGTTGCCAAAGTAGACGTCGAGCAACTCTGGATGGCGATCGAGGCCCAGGTTTCTCCACACCATGCGATCGAAGTGTTTCACCAGAAAATCGGTTAGGTAGAAGGTGCCGAGCTCGGCCTCGTGCAGTGCCGCAAAGAGCTCATGGCCGGCGAAGAACTCGTAGCAGTGCGCTCCCGGAAGCATCTCTGCTCCATGTCGTGCGACGATCGGCTCGAGCAGGCCGCCGGTCCCACAATCGGCGTATCCGACCAGGATCCGGTCGTACCGGGAGGTCGCCTGCTGCAAGCGGTGGTCGACGGCATCGGGGATTTCCTGCGGCGTGTTGTGAAGAGTCGCAGGCAGGCATTCGAGGTCCACGTGATCCCAGCCGTTGGCCACGCCAACGTCCCTTATCTCTCTAGCCAACGCCCCGCAGGCGAGCACGAGTACTCGCGGCGGGCGTGCCTCAGGCATCCTCGCTCATCAAGATCCGCTTCTTCGTGACCAGCTCTTTTGCAGTCTCGGCAGCAATGGCGGCATCGCGACAGTACGCATCCGCCCCGACGGCGGAGGCAAACTCCTCGTTGAGTGGGGCGCCGCCGACGAGGACGATGTAGTCGTCGCGAATGCCCTTCTCCTTCAAAGCGTCGATCACGACCTTCATGTACGGCATGGTCGTCGTGAGAAGTGCGGACATTCCAAGGATGTCGGGCTGATGCTCTTCGAGCGCGGCGAGGAACTCGTCGACGTCTGTGTTGATGCCGAGATTGATGACCTCGAAGCCGGCACCCTCCATCATCATCCCGACGAGGTTCTTGCCGATATCATGGATGTCGCCCTTGACGGTTCCGATTACCACCTTGCCGATTGTCTCGGCTCCGGTCTCAGCGAGGATGGGCCGCAGGATCTCCATGCCGGCCTTCATTGCGTTGGCGGCGAGAAGGACTTCGGGGACAAAAAGGATGCCGTCACGGAAGTCGATGCCAACTATGCGCATGCCTTCGACGAGGGCATCGTTGAGCACATCGGATGCCGTCCAGCCTCGCTCGAGGAGGATGTTCGTGCCGTCCGTGATCTCATCGGCCAGGCCGTCGTAGAGGTCGTCGTGCATCTGGGGGACGAGCTCTTCATCGGACAGAGTCGATAGATCCAGCTCTTCTTCGCTCATCTAGTCCACTTCTAGGTAGAGGGCGCCTCGCGAGGTCACCGTTGGAGGATTCATGAGTATCGGCAAGCCGCGTTCCACAATGCGGAACAGTGCTGCATAGTGGAACATTACTCCACAATCCAACACCATGTCCACAGATCAAGCGTGGATTTCTCACTCTGCAATGCGGGGAGCTGAATCTGTATCTAGCCTCTATGGCACAACGCCTTCCGGGTGGACACCCGGTGGCCGAGAACGTAACCTCGTTCCACGATGCGAGCCTGTCCCGCTAGGCGGCACGGTCTCCAGATTTGCCCTCCTATCAGACCTCCGAAAGGACACCTGTGAGTGACATTCCTCCCAGCGCCAAAGTCGTCGTAATTGGCGCAGGCATCGTCGGCAACGCAGTGGTCAAGCACCTGGCTGCGCTCGGATGGACCGACATCCTCCAGATCGACAAGGGACCGCTCCCCAACCCGGGTGGCTCCACAGGTCACGCCTCGAACTTCATCTTCCCTGTTGACCACAACAAGGAGATGGCAATGCTGACCCTCGACTCACAGCACCAGTACGAAGAGATGGGCGTCAGCACCAGCTCGGGCGGCATCGAGGTGGCCCGCACCGAGGAGCGAATGGAGGAATTCCGCCGTCGCATGACTTCGGCGAAGGCATGGGGCATCGAGTCGCGCATGTTGACTCCTGACGAAGTCAAGGAGATGGTGCCGTTCATCGACGAGAGCATCATCGTGGGCGGGTGGTACACGCCGAGCGTATCGGTGGTCGACTCGCTCCAGGCCGGCACGCTCATGCGTCAGTACGCCCTCGACAAGGGAGCGCTGACCGTGGCTCCGGTGACCGAAGTCCTCGACATCAAGGTTGAGGATGGCAGGGTCGCCGGCGTCGAAACCAACAAAGGCTACGTCGAGGCCGAGCACGTGGTCGTGGCGTGCGGCGTGTGGTCGCCACGCATCGCCGAAATGGCCGGTGCGACCATCCCCTTGACGCCCGCCGTGCACCAGATGATCGACGTGGGTCCGCTCGATGAGCTCCAGGCCACCAACAACGAGATCGGCTTCCCGATCATCCGCGACATGGACACCTTTTGTTACGAACGCCAGACCGGCGGCTCGATGGAAGTCGGCTCTTACGCCCACCGTCCGATATTCCACCACCCCAACACGATCCCTTCGATAGAAGAGTCGCGCCTTTCCCCAACCGAGCTTCCACTCACCGAGGACGACTTCGACCCGCAGCTGGAACAGGCCATCGAGCTGATGCCCTTCCTCGGTGACGCCGAAATCAAGTACGGCATCAATGGGCTGCTGTCGTTGACGCCTGACGCCATGCCCCTCGTAGGCGAGAGCGTTGAGGTGAAGAACTTGTGGTCGTGCGCCGCCATCTGGATCAAGGAGGGACCGGGCACCGGCAGGGCGCTTGCCGAGTGGATGACGCACGGCTATCCCGAGATCGACCCCCACGCCTCCGATGTGGCTCGCTTCTACGGGCCGCAGCGCACCGAGGAGCACATCCTCGCCAGGTGCGCCGAGCACTTCAACAAGACATACGGCATCGTTCACCCCCGTGAGCAGTGGGACAGCCGCCGCGACCTGCACAAGTCTTCACTGCATGACAAGACCGCGGCTCTCGGTGCTGTCTTCTTCGAGGCGGGTAAGTGGGAGCGGCCGCACTGGTACACCTCGAACGAGGCGTTGCTCGAGAAGTACGCCGGCCAGTTGCCAGCTGCTCGCGAGCACGAGTGGGATTACCGCTGGTGGTCACCGATCCAGAACGCCGAGCATCTCGCCTTGCGCGACAGCGTCGGCATGGTGGACCTCACTGCTTTTGCCATGTTCGATGTGAAAGGCCCCGGCGCCGCCGAATATATGAACTTCATGACGGTCAATCAGGTGGACCGCCCGGTCGGCTCAGGCATCTACACCCCGCTCCTCAACGAGCTGGGGGGCTTCCGCTCCGACCTCACAGTGCTGCGGATGGGTGACGAGCACTTCAGGGTGGTGACCGGCGGCTTCGACGGGCCGCGGGACAGCTACTGGTTCCAGAAGTGGCTGCCTGACGACGGCTCGGTCACGTTCGAGAACATCACTGATGATGTGTGCACGATCGGGGTTTGGGGACCGAACGCCCGCAAGCTGGTGGAGAAGGTCGCCGACGGCGACGTCTCCAACGACGGCTTCCCATACGGCAAGGTGCGCGAGATGCACGTCGACGGCGTTGCCGTAACGATGCTGCGGATCTCATACGTCGGCGAGCTCGGCTGGGAGATCACTTGCGCAATGGCGGACGGTCCGGCGCTGTGGGACGCCCTGTGGGGAGCAGGTGAGGAGTTCGGCGTTGTGCCGATCGGCGCCGGTGTATACGGAACGAGCGGCCGCCTCGAGAAGGGTTATCGCCTGATGGGCGCCGAGCTCGAGTCCGAGTACAACCCGGTCGAAGCCGGGCTGGATCGCCCCCGGGTCAAGGAAGCCGACTTCATCGGCAAGGCGGCGTACATGAAGGCGCGTGGCGAAGATGTAGCGGCGCACATGTGCACGCTGACGGTGGAATCGCACCGGTCGACGTCCGGGGTGGCTCGACACATGATGGGGGGCAACGAGCCGATCCTGACACTCGACGGCGAGCGCATTCTGGACTCGCATGGACGGGTGTCGCGCGTCACTTCTGCTGGCATGGGTCCGTCGGTGGGCAAGTACTTGCTGTTCTCGTATCTGCCGCCCGAGTATGCGGTTGAGGGCACCGACCTCCAGGTGATGTACCAGAACGAGCTGTTCCCTGTGAAGGTGGCGCGGGTTGGCTCGCAGCCGCTGTTCGATCCCGATGACTCTCGGATGAAGGTGTGAGAAGCGCGGCATGAGGATCCTCACCTGCGTCAAGCGGGTTCCGGCCCCGGGCGCCAAGATCGTCGTCAACGCTGACGGCCAGGACATCGACACAAACATGCTCGGCTTCACGGTATCGCCGCACGAGGAGTGCGCTGCGGAAGAGGCGATTCGCCAGATCGAGAAGCATGGTGGTTCTTCGACCGTCATGACTCTCGGGCCGGCGGCGGCCGAGGAGCAGTTGCGGACTGCGCTGTCAGTTGGCGTGAACGAGGCGGTGTTGCTGACAACGGACGGCTCCGACTGGGATCCAATGGCGACGGCGCGAGCGCTGACCGCGGCGATTCGGTCTCTGGAGGAGGCCGACGGGGCGTTTGATCTGATCTTCTTCGGTAACGAGTCGGCCGACAGCGGCGGATATCAGGTCGGGGTTCGTGTCGCCCGAGCTCTGGGGCGTCCGATGGTGACCGGTATCAAGGGTGTGGACGTCGATTCGGGAGTGGTGACCGCGCGGCGAGATACGGCGAC
>JAHEJX010000013.1:0-54033 GCA_024638645.1 Actinomycetes bacterium
CGGCGATCGACAGAGCCATGTTGGCGTTCTGCTCGACCATGAATACGGTTGTGCCGGCGTCGTTGATCTGCTGGATGATCTCGAAATTCTGCGCAACGAGGACAGGGGCGAGGCCCATCGAAGGCTCGTCCATCAGCAGCACCTTGGGCTGAGCCATTAGCGCCCGGCCAACGGCCACCATCTGCTGCTCACCACCCGACAACGTCCCTGCCTTTTGGTTGAGGCGCTCCTTGACTCGCGGAAACAACTCGAAGATGCGCTGAAAATCGTCGTCGAGGCTGTCGTCCCGGAGGTACCCGCCTATCTCAAGGTTCTCGCGCACTGTCATGCGCTTGAACAGGCGCCGATTCTCAGGAACCATGGAAACGCCTCGCTCGACAACCTTGGCAGTCGACTGGCCGTTCATCACCTCCCCGTCCACAACGACCTCACCCGACGTCGGTTCCACCATCCCAAGGATGGTCTTGAGCGTGGTGGTCTTGCCGGAGGCGTTGCCGCCGAGCAGACATACCATCTCGCCATCATGGATCTTGATGTTGACGTCCTTGAGGATGTGGACCGGGCCGTAGTGGGTGTTCACGTTGCGGAATTCAAGGACCGGTTTGCGGCCGTTGTCGCTCATGACTTCCCCTCGGCCGGACGGCCTAGATAGGCCTCGATCACATCTTCGTTCTGCGACACGTCTTCATAGGCGCCCTCCGCGATCTTCACCCCGTGGTCGAGGACAACAACTCGATCGCTGACATCGCGCACAACCTTCATATCGTGCTCGATGACGACGACGGTGAAGCCAAGCTCGTCGCGCAACCGGCTGATCAGCCCCGTGAGCTCCACCGTTTCCCGCGGGTTCATGCCGGCGACGGGCTCGTCCAGGAGCAGCAGCCGCGGCTGAGTCGCCATCGCCCGAGCAATCTCCAAGCGGCGGCGATTGGCGTATGACAGGACGAACGCCGGTTGATCGAAGCGGTAGCCAACCAACCGTGTCCCAAAGAACCCAAGGATCTCCTTAGCGCGCTCCTCGATCTCAGCTTCCTCCTGGCGGAAGGCCTTCGTCCGGAAGATGGCCGGGATCATCCCCTGTGACGTCCGGCAATGCTGAGCAACCATGATGTTCTCGAGGACTGACATGTTGGGGAACAAGCGAACGTTCTGAAAGGTGCGGGCAATGCCGGCCGTGGTGATCTGATTCGGCTCCCAGCCGCCGATGTCGCGGCCTTCGAACAATATCTCGCCGCCGTCCGGCGGGAACATGCCGGAGATGACGTTGAAGAATGAAGTCTTTCCCGCGCCGTTCGGACCGATGACGGACACGATCTCGCCCTCGTCGATGTGGAACTCCACACCGTCGAGCGCCTTGATGCCACCAAAGGTCTTGCGGAGCCCATTGATCTGGAGGAGCGGCATCAGGAACCGTCCTCGGAGTCGGCAGCAACCGCTTCGTCTTCGGTGAACTCGCCCGACTTGTCGAACCACGCGTCCTGGGATAATTCCTCATGGTGCAGTTCGCGCGATCGTCGTACGCTCGGAACGAGGCCTTCCGGCCTTTGCAACATCATGTAGACCAGGATGACCCCGACGATCAACAGCTTGAAGTCTGCAAACTCCAACAAGAGTCCGGGCTGCGTCGGCCCCCCGAGCACTCCGATCAGAACCAACGACCCAAGCATGACGCCGCGGATACTGCCCATGCCGCCGACGATGACGATCACGAGGATGATGATCGACACGAGGAGCCGGAACGACGTGGGGAAGATCGAACCGACCTTGGCCGCAAAGAGCGCTCCGCCGAAGCCAGCGAGGATGGCACCAACCACGAAGGCCGACAGCTTCGCCTTCACCGTATCGATGCCCATTACCTGGGCCACGGACTCGTCCTCACGCAGCGCTGTCCACGCTCGGCCAACGCGCGACGATTGCACCGCGTATGAGATCCACGAAGCGAGGATCACAAACGCGGCGGCGAAGTACAGGATCCCTTGCGGGTTGATGCCGGATACCGATGTGATGCCGACGTTGATCGGCGGGATGCGAGTGATGCCCTGCGCCGCTCCAAACAGCGGCTTGAGGAAGTCAGAGAGGAACAAGATGCGCACGATCTCTCCAAAACCAAGTGTGACTATCGCCAGATAGTCACCTCGCATACGGATCACGGGTGTACCGACCAGCAAACCCATGAGAGCTGAGAGCGCAATGGCCACGGGCAGCGCAGTCCACCAGGACCACTGGATGTTGAACTGCGGAGATGTCAGCAGCCCGATCGAGTAGGCCCCGACGGCGAAGAAGGCGACGTATCCGAGGTCGAGAAGACCCGCCAGTCCGACGACGATGTTGAGGCCCAGCCCCATCAGCAGGAAGAGCCCAACGTTCGCCAAGATCTCCGACAGCAAACTGCCGAGAAGCATCGGTGAGACGATGATCACAGCGGCGACGATTCCGGCCGCGATCAAGGACCAACGCGTGCGCTCCCTGCGGTCGGTGGACCGCAGGCCGGCTGCGACTTTTGTTTCACGGAAATCGATCACTGGGCGTCCAGCCAGGTAGTAGGCAACAGCCGCAACGATCATGGCGGCGCCCCAAGTCAGACCGCCGTCGTTGTACACGATGTTGACGAGGCTGCGTCCGGCCACTGCGTCGAACAGGTCGTCGATCTGGACCTGGCGCAAGATCTGCGATACGAAACGTTCGAACAACGCAATGACGATGATCCACAGCACCGCGGCTACGGTGCGGCGCCGCGTCTCCGCCCCGATCAGGTGCATTGCGCCGCCCACCACCCCCAAGACAGTTGCCAGGATCAACATGAGGAGAGCTCCGAGGGCGAACGATCGGTTGAACGTGAGGATGTCGAGGAGCGCCGGTGAAAACTTGATGAAGATCTCCCGGATGTTCCACGTGTTCAGAACAAAGGTGAACGCCACGATCACGATGCCTGCTGTGGATCCAACCACCGCGCCGGACCACACGTTGCCAACGCTCGGTTCGGGCCGCTCTACTCCTTCGAGCTCCTCGACGAGGCTCGTGCGGTAGGCGAGGACCGGCACGAGCCACAGCAGCGCTAAAAAGCCGAGGCTCACGAACGGACTCACGACCATACGCGATTTGTCGAACGTTTCCACGATGCCAACGGCCGCCGTGAATATCGCGGAGAGACCGGCAATCAGGCCCCAGTTGATCGACTTACGCAGATCGAAGTTCGTCAAGCTCGCTCCTCCGCAGAGAGGCGCTCACCAAGCAGCCCGGTCGGTTTGAAAACAAGGACAAGAACGAGAGCGCTGAACGCCACCACGTCCTTGAGCTGGGCAATACCAGGCACAACGAGAGACATCCCGGAATCGCGCAACGAGGGAACTGCGAAGGTGAACACCGTGATGGCGCCTACGACCCCCAGCGCCCAACGGGATAGGTCCTTCTGTTCTTCTGCCTTTGACCAGACAAGAACGATGGCGATCGCGGCGAGGATCACCAGCTCGATGTAGATGAACTTGAGTTCCCACGCCAGGCCACCGAGCACCACCTGGGGCCCAACACCTTCGAAGACTCCGAGCGTCACCCCTCCAACCATGGCCCCGACCAAGTTGCCGATCCCGCCTAGCACTGCCGCCGTAAACGCCTTGATGCCTGGTAGGAATCCAGTGAAGAAGGAAACGCCACGGAAGAGGATCGCCCACAGGAAGCCTGCGACCCCGGCCATGGCCCCGCCAATGGCGAATGTCATGACAATCGTTCGGTTGACGTTGATGCCCATCAGCGCCGCGATCTCTTTGTCCTCCGCTACCGCACGAATCGCTCGGCCTGTCTTCGTTCGCTCGACGAAGAAATAGAGCACGGCCATTGAGAGCAGCGCCACAACAATCACGAGGAGCTTCGTCCCCTCGATCTGGAAGCCGGTTCCGAACAGGTCGACCTTTCCCCGGAGCCCTTCAGGAGGCTGCGGGTAGTTGTTCACGCCAACGCCGAAGAGACCGGCGAAGGCGTATTGCAGGAAGAACGAGATACCAATCGAAGTGATCAACGGAATCAGGCGAGGCGACCCGCGCAACGGTCGGTATGCGACCTTTTCAACGATGACCGCGATTGCTGTAGAAGATGAGACGGCAACCGCCAGCACGATGAGTGCTGCGAAGATGAAGTTGTTCTCCCACATGCCGTTTTCAAAGAGGATGTCGGCTGCGAAGAACCCGACCATGCCCCCGGCCATGAACACCTCGCCGTGGGCGAAGTTGATGAACCCAAGAACTCCGTAGACCATCGAGTAGCCGAGGGCGATCAATCCGTACATGAAGCCTTGGGCGATTCCGGCAACAAGCAGATCGCGCCAGGCCTCGGCGGTTGGCCCGCCACCTTGCCGCCAGATCGCGATGGTGCCGGCAATACCCCAGAGAACGACGAGAGCTGCGCCTATGCGGATCAGCCATAGGAACGAGTCGACCCACGTCAAGCGAGAGGGGCGGTGCGCGTCTTTGGTTGTGGTCGTGGTCACTGCGATGAGGCATTCAAGCTGATCCAACTGGTCGGTGCGACTGAAAACGAAGTGCCCGACGAAGAAAGGGAGCACCCAGAGGGGCGCTCCCTTTCGTTCATTCGTTGTCGCTCATCGACTTAAGGGGAGTAGCTGAACACCACGTTCGACGAAGCGGCTTCGAAGTTGCTGGTGTCGTTGTTGAGGACAATCGTGATCCTCTGTGCACCGCAGTCTCCGAAGTCGTCACAGCTGATTTCGCCGATGATGCCGCTGAACGACGTGCCGTCGAGCTCCTCGCGCAGCGCAGCACGATCGATGTACATCGTGTCGTCGACAACAACCGCGACTTCCCTGATCGCATTCAGCAACATGGTGGTTGCGTCGTACGAATGGGCCCAGAAGGGGGCAGACGGAACCTCTCCGTATGCAGCCTGATAGGCATCGAGGAAATCAGTGGCGTTCTTATCCGTGAACGAGTTGGTGTTGGAGCCGAAGCCCAGGTCCGGACCGGAGTGGTAGATACCTTCGGCTTCAGGGATGGTCATGAAGTCCGAAGAGATCAGGCCGTCGGCCGAGATCAAGACTGTGTTCTCCAAACCGGCCACGCCGCCGATCTGCTGCGCGATGAACGTGCCTTCGGCAACGAAGATCGGGAAGAACAGCGCCTCTGGAGAGCCAGCAGCAACTTCTGTCAGCACCGGCACCATGTCCGTGTCACCAACGTTCACAGCGGTGTAGACCGCCATGGTCCCGCCCAGCTCCTGGAAGGCATCCGAGAATGCCGTCGCCAGACCGTCCGTGTATGGGTCGCCGTCGTGAATGGCGGCGGCCGTACGCAACCCGAGGTCGTTGTACACAAACTCAGCCACTGCCCGACCCTGGAAGAGGTCGTTGTGGGCGGTTCGGTAGTAACCCTCGAAGTAGTTCGATCCCGCCGTGCCGGCCAGGTCAGACGTCAGCGATGGCGACGTGTTCGACGGTGAAATCATCACCATGCCCGCCTGGCTGATCAGCGGTGCTGCCGCTGCAGCTGCGCCTGAGCACGACGTGCCGATCACTCCGACCACCTGGGGGTCGGAAACAATGGCCTGACCGCCTGCCTGACCACCCTCTGCGGAGCAGAGATCGTCAAGACCTGTGCCGACTTCAACGCTGAAGCCCTCGATGTCGCCGAAGTCGGCGATGGCGAGGTCAACGCCACGCTGGTTGGGAATTCCGAGTGTCGAGTTGGGACCCGTGATGACGTTCAAGGAACGAATCTGGATCGACTCGCCCGGCTCGATGACCACTTGGCCAAGCGCGCCTGGCTCTGGAACCTCGCCTCCGGAATCGCCGCACGCGGCAGCCACAAGCGCGAAAGCGCTGAGCAGCAGCACTAGGTAGCGAAACTTGCCCTTCATGTAGATAATTCTCCTTGAATAGGTGAGTGTTCGGGTTTCCTAAGCCCTGTGGCCCCCGAACCGACGCGGAGTGTACCGAATTCATCGATGCCGGTGCGTGCCGAACCCGGTCAGGCGGACTCGTACGCGGTGAATCGCTCAACATCACCAGCTGGTATGCGAGCGGTGATCCGGGTGCCTCCGGCCTCGTCGGCCCGTTTGGTGACCTCGCCGAGGCGATAGAGGCGGTCGACGACGTCACCGGCCGAATACGGAACCAGCAGCTCGATCTCGACGCTGCCCCTGCTCAGCTCGTGGACGACGGTGTCAAGCAGCGCCGCTATCCCCTCGCCTGTCACCGCGGAAACAGCGACCGACCCGTCATTGAGCTCCAAAAGGCGCTTGACCGCGGCTTCGGGCGCGATGTCGGCCTTGTTGACGACCATGAGCTCGGGGACATCACCAGCTCCAATCTCGGTGAGGACCAACCGCACCGCGGACGCCTGAGCATCCGGGTCTTCTTCGGCGGCATCCACAACGTGGAGGAGCAGATCGGCGTCCTGGACTTCTTCGAGAGTCGCCTTGAACGATTCGACCAATTGGTGAGGAAGGCGGCGCACAAATCCGACTGTGTCAGATGCGAGCGCCTCTACCCCGCCCGGCAGTTCGAGTTTGCGGACCGTGGAGTCGAGAGTGGCAAACAGCCGGTCTTCGACCAAGACATCGGCTGCAGTCAGTTTGTTGAATAGCGTCGACTTGCCCGCGTTCGTGTAGCCGACCAAAGCCACGAGCGGCAGGCCTTGGCGTTTGCGTTGTTTGGAGCGGGTCTTGCGCGAGCCGGCAACGTCTTTGAGCTGATTCTCGATCTTGCGCACCCGATCGAGGATGCGGCGTCGGTCGGTTTCGAGCTGGGTTTCCCCAGGGCCTCGGGTGCCGATGCCACCACCGAGGCGGCTCAGAACAATTCCCTTGCCGCGCAGCCTTGGCAACCTGTAGCGATGTTGGGCAAGCTCGACTTGGAGCATGCCTTCACGACTGGTGGCGTGCTGGGCGAAGATGTCGAGGATGAGCGCCGTTCGATCGACTACGTCCACCTGGAACTTCTGATTGAGGTTGCGCTGCTGGGCCGGGGAGAGGTCGTTGTCGAACACGACGACGTCGATGTCCATCGCGGCCACATCGCCAGCAATCTCGGTAGCTTTGCCCTTGCCTATGTACATCGCGGCGTCCGGCGCGTCCCGCCTGACGAGTATCGAGTAGACGGGTTCCGAACCTGCGGTGTCGGTGAGCCGCTCGAGTTCCACGAGGCTCGCTTCAGCCTGTTCGACCGAATCCCGCTTCGTGGCGACACCGACGAGGAGGGCCTTCTGCCGCTTGACCTCGAGGTCGGTGACCGTTGCGGTGAGGCGCCTTCGTTGTCTGCCGGACCTTGGTTCCTGAGTCACGAGCGGATGGTACAGCGCTTGCGATTACCGATTGGCAGCCGGTACTGGTCGGCGGAACTACCTACCAGCTGATCTCGGTACAGCCCTCATGGGTGTCCGGCTCGACCTGAAGCGTGGCGTGAGCGATCGAGTAGTCGGATCGGAGCAGATTGCTTGCGTCATCCAGAATGGGATGAGGGTCATGACCCTCGCGCATCACCAGGTGCACGCTTGCGACATCCATCTCGGACGTAAGCGTCCAAACGTGAAGATCATGAACGCCGGTCACTCCTTCGATCGAGATCAGCGAGGCACGCAGCTCCTCCACATCGAGGTCGTCTGGGGCCGCTTGAACCAGCACGCGCAGAGCACTGCGCCCCAGGCGATATGCACGCGGGAGTATGAAGAGGCCAATGGCCACTGCAAATACCGGATCTGCGTAGGCCCAGCCGGCATATCGAACGAGAAGAGCCGCCGAGATGGCTCCAATCGATCCGATCAGATCGGCGACCACCTCGAAGTACGCACCCTTCATGTTGAGCGACTCGTCTGCGCCACGGCGCAGCAACCGCCAGCCGACCAGATTGACACCGAGGCCGAGGATCGCAACCACCAGCATCGGCCCAGAGGCAATCTCCGGCGGATTGCCGAAACGACTCGAGGCCTCGAGGATCGCGTAGCCGGCCACTCCGACGAGCAACAGTGCGTTGGCAAGCGCAGCAAGAATCTCGAGCCGGTACAACCCGAACGTGCGGTGCCCGGACGTGTCGACTTGATTGGCTGCTGTGATGGCTGCCAGCGCCATTCCGAGGCCCAGCGCGTCCGTCGCCATATGGCCGGCGTCCGACAGGAGTGCAAGCGAGTCGGTCGCGATTGCCGTGATGAACTCCACGACCATGAAAGACGCGACAAGCCCAAAGGCAACTGCCAACCGCCGGGCGTGTCGCGCCCCGGCGCGGGGCCGACCGTGGAAGTGTCCCTCGCTCATGTCGCTGACATCGGTTGCACCATGGCAGCGTATCGGCCCATTCTTGGAACGGGCAGAGCAAGTTTTTGTGTTGAAAATGGATGAATGTTCATTCATAATAAATGAACATTCATCCATTGAATTGAGGAGACCTCTATGGGTTGGACCACAGCGGACATGCCTGACCAGAGCGGGAAAACGGTCATCGTCACAGGGGGCAACGGCGGCCTCGGCCTAGAGACGGCACGCGAAATGGCACGCAGCGGCGCCCATGTGATCGTTGCGGCTCGCAATCTCGACAAGGCGGCAGCGGCCGAAGCCGACATCAAAGGTGCGGTGCCGGAAGCGTCACTCGAGGTCCGCGAGCTCGATCTCGCCTCCAAAGCGTCGATCAAGAAGTTTGCGGACTCGATCATCGAGGACTTCGACAAGATCGACATTCTCTACAACAACGCCGGAGTCATGGCGCTCCCAGAGCGCCAGACAGCGGACGGCTTTGAGATGCAGTTCGGCACGAACCACCTCGGCCACTTCTACCTGACGTACCTGTTGCTGCCATTGTTGCTCGACGCCGACGGCGCTCGGGTCGTCAACACAACGTCTACTGCTCGATTCGCTGCAGGGAAATATGACCTGGCAAACGCCCACTCCCGTGACAACTACGACGCCTGGGAGGCTTATGGCATCTCCAAGCGTGCCAATCTCCACTTTGCCATCGAGTTGAACAGGCGGCTCGAGGCTTCTAGTGCCGATGTGACGGCGTATTCGGCCGACCCAGGTTTTTCGGACACCGACCTGCAGAAGACGAGCGCCCAAGAGTCCGGCGAAAGCCGTCAGAAGTTCTTCGAGAAATGGACACCCAGGTTCGGACAGTCGGCGGCGCGCGGCGCGCTCCCCCAGTTGCAGGCGGGAACCGACCCAACAGCTGAAGGCGGATCGCTCTTCCGGCCACAATGGATCATCCGCGGCGACTCGGTCAAAGGCGGCGTGGGCGCACGTTTGCGCAAACCTGAGGATCTCGAGGCTCTGTGGGAGGTTTCTGAGGAGGACCTCGGCATAGACTTCGACGTCGCCGCAATGGTGGCGGCAGGCAGGTGAGCTCATCGGCGACGAAAGTCGATCGCGCCGCTCTGGTGCGGCGAGCTCTAGTCGAGCTCGTCGCCGAGAACGGTTTCCGCGGAACTTCGATGACGGCCGTAGCCGATCGGGCCGGTGTTGCCACCGGCACGGCTTACGTCCACTACCAGTCGAAGGACGATCTCGTATTGGGAGCATACGTCGAGGTCAAAGCCGCTCTCGCCGCGATTGCCGCCACGGCCTCCGGCGGCTCTCCCCGAGAGCTGTTCAACTCGATTTGGCTCGCAATCCACAGTCACCTCGCTACAGATCCGGTGCAGGCTCAGTTCTTGGTGCAGGTCGAGTCTTCCCCGTATGCGGTCGCCGCTCACGAGGCTGCGTTGGGGTCAGCCGGGCTGCTCGAGGAAGATCAGTTTGCTGCGCTGAAGAACGCTCTCGTCGCGCTGCCGCCGCTGGTGCTGTGGGACCTCGGAATGGGGCCGGCGATTCGCGCGGTCGCATTCGGCACGGAGCTGACGGCCGGTGCGCTCGATGAACTGGCTGCAGCTTGCTGGCGAGCCGTGGGGCGGTCCTAGAGCAGATCGAGAACGTCGCGAGTGACGGGCTCGGGCTGATCTTCGCCAACCCGGGCCTCGTGCGCGACGGGCACGATCACGGCTGATACGTAGATGACCTGGATCACCAGCGCGGCAATACCAGCGATCGACAGTCCCAATTCGATTGGAGGCTCAGCGATGACCGGAATGAGGGCTCCAACAACCCACGCAATCTGAAAGAACGTCTCTGAATTGGTGAACGCCCTCCCCCGCGCCCGAATCGGCACATTGGCCTGAAGCAGACCGTCGAAGCCGAATTTCGCCGTGCCCCAAGCGAGTCCGGCCGCGAGCGCCAGGATCGATGCTGCCGGCAACCCGAACACTTGAGCGGCGATGAACGCCGCTCCCGCCTCTACGGCCAACCCGGCCACGACCATTGGCTCCTCGCTCATGTAGCGATCGAGCACCGGCGTTATGAATGCGGCAATGAAGTAGCCGAGGCCGGCCGCCGCGAAAAGCGCACTGAACTCAGCGGCAGCTGCATCGACTTCCTTGAACGCAAAGGCGACAAGCAACAGCAGAAAGCCGTTGAGGAAACGAACGGCTGCGGTGGCGAAGCGGGCTAGGCGGACGCTGCGAGGCGGCGCCATCGCTACGGCCACCGGGTCCGGCGCGACGTCTTGAACCAGCGTCGGGAGGTTGCGGGCCGCCGCCGCCGACCACAGGTATACGAGCGCCGCGAACAGAAGCGTCAGCCAGCTACCCACCAGCCACTGCGCCAGTCCGCCAAGAGCTGCCGCCCCAGCGCTTGCCACCACGCCCGCCCTTGCCAGATTGGCGTTTCCCGCAATCAGCTCACTCGGCCCATCGAGGACAACGGGGAGCACGCTCGACTTGGCAATGCCGTGAAATCTCCCAAGGACCAGCAGTCCGAACGCCAGCGGAAAAAGGAGAAAAGAGTCGAGCCAGACGGCCATCACGATCACCAGAACGGCTCGAATGAGCGAACTGAATATCAGCCCGCCGCGATAGGCAGCAGGGAAGCGCTCGAAGAAGCGACCGAGAAACGGCCCGATCACTGCAAATGGCGCCAGCGTGATCAGCAGATACAGCGCCACATTGGATCTGGCGTCCGCGGATGGCACCGAAAAGAACAGGGTCCCCGCTAGCGCGATCGCAACGACGGTGTCGCCGCCAACCGAGCCTGCGTGCGACTCGGCAAGGCGGCGGAATCCGACACCGCGTCCCTGGAACATCACCCGTACCCGCTCGACGACACGGCGGCCGCCCAGCTTGACCGTGCTCCACGCTCGGGATTGGTTGTTCGCTTGTGGCGCGGGTCCTGACATCGCGGCCAGTGTACGAGCGGTACTGCGGACACGACGCCGCCCAATCTCGTACGCTGGCGCCATGAAAGCCACCGTTGTCGGCGCGGGCTCGTGGGGCACGGCTGTTGCCGGATTGCTCAGCGCGGATTCGGTCACTCTGTGGGCACGGCGACCAGACGTGGCCGAGGCGATCAATCGATACCGCTCCAACCCTGACTACTTGATCGGCTACGAGCTCCCGGAAACCGTTGCGGCGACGGCCGACCTCGAAGAGGCTGTGACGGGCGCCGACTTGCTCATCTGGGGAGTTCCGTCGCACGGGTACCGCACGGTTCTCGCAGAGGTCGCTCCGCTCATTCGACCGGATACTCCGATCGTCTCCCTAGCCAAGGGCATCGAGGAGGGAACGCTCATGCGGATGACGGAGGTCACCGCCGACGTTCTGCCCGGCCACGACCGCACTCACATCGGTGTCCTCACCGGCCCGAACCTCGCCCGTGAGATCGCAGAGGGCCAGCCTGCTGCGGCGGTGATCGCCATGGCAGACGAGGCGCTCGCCGTTCGGCTCCAACGCATCTTCCACGGACCGACCTTTCGGGTCTATACGAACACGGATGTCATAGGTGCCGAAGCGGCGGGTGCGCTGAAGAACGTCATGGCGATCGGTGCCGGCATAGCCCACGGCATGGGATTCGGCATGAATTCGATCGCCACGTTCATAACTAGGGCGCTTTTCGAGTTGACCCGACTGGGGACCGTTTTGGGCGGTAGGCCGTTGACATTTGCCGGTTTGGCTGGAATGGGCGACCTCATCGCAACGTGTATGAGCGATCAGAGCCGCAACCACCAGGTCGGCTTCGGCATCGGTCAGGGAAAGACCGTCGACGAGATCGTATCCGAAATGAACATGGTGGCCGAGGGCGTGAAGTCCACTCGCGGCATCCTGGCCATCGCGCAGCGCGAAGGCGTCGACACACCCATTGCCGAGCAGGTGGGACGAGTTCTCTATGAGGGCGCCACGGCCGCCGAAATCCTCGGGATCCTCATGGGACGTGCCGCCGGATCGGAAACCGAAGGTCTGAACGACTAGAGGGGACGGTGCTGAGCTCAGGACTCGATCGCGGCCACGAGTTGTTCGATGATCCGGGCGGCGCCTTGTTCGTGGACCGATGGCGCCACGACGTCGGCCAGCGCCTTCAGTTCCGGTCTGGCATTTCCCATGGCCACTGCGGTACCGGCCCAACGCAGCATTGACTCATCGTTCATTTGATCCCCGATCGCCACCACCTGGGAGCGGTCTATCCCCCATTCGGCGGCCAGTGCCGCCACTGCCGCGCCTTTGTCGACGCCGGCGGCCGTCACCTCCACAAAGCGGGCGCCGGAAGTTGCGCCGTTCAGGCCGGCCGGCATATGGGGAGTGACAAGTCGCTGCAGCTCGACCTGTTCCACGGTTGGATGAGCGACGAACGCCTTGATCGCCTCAGCGACCTGGCTCAGCTCCTGTGGGCCACCGAAAAGCGAGGAGTCGTGCTCGCTGTCTCCCGGCTTGCGACCGAAGTCCCGTTCTACTCCGAAGCCGCCTCGGGTCTCCCAGCCGAATCGCAGCTCAGGCACCGCGGATCGCAATCGTTGGAAGAGATCGCGCAGAACGTCGCCCCCAATCGGGTTGACCCTGTCGATTCGGTCATCGTGCAGGTCGTACACCAGCGCACCATTGGAACAGACCACGGTTCGCAGCGCAGGCGCCGGACGGAGTCTGTGCTCGGCAGTGCGAAAACTCCTCCCTGTGGCAGCGATGAACGTTATGCCTGCGGCGGCGGCGGCCGCTATGGCTGCGATCGTGCGTTCGCTCAACCGGCCGTCGGGATCCAGCAGCGTGCCGTCCAGGTCGGATGCGATGAGACGGATTCTCAAGCAACCCCCGGACGCGCAAAACAAGCGCGGGCGGCGGCCGCCCGATCTCGAGCCTCACAACCCGCGACGTGATCGTTGACCAGCCCCATCGCCTGCATGAACGCATACGCCGTCGTCGGGCCAACAAACTTGAAGCCGCGCCGCTTGAGCTCCTTGGCCATCGCCTTTGACTCGTCGGTCGTTGCAACGAGCTCGGCCGGAACTCGGTCTGCCGGCTCGAAGCTCCACATCAGTGCACCAAGGCTGCCCAGTTCAGCCCTGACCTCGAGGGTCTTCTGCGCATTGTTGATGGTGGCCTCGATCTTGCCTCGGTGACGAATGATGCTGGCGTCATCGAGAAGGCTCTTCACATCGAGCTCGCCCATTTTGGCGACCACTGTGTAGTCGAAACCGTGGAACACCCGCCGGAAATCCTCACGTTTGCGCAGAATCGTCAGCCAGCTGAGGCCCGATTGAAAACCCTCGAGGCTCAGCTTCTCGAACAACGCGAAGTCGTCAGCAACCGGCATTCCCCACTCGGCGTCGTGATAAGCCTGGTAGTCCTGAGCCGAAGCACCCCACCAGCAGCGGGCCACACCGTCCTCTCCGACGACAACCTCCATGGCCGCGAGCCTAGGGGCGAGGGTCACTTCGTTGTAGCCGCACCAGGTTCATCCGGCTGGGCGGTTCCGGTGCGAGCCGGTTCGGCAGATCGGCGGCCGCATCCCAAGGGCAGGAGCTATGCAATTGCGGCGGGTTTGCTTGCAGTCTTGGACGACTCGCCGAATAACGGCGACAATGCACGGGTGGCAGGGCTAGGCAGAGAATTCACCGCAGACGACGCATGGGCCTTCAACGGAGGCACGCACGCGACCGTGTACGAAGTCCTGGGCGCGCACTACACATCGTCGTCGACCACATTTCGAGTGTGGGCTCCGGCAGCGACGGCGGTTGCAGTCCTCGGCGACTTCAACGAGTGGAACCCAGATTCGGCCCTGCAACTCCACCCGGACCCTTCCGGCGTGTGGCGCGGCCAGGCACCGGCGGCACTCGAGGACCGCTACAAGTACTTCGTGACGACCCGAAGTGGTGCGGTTCTCGAGAAGGCGGACCCTTACGGCTTCGCCCACGAAGAAGCTCCTCGCAACGCGTCGATCGTCAGCGACCTGACATATGAATGGCAAGACCACCGCTGGATGGCTGACCGCGGCGCCAAGCTCGATTTCGCCTCACCGGTGTCGATCTACGAGGTTCACCTCGGATCGTGGCGCTATGAGCCTGGCGGGTACGCGGCGCAGGCCCGCCAGCTCGCCGAGTATGCAGTCGCGATGGGTTTCACCCACGTGGAGTTGTTGCCGACTACCGAGCATCCCTTCTACGGATCATGGGGTTATCAGACAACGGGCTACTTCGCGCCGACTGCCCGATACGGTTCGCCGGCAGAGTTCATGGAGTTCGTGGACATCCTCCACGAAGCCGGAGTCGGGGTGATCCTCGACTGGGTCCCTTCTCACTTCCCAGACGACAGCTTTGGCCTAGCCGAATTCGATGGAACCCACCTCTACGAGCACGAGGATCCCAGGCTCGGCCATCACCCAGACTGGAAGAGTTGCATCTTCAACTACGGCCGGGCCGAGATCCGTAGCTTCCTGATCTCGAGCGCAAACTTCTGGCTGGATCGATATCACATCGATGCTCTGCGGGTCGACGCGGTGGCCTCGATGCTGTACCGGGACTATTCACGAGCCGCCGGGGAATGGGAACCCAACATCCACGGAGGCAATGAGAACCTGGAGGCAGTGGCGTTTCTTCGCCAGATGAACGAAACCCTCTATGGAATTCACCCCGGCATCCAGATCATCGCCGAGGAGTCGACGGCGTGGCCAGGCGTGACACAGCCTCCCGAGATGGGAGGCCTCGGTTTCGGCTACAAGTGGGACTTGGGGTGGATGCACGACACGCTCAAGTACTTCGAGCGAGATCCAATTCATCGCTCCCATCACACCGGCGAGCTCACGTTTCGGTCGGTGTACGCCACGAGTGAGAACTTCGTACTTCCGCTTTCCCACGACGAGGTGGTCCACGGCAAAGGGTCGCTGCTCGACAAGATGCCGGGAGACCGCTGGCAACAGCTGGCCAACCTCAGGCTGCTCATCGGATACCAGTGGGCGACCCCGGGCAAGAAGTTGCTGTTCATGGGTGCAGAGCTGGCAGCGACGAACGACTGGAACCACGAGATGGAACTCGACTGGGGCGCGCTGCAGGACCCGGATAACGCCGGCATCAACGCCTATGTGAGGGACCTGAACCAGATGTATCGGTCAACACCCGCACTGTTTGCTGCGGATACCGACCCGGCGGGTTTCAGGTGGCTGGTGACGGATGACTCTGCCAACAACGTGGTCGGATTCCTCAGATTCGCCGAAGGGGCGAGGCCCGTGCTGGTCTTCGTGAACTTCACTCCGGTGCCTCGCGAGGACTACCGGCTTGGCGTCCCGATGACAGGCACCTGGGAGCCGCTCCTCGAATCTGATTCAACGCAATACGGCGGCAGCGGCATCACCAACTTGCCTTCGGCTGCGGAGCCGATCCCGATGCACGGGTACGAGCAATCCATCGAGGTGACAGTGGGACCGCTCGCCGTCAGCTTCTTCACACCAAAGCGACAACAATGACCGGCGAAGAAGGAGAAGCATGAACCCGGCCAGCGCCAACCCGAACCGAGTCCTGTCGATGGTCCTCGCAGGTGGCGAGGGCAAACGGCTGCTCCCTCTGACGCTGGACAGGGCAAAGCCAGCCGTCCCCTTCGGTTCCCATTACCGCCTCATCGACTTCCCGCTTTCCAACCTCGCCAACGGCGGCTTCCGCAAGATCGTCGTACTCACCCAGTACAAGTCGCACAGCCTGGACCGCCATATCGCGCAGACCTGGAGGCTGTCGACCCTTCTCGGCCTGTACGTGACCTCGGTCCCTGCGCAAATGCGGGCGGGTCCTCGCTGGTTCCTCGGCTCGGCCGACGCCATCTATCAGAATCTCAACATTCTCCACGACGAGCGACCCGACTATGTCTTCGTATTCGGAGCAGACCACATCTATCGCATCGACCCGCGACAGATGCTCGACCATCACATCGAATCTGGCGCGGCCGTCACCGTCGCCGGGATCCGCGTTGACCGCACCACATGTGATCAGTTCGGAATCATCACGCCGGGGGCCGACAGCCTTATCGCCAAGTTCCAGGAGAAACCGCCGATCGAAGACACGGTCGGCCTTCCAGATGCCCCGGATCAGGTGCTTGCCTCTATGGGCAACTACGTCTTCACCGCGGCCGCGCTCGAAGCGATAGTGAAAGAGGACGCCAAGAAGGAGGACTCTCGCCACGACATCGGCGGCAACTTGATCCCGGCTCTCGTCGAAAAGGGCGATGCTTCTGTCTACGACTTCACCATGAATGTCGTGCCGGGCGAGGAAGACAAGCCGCATTACTGGCGAGATGTCGGGACCATCGACACCTATCACGAGGCGCACATGGACCTGATCGCCCAAGGCCCGGCGTTCGACCTGTACAACCGGGAGTGGCCGATCTACACCAAGGAACGATCGCTGCCACCGGCCAAACTGGTGTTGGGAAGCGAGGACCACCGGGCAGACGTCACGATGTCTCTGATGGGCAACGGCGTCATCGTCAGTGGCGGCTACGTGTACGGATCTGTGCTGTCGCCTGGAGTGCGTGTTGACGACGGCGCGATCGTCGAGAACTCAGTCCTTCTCGACGATGTTCGCGTCGGTCGCGGGGCAATCGTTCGGGGCGCAGTTCTCGACAAGAACGTGGTTGTGCCGCATGGCGCCACCATCGGCGTGGAAAAAGAGAGGGACGCCAAGCACTACACGATCTCGGATGCAGGGGTAGTCGTGCTTGCCAAAGATCAGCAGGTCGTTCTTTAGCGAGCGATCTCGCGATATAGGTCGATGTGTTTGGCCGCAGGCTCCTCCCACGACCAATCGTGACGCATGCCGCGTCCCTGTATTCCCGACCACCGTCGCCTGTTCTTGCGGGCGCGGGCTGCTCGATGCAGAGCATCGACGAAACCGGCTTCGCTTTGACCCCGCGCCACGAATCCGGTCCCCTTGCGAGAGTCGTCGGCGTCGATGACAGTGTCAACCAGCCCCCCGACCGGCGTCACGACGGGCACGGATCCGTACCTCATTGCTTGCATTTGAGCGAGGCCACATGGCTCAAAACGAGATGGCATCGCATACATGTCGGATCCGGCGAATACCCCGTGCGACAGCTGAAGGTCGTATCCATCGTGGAAGTAGACCCGCTCGGGTGAACTCTGCGCCGCCGCCCGCACCGGCCCAGACCACCGTTCGAGTCCCGACCCCAGTACGAAGAGCCTGGCCGGAAGACTCCGCAGGTATGGCACCGCGCCGAGCAGCAGATCGATGCCCTTCTGGTCAACAAGGCGTGTAACCACGCCGATCACGGGCTCCTTACCGGCCCAGCCGGCGATATCCAGCAGATGCTGTCGCGATGCTTCGCGCTTGGCGACGGTGTCTGCGTCGTATGTCCCGGCAATGAGCTGATCGGTGGCAGGATTCCACACGTCTGCGTCGATGCCGTTCAGCACGCCTACTAATGCTTCACCTTTGGCGGCGAGCAGTTCGTGCATCCCCATGCCCGACTCCTGGCGGAGAATCTCTTGCGAATAGTTAGGACTGACCGCAATCACCCGATCGGCCTGCACGATGCCCCCTGCCAGCGGGTTGACCTGGCCGTACCAGAGGAAGTCGGCGGCTCCGCGCACTATGTGCGCAAGCCATTCCGCCGGCGCTACGCCCTGATAGCCGAGCGTGTGGATTGTGAGCACGGTCGGTGCCGGCTCCGCGCCCATGGCAACAGCGGCTGCGGAGTGATAGTCGTTGAGGTGAACCACGTTCGGCGCGGTGGCGTCACGCCGCGCCGCAATGGCGGCAGAGAACTGCATAAAGCGCAGGTCGTTGTCCGGCCAGACTTCTCCAGAGGAATCCACGTAGGGGTTGGGCTTCTGTATTTCGGCAGAGCCGACGAGCGCGACCTTGCCGACGGACGAATGAGTCCCGGAGCGCAACCACATCGGACCTGCCCAAGCCGGGACGTCGAGTGTCTGCCTGGTCTCGCGCGCCAATTTGATTCCGCCGTAGTCGGGCAGGACCAGATCGACCTCGATGCCTTTTGACCGCAGCTTGGACACGAGCCCCCCGGCTGCCTCGGCGAGTCCGCCTACGCGAACCAGCGGGGCAAGCTCGGCTGCCGCAAAGAGGACCTTCATCGCGCCTCGAGCGGTTGGTGAAGCAACACCACGGACCAAGGCGACACCGAAATCAGGTCACCGGCCCCGTACGTCTTGCCCTCGCCGTTGCTGTCAGAGGCAACAAGCTCGACCGTCCATTCGTCGCGCTGTAGGCCCTCAGGGATCGTGAATTCGCACCCGCCGCTGCCAGAGTTGAAGAGAAGGAGGAAGCTGTCGTCGACGACGGGTTCGCCCTGCGGATCGCGCGCCGGGATGAGCGAGCCGTTGAGGTAGACACCGAGCGACTTGGCATAGGACACACGCCAATCCTCTTCGGTCATCGGGCTGCCGTCTGGCCGAAACCAGCCGATTTCCCGCACCCCTTCGCCGTGCAGCCGGCGATCCTCGAACCAGCGACGCCGACGGAATACCCGATGCCGCGATCGGATACCGACGAGGCGCCTTGTGAAATCGAGGAGGTCACGGTCGGCAGCGTCCCAGTCGAGCCACGAGATCTCGTTGTCTTGGGCATAGGCGTTGTTGTTTCCGCCCTGGCTTCGTCCCATCTCGTCGCCTGCGACCAGCATCGGTACTCCCTGGCTGAGGAAGAGAGTGGCGAGCATCGACCTGACCCTGGATCGCCGGATCGCCAGGATTTCCGGATCGTCCGTCTCGCCTTCGACGCCCGAGTTCCAAGAACGGTTGTTAGTCGTGCCATCCCGATTCTCTTCGCCGTTGGCTTCGTTGTGCTTGTGGTTGTACGAGACAAGATCGGACATCGTGAAACCGTCGTGGGCGGTGATGAAGTTGATCGAAGCCGTCGGCCGGCGCTGCGATGAGCCATAGAGGTCGCTGCTACCCGTGAACCGAAAGGCGAAGTCGGCAAGCGACTCGTCCCAGCCACGCCAATAGTCGCGGACGCCGTCGCGGTAGCGGTCGTTCCACTCTGACCACAAGGGAGGGAAGTTGCCGACCTGGTAGCCGCCCTCGCCGACATCCCACGGCTCGGCGATGAGCTTCACCCGGCTCACGATCGGATCCTGATGAATCAGGTCAAAGAACGAAGAAAGCCGATCCACGTCGTGCAGTTCGCGGGCAAGCGCCGCGGCCAGGTCGAATCGGAATCCGTCAACGCGCATCTCGCTGACCCAGTACCGCAGGCTGTCCATCAACAAACGCAGGGTCTCTGAGTGGCGCATGTTGAGGGAGTTGCCGGTGCCGGTGTAGTCCACATACTTGGAACGATCTCGAGCCAACCGGTAGTAAGCCGCATTGTCCAAGCCCTTGAAACTGAACGTCGGCCCAAGGTGATTGCCCTCGGCGGTGTGGTTGTACACGACGTCGAGTATGACTTCGATACCCGCGGCGTGAAACGCCTTCACCATTTCCTTGAATTCACGCACCTGGCCCCCGCTGTCACCAGCTGCCGAGTAGGCACCGTGCGGCGCCAAGTAGCCGATCGAGTTGTAACCCCAATAGTTGGTGAGACCCGAATCGTGGAGGTGTCTTTCCGAGATGAATTGGTGAATCGGCAGGAGCTCGATTGACGTTATCCCAAGACTCTTGAGATGGCCGATGATCGGCGCCGAAGCCAACCCGGCATACGTGCCTCGCAACTCAGGGGGCACTTCTGGATGCTGCATGGTCATGCCCTTCACGTGGGCTTCATAGATGACCGTGTCGTGCAATGGGATATCTGGGTGCGAGTCGTCGCCCCAATCGAAGGTCCCGTCGACAACGATCGACCGCGGCATAGCGGCAGCACTGTCACGGCGGGACGGCATTGCCGGATTGGTGGGCCGGTGTCCGAATACGGCCTTGTGCCAGGTGGTATCTCCGGCGATGGCCTTCGCATAGGGGTCGAGCAGGAGTTTGTTTGGATTACAGCGCAGACCGTTGGCAGGATCCCATGGTCCAGCGACACGGAACCCGTAACGCTGCCCCACCCCCACTCCCGGCACAAAACCGTGGTGAATCGCATTGGTCACCTCAGGCAAGCGGATCCGCGTCTCGCTGCCTCGCTCGTCGAAGAGGCAGACCTCCACAAACTCGGCTACTTCGCTGAAGACGGCGAAGTTGACACCGCCATCGATGATCGTCGCGCCCAACGGATAGTCGGCGCCGGGCCAGCAAGGGATGGCCGGGTCAGCCGACACGAGTCAGCGCCGGTCCGTAGACTTTGTCCCGGTATTCGGCCAGCATGCGAGCCGCCGTGACCTGTGGGCCCAATGTTCGCCAAGCATGACGGATGCGCCCGGCGAACGCCGCCCGGCCTTCGTGATACTCGCTGAGAATCGTGTCCAGCACATCGAGGGTCGAGGCCGCTTCGGCAGCATCGCGCCTAACCGCATCTTTCACGTCGCTCGTCGGTATCGCCCATCCATTGGAACCGTCGTACATCTCCGCCCACCAGCCGTCGAGGATCGAACAGTTCAGCCCACCGTTCAAAGCAGCCTTCTGGCCCGAAGTCCCGGATGCCTCGCGAGGGCGGACCGGTGTGTTGAGCCAGATGTCACTGCCTTCGTACATGTGGCGCGCAATGTCGATGCCGTAGTCGGGAATGAAGGTGAATCGCCCGTTCGACTCCTCGGAGTCGGCGAAGGCAACAACTTGGGCAAGGAGCTTCTTGCCGGGCCCGTCGGCCGGATGAGCCTTGCCTGCAAAGACGAAGTGGATGGGGCGATCATCGTCGTGAAGCATCTTCTCGAGGCGTTTCATCTCGTGGAACAGCAACGTCGCCCGCTTGTAAGTCGCGAACCGGCGGGCAAACCCGACTACCAATGCCTCTGGGTTGATACGGGCACCAATCGTGTCCTGCGCCAGCTGGGCAAGGCGCAAGGAGCCGATATGGCGTAGCGCTCCGATCGCTGCGTCTGTGAGAGATTCCACACGATCCCAAGCCGCAGGTGAACCCTCAGCCCATTCAGGGCCGAGCACCTGATCGAACACGGTTTGGTTGTCCTCAGATACCCAGGTGCGGGCGTGGACTCCGTTCGTGATATGACCAATATCGTCGCCGACCCCAACGCCGGCGAACAGATTGCGACTCACTTCGCCGTGCAGCGCCGATACGCCGTTGGCCGCACTTGCGGTGCGCAACCCCATTGCTGCCATGTTGAACTTCTTGGCGTCGACGGGGTCGGCCCCGATCTTCCACAGATCTTGAACATCGACCCCCCAAGCAGAGGCCCACACCGCAAGATATGGCTCTATGAGAGCACGTTCGAATCTGTCGATCCCAGCAGGAACGGGCGTGTGGGTGGTGAACACCAGACCCCGTCTCACGATCGATATGGCGTCCTCGAGCCTTCCTTCATGAATGACTTCGTTGACCAGCTCGAGAACTAGGAACCCGGCATGGCCCTCATTGAGGTGATAGACCCGGATAGGCCAACCGAGGGCACGCAGAGCTCGCACCCCGCCTACGCCGAGGAGCAGCTCTTGTTCCAAGCGATGACGCCGATCTCCGCTGTAGAGGCGATCCGTGATCTTGCGGTCCGCCTTGCTGTTTGCCGCCACGGCTGAGTCGAGCAGCAACAAAGGCGTGCCGCCGATGTCCATGCGCCAGACACGCGCCGCTACGTCGCGACCAGGCATCGGCACCGTGACAATGTGGCCGGTATCCACCGCGCCGAGCTCTTCTGGAGTCATCGCGGGGTAACGCTCGGCTTGCGCTCCGCCCTTGATGCTTTGTCGGAAGAATCCCTCGCGGTAGAAGAGACCCACCGCAGCCAGCGGGACATGCAGGTCGCTGGCCGCCTTGAGGTGATCGCCCGCCAGGATCCCGAGGCCTCCCGAGAACTGCGGGATGACGCTGCTGATGCCGAATTCCGGGGAGAAGTAGGCAATAGTCGGTTCCGAGTGATCTGACCCGTCAAGCTCCTCGGTCGCTGCCGAAACGAGCTCCATGATCTCGCCATTGGCGAGAGTCGCCTCGAGTGCAGTGGTGGAGGCGTCGCCGACGATCGCAATCGGATGCCGGGCCAATTCTCCTCCGTCGAGCGAACCGAAGACACGTCGCAACTCTGGAGACCAGGTCCAACGATGAGAAAGGGCGAGCCGCGTCAGAGCTTCGCGTAGCGCTAGTGAATCCACGGGTGCGAGTGCTCCTCTTGGTGCCCGAATGCCTTATAACCCGCGTTCAAACCACGGTGGGTTTGGCGGGAAAGTCCATTATACGCGCCATCGAGCAGCGCTCGGCTCGCTAGCGCTCGCCATCGACGGCTCGCTGCTGGGCGGCCCTGCTGTGATCAAGCACCACGTTCATCAGCGCTTCGACGTAGCCGGGGTCCACACCAAGCGATGCGGCGTCATCCCGTGCCTCGTCAATGAGCTCTGCTTCGCGATCGGGAGAGCGCATTTCGAGACCTTTGGCGACTTTGATCATGGCGATCTCGACTGAAGAGTGGAGGCGGCGCGCCACCAGCTTGATCAGATCTCTGTCGATTCTGTCGATCTCATCACGCAACGTTGGAATCCCGAGGCGCTCCATCAAGTGAGCGAACTCCTCGAGGCCCAATTGGCTGCCGTTGCCTGCTCGCGAAGCACCGGGGTCGGGATGGACCGCAATGATGAGACCGTCTGCGCCAACCGAGCGGCCGGCAAGGGCGAGCGGAGCGAGAATATCCTCGCCGCTCTGGGCGGGGGCCGGATCGATGATGACAGGAAGGTGGCTCATTCGTTGCACTACGGGGACGGCCGATATGTCGATGGTGTCCGTCGTCCTGGGGTCGAAACCACGGCTCCCCCGTTCACAGAGCACGACCTGATCGTTGCCCTCGTTGAGGATGTATTCGGCGGACATGAGCCACTCATCGACGGTTGCCGAGGGGCCCCTGTGGAGGACGATTGGCCTCTGTGTCGCACCGGCGGCGCGGAGCAAAACGAAGTTCTGCATTTGATCCGGCCCGATCTCGAGGATCGAAACATGGTCGGCGACGAGTTCCGCCTGCCGAGGCTCCTGCACCTCAGTCATTGTGGGCAGGCCCGCATCATGGCCTGCCTTTTCCAGCATCCAGAGTCCTTCCTGGCCGAGCCCGGAGAATTCGTAGGGAGAGCTCTCGTTGCGGAAGGTCCCTGCGCGCAGCACGGATGCGCCGGCGTGCGTCGCAGTCTCCGCGATCTGGGTGATCTGCTTTTCGCTCTCTACAGCGACCGGTCCTGCGATAACCGGGTAGGAACCGTCACCGAAACGGACGTTGTCCACGGCTACAACTGTGGTCTCGACGTCCGGCCTGCGATGGCTCTTGAGGATCGGATTTGCTGGCTTGTCGGTCATGTTGTCTCCTGCGGCCCAACCAACGGGATCCGGGCAAAGAAGAACCCGAGACCCAGCCGGTCTCGGGCGATGGTTGCGATTTGGCTGCTATTTAGCGCGCATCCCTCTGCCCGGACCGAGGCCCGGTAAAGAAGTAAGCGTAGAAATAGCGGCTTGGCATGGCAGCAATGTATAGGGCTGGCGCGAGTACCGCAAGGCCCGCAGGAATGCGGCTCGCGTTCTGCAGCCCGAACTTCCTATCCGAGCTCCGAACGACGAGCTACGAAATAGGACTCTGCGCCTAGGAGCTGAGTACCGTGACTGCCGCTTTCGCCAAGAGCGGCGCCAGTGGCTCAAACCTGCCGAATCGCTCATCTGACGTTTGCCCTGCTGCATAGCGGGCGTAGATCTGTTCGATGATGACGGCGATGCGATAGAGGGCGAGGCCCTCGTAGTAATCGACGCGCCCTACGTCGAAGCCCGTCGACTCTGCGTAGAGGTCCACGACCCGCTCCTTGGGGAAGTCCGCTGCAGGGCTGACTGCAAGTTCGCCAAAGATGAGAAACGTCGGGTCTGAAGGATCAGCCCAGTACGCGAGCAGGGTGCCGAGGTCGACAAGCGGATCGCCACGAGTGGACATGTCCCAATCGAACACGGCCACCAACTCGCCGGCGTCGTTCAGCATCGTGTTGTCGAGTTTGTAGTCGTTGTGGAGGATCGTGGCGGCCTGCGGAGCAGGGAGCTGGTCTCTGAGAATGCGCTCCGCAGCTCTCATCTCCGGTACCTCGCGGGTTGCTGCCGCCTCCCAGCGTCCAGCCCAGCCTTCAACCTGGCGGGCAACGAAGCCATCCGGGCGCCCCAGATCGCCTAGCCCGACGGCATCCGGGTCGACCTGGTGAAGCCGAGCAAGACCGTCCACGAGGTTGGCCGCCGCCGAACGGCGCACAGCAGCGTCGAAGGACTTGGGCCACTGGCTTCGAATCACATGACCATGGCGCCGCTCCATCACGAAGAACGGTTTCCCGAGTACCTGCGGATCGGCGCAGTAGTGGTAGGCCCGCGGCGCTTCGGGAAAGACCTCCCACAAACGAGAAAGCACCTTGTACTCCCGTTCCATGTCGTGACCACCCTTGGCAACCTTGCCCAAGGGAGCACGGCGCAGGACGAACTCGCCATGGTCACCAGTGACGCGATAGGTGAGATTCGCTGCGCCCCCGGGGAACTGGTCGAAGACGAGCGGGCCATCACCGAAGAGACGCGGTAGCGCGCGATGCAGATAGTCCGCGGCCTTACCTTCGTCGAAACGCTCCTCCGGCCGGATGGGGGCGGTGTCTGCGATCATGCGACGCTGGACCACACCAGGCCGAGCAGCAGCACCGTCAGCACAGGTGGGAGCAAGACCTCAACTGTGTCACGCAGCCGACCCACGAGGCGCCGCTCCTCGTTACGTAGTTCCAGAGTGACGACCGCAACCAAGCCGGCGATGATCAACAGGGCCGCCGCCATGAGCGAGATGTCTCGAGCCACGTCCATCAGAGCAACCCGTCTAGGGCCATGGCGGCGAAAAGGACGGCCAAATAGAGATTCGAGGCCACGAAGTATCGGATTGCCTGATCTGGGTTGCTGCGAAGCCACAGTGATGCGGCGAGGGCGGCGACTCCCAAGACGGTGGCGACAACGCTGTACAGGAGTCCCACGGTCCCTGTGGCAATCAGCAGCAACGACGCCCCGACGAGAACGCTGCTGTAGGCGACGATGTGGTCGAGGGTCCGCTCGGTCCCAATGACGGTAGGCAACATCGGCACGGCGGCTGCCGCGTAGTCCTCGCGGTACTTGATCGCGAGTGCCCAGAAATGCGGCGGCGTCCAGAAGAAGATGATGGCAAACAGCACCCAGGCGGCCAGGTCGACGGAGCCGGTCACGGCAGCCCAGCCGACGAGAGCCGGAACGGCTCCCGCCGCTCCGCCGACGACGATGTTCTGCGCCGAGCTGCGCTTGAGATAGAGCGTGTAGGCAAAGACGTAGAAGAGCAATCCGGCTGTGGTCAAGGCTGCAGCCAGCATGTTGACGGTGATCCAGAGCCACAAGAACCCCGCGGCGCCGAGAACCGATCCGAACCACAGCGCCCGACTCGGGGCAATGCGGCTGGTCGGCAGCGGCCTTGCCTTGGTCCGATTCATGATTCGATCAATGTCGGCGTCGACGACTTGATTGATGGTGTTGGCGCCACCCGCGGAAAGCGTGCCGCCGATGAGGGTGGCCAGCACCAACCAGGTGCCCGGCCAGCCCTGGGCAGCCAAAATCATGGCGGGTACCGTTGTGGTGAGTAGAAGCTCGATGATGCGGGGCTTCGTGAGCTCTACGTAAGCTCGAACGGTGGCAGCGGCGCCAACCGGCGTGGCTCGCGGATCGGTGATCGTTGCGTCCGGGCTCACACCGCCTCCACCTGCAAAGTCGTTTCGGTCGTTGCCGCCATGACACGGATCACTGCCATCGAAGCCAGGACCCACAGAACATCGGCAACCAGCAGATGGAGCAACTGAACCTCGACGGGCGTGAGCAACGCAACGTTGACGATGCCGACGACTGCCTCGACGCCGACGACAACCGCCGCCGCATTCGCCAGGTTGCGCACCCGCCCTGCCCCGTCGAAGGCCGGGCTGCGCAGCGCCATCACTGCACCGATGCCGCCGACCACTGCCAAGAGCGGATGGAGCACACGAAGCCGAACGAGCAACGGGGCCGTTGCGCCAAACTCCTGTCTGATCCCGTCGAGAAGCGTCTCGGGAGGGAAGAGCGTGTCTGCGAGTGCATTCAACGCTCCGGACGCCCCGACGAGCAGGAGCATTCCGAGGATCAATAGGCCGTAGCGATTGGATCGCCGGGACGTGTCATAGCGGGGCCAGGTTCCGCCTTTGGCGACGTGGACGACGAGCACCACTGCTGCGACCAAAAAGAAGGTGTTCACCAGGTGAAGCGGAACCACGATGATGCGGCCGAGCGACGCGTCAGTGTCGACCCAACCAAAAAGGACAAGCACGGCTCCGATCAAGACCTCGCCCATGAAGAAGCCCGCGACCCAGGCCAACGCCCGTCTCAGTTGTCTTCCGGAAGGGCCGGAGCGAAGGGCGGCCACGACGAAGACCAGCAGCACAATGCCGAGCAGCGCAGTCGCGGCGCGGTGGGCGAACTCGATCGCCGTCTCGGTTCCCCCCTGGAGCGGGAACAGGGATCCCTGACAGCGCGGCCATGATTCCCCGCAACCGTCGCCAGAGCCTGTGGCGCGGACGAGCGAACCGCCGACGATGACGCCCACGGTGAGCCACAGCAGCGCCCACGACCACCGAGCCAGCTTGGGACTTGCGACCTCTGGAGAATCCACGGGCCAAGGCTACCGTTGCTCCGATGCCGGCCATCCCCGATCGTCGCCCCATAGTCCTTGCCCTTCACGGCTTCACGCTCGGCGGCGCCATGTTCGACAGCCTCAATGGCCTGGTCGACGCCGAATTCGTCACCCCGGACCTTCCCGGCCACGGGGGCCGTGATACGAGCTCATGCAGCTGGCCTCACGCCGTAAGAGAAGTATGCACACTCATCGACCGCCATCGGCCTGATGTGGTCCTCGGCTATTCGATGGGAGGACGGCTCTGCGTCGCGGCCGCACTCGAGTCAGATCTGCCTTTCACCGCCGTCATTGTCTCGGCTGGCGTGGGAATCGCCGATCCGGCAGATCGCGCCCTGCGGCGCCACGCCGACGAAGCCCTTGCGCGCCGCCTCGAGACCATCGGTGTAGAGCAATTCGCGGCGGGCTGGGAGTCCAACGACCAGCTCGGCGGGCATCCCGAGCTTTCGGCACTGCGACGCGCCAACACAGCAGCCGGGATGGCAGGATCGCTACGGGGGCTCGGCCAAGGAGTCCAGCCCTATCTGGGCGACCGGCTTGGCGAAATCACCCGCCGGACCGTCTGGGTCGCCGGTGCCGATGATCCCAAGTACGTTGCCGTCGCTCGGGAAGCGGAGGCAGCGACGCCCCTTGCCGATTTGGTGGTTGTGGCGGGCGCTCGACACAACGTCGTGGCGAGCGCGCCCGAGTCGCTCGCCGCCGTGCTCGCGGAAGCCATAGCTAACAGGCGAAGCGCTTGATCAGGTCGACCCACTCGGTCGCTTCGGACAAGATCGATTCGTGTCCGGCTGCCGGCAGCTCGACCATCTCAGCGTCCGTCATCAGGTCGGCAAGCTCCCGCTGTGCTGCCGGCTCCATGATCTGGTCGCGACCCGTAACGACCACCATGGCAGGCTGAGAAAGCCTGCCCACCCAAGATCGGGAATCAAATCGCCATGCCGCGTGGCCCGCTTCGTAGAAGAGCGTCGGATCCCTCCGCAGCAGGGCCGCTCGCATCCAGCGGTGATGTTGCTGCTCGAGAGCGCCGGACCGCAGTATTAGGTGCGATGAGACAGCCGCGATCTCCTGCGTGCTGAACCGGGCGATCGCCCGGGCCACCCACATGCCGCTGCGAGCCAGCGGCCGAATTCGACGGACCGGAAAGGCGCCGGTCGCCCCGAGAATCATTCGCTCGACGCGAGGCGAGTGCCTTCGTGCCATCTCCTGCACCACGAGGCCGCCGAGCGAGTACCCAAAAAACGTTGCCCTCGTGACGCCAATTGCATCGAGCACACCGGCCAGCTCGTCGGCGAGATCAGCAACTTCGTATCGGCCCCGCACCCAGTCAGACTTGCCATGGTTGCGATGGTCGGGAACGATCACACGGAAATGTTCCGCCAGGGGCTCGACGATGCGGTGGAACGTCATCTCACCATCGAAGCCCCAACCATGCACGAGCACGAGCGGCGGAGCGTCTGCCGGGCCGGTCTCCCTGACAAAAAACTCCCGTTCCCCAACAAATACGGTGCGACCGGGGATACGCAGAGGTCGCACCTGGCCGGGGCTGAAGCGAGGCTCGACCTCAGGGCCAAACAGGCGCCATGCCGCCCATCCGCCGACAATCCAGCCAAAGAACGAGCGAAGCTTCAACGGCACCCCTCATCAGATCCGGGAACGAACGCGAATTCAGCGACGGGGACTCCCCCGAGAAGGTGCTCATCGATGATGCGATCGAGCACGTCCGTCGTTACACCTCGGTACCACGTGCCTTCCGGATAGACGACCGCCACCGGGCCCTGCTCACAGATACGTAGGCAGTCTGCCTTGGTGCGCAGGACGGTGCCCCCACCTTGGGGTGTCGGGGGTGGATGACCGTCGATCAGGCCCCGCCAGGCCGGTGGCGACGACGAGAGTTCCATTTCCTTGAGCCGGTTCTTCAGGTGGCGCCACACTGTGCTTCCTGTCTCGTAAGAGGCGCACTTGGGTGTGGTCGGCTCTGCGCACAAGAAGATGTGGCGTTCGGTGCCGCCGATATTCAACGCCGAAGCGATGGCCTCGAGCCGTGCTGCGTCATCTTGCGCGCTCATCGCGCCAGGCTACCGATGATCGGCCTCAGCGAATCCGGACAACGCTGCCCGGACCATCCTCGAATCGGCGTGCCACGAGCCCACCGATCTCGTGACCGACTACATCCTCCTCACGTAGCGCCTGAAGCAGCGCGGCGGTGAGCGGTGCGTCGACCGCGATCAGGAGGCCGCCGCTCGTCTGGGCGTCGCTGAGAAGGTATTGCTCGATCTCGTCGAGTTCCCCGAACTGGACGAACCGGGCAACCGCAGTGCGGTTGCGCTTCGTGCCGCCGGGAACCACACCCTCAGCAATCAGCTCTCTGACACCGTCGAGCACCGGGACAGAACCGAGCTCGATCTCAGCACTGACACCGCTCGCTCGGAGCATCTCGCCAAGGTGGCCAAGGAGCCCGTATCCCGTCACATCCGTTGCCGCCAGCACACCGACGCGTCGCATCGCAGCGGCGGCCCCCCGGTTGAGCTCCGTCATCACATTCACCGCTTGAGCCGTCATTTCTGCCGATGCAAGGCGACGCTTTATGGCGGTGGCGATGATCCCCATACCGAGCGGTTTCGTGAGCACCAGGCGGTCACCCGGCCTGCCTGCTGCGTTCGTCACAATGTGATCTGGATGGACAACACCGGTCACGGCGAGCCCGTATTTGGGCTCCCGATCATCGATGGAATGCCCGCCGAGAAGGGTGACTTCGGCTTCGGCGAGCTTTTCCGCCGCCCCCTCGAGCACGTCGCCGAGCATTTCCATCGAGAGGGTCTCGCGCGGCCAGCCAACGATGGAAAGCGCAGTCAATGGGTTGGCTCCCATCGCATAAACGTCAGAAAGCGCGTTGGCCGCGGCGATCCGCCCCCAATCGTGCGGGTCGTCGACGATAGGAGTGAAGTAGTCCACTGTCTGAACGATGGCAAGGTCGTCAGAGATTCGATAGACGCCTGCATCGTCAGACGTCTCAATCCCGACGATCAGATCTTCGTGGACCGTGGTTGGTGAGTTGGATAGGCGGCGCAGAACCTGCGCCAGCTCGTCAGGGCCGAGCTTGCATGCTCAACCGGCACCGTGCGAGAACTCCGTCAAACGCATCTTCAGGTCACCTCCCCTCGACAGATCGCAACGATTAGTGGCCAGACGGAGTGTAAGGGCACGGTCGCAGGCCGACTCCGGCAGCCCCGGCCAACCTTGCGACAAGATTGGCTAACGCGGTTAGCAAATAATGGATTAGTCAGCGCTCTTCGACACGCTGTCGGGAATCGGAGGGGGTAAGCTCCCGCCAGCTCGGGGCCCAGCCCCGAAGCACGCTAGGCCCTCTCGTCCCCCCTGGAGGGCCTAGCGTCGTTTTTCGGCCCACTCTCGAGCCGAGCGGTGTTGCGGGCTCGATTCGGCGGCTCTATCTAGGCTCCGGTGTCATGAAGTTATGGGTTTCAGGTCCGCGACGCGTTGCAGAGTCTCTGCGCGACTTCGCGCGACGGCGCCCCTCGGAGGCCGCCGAGCACATCGATCGCGATCCTGCCGAGTGGGAAGCGCTGGTCGAAGAGAGCCCAGAGACGGCAGCAGACGTTCTGGAGGCGATTTCCGAGGAGACGGCAGCCGAGCTGCTGGTCGAGCTGGCCACCCGGGACGCAGGCGATGTTCTCGACGAGATGACCCCAGAGTCGGCTGCCGATGTGCTCGAGCAGCTCAACCCAAACGCCGCAGCGGACCTCATCGAGGAGATGACGACCGACCAGGCGGCCGACCTGATCGAGGCGCTCGAAGAAGGCGAACGCGAAGCCGTGCTGGCGTCACTGGAACCGGGGCCCGCCGCAGAGATCGCCGCCCTCCTTGCCTACGAAAAAGACTCGGCAGGCGGAATCATGACGACGGAGTTCGCCTCTCTGCCCGTGGGCCTCACGTCTGGCGAAGCAATTGAGTCGCTGCGCCGCCTCCATGAAGAGCTCGGCTCGAACCTGATGTACGTCTATGTGACCGATTACAACCAGCAGCTTGCCGGGGTGGTGTCATTCCGCGACCTCGTGTTCGCTCGGCCGGGAACCGGGCTGGAAGATGTGATGGTGCCGGCGCTCTATTCGGTCACGACGGACACGGACCGAGAACAGGTGGCCGAGCTGATCGAGCGCCACAACCTCCTGGCGCTGCCGGTGACCGATGACCGCGGGCGTCTCGTGGGCATGGTGAAAGTCGGCGAGGCGTTACGTGCCATACAGGAGGAAGCCACCGAGGACATCACCCAGATGGTCGGCGTTGGTGCCGAGGAATCGGTGTACACCCCCATCATGCGTTCGGTCCGCCGCCGCCTTCCGTGGCTGCTGGTCAACCTCGGAATGGGCATCCTGATTGCCTTCGCCATCACACCCTTCGAACAGATCATCGAAGAGAACGGCGTGCTCGCCATCCTCATGCCGATGGTTGCGCTGCTTGGTGGCAACAGCGGGGCACAAAGCCTGGCAGTGATCATCAGGGCAATGGCGCTTGGAGATCTACCACCGGGCCGTGCGCTGCGAGCCGTGCGTCGCGAATTCCTGGTTGGAGTGAGCAACGCCGGGTCCTTGGCGATCATGGCCGGCCTTGCCGCCTGGCTGGTGTCTGGGACAGCACGCATCGGCATAGTCATGGGCTTCGCAGTCGGTCTCAACCTCATCGTCGCCGGTTTCGCCGGGGCCGGGATCCCAGTCCTGCTGCGCCGCCTCGGCCTCGACCCAGCCCTGGCATCGAACATCTTCCTGACGCTCGTCACCGACCTAGTTGGCTTCGGCGGATTCCTCCTCACGGCAAGGTTGCTGCTGTGATGGGACGACAGACAGGGCCGAGCCGCCTGACCTGCCCAGCACATTCGGGAACGGGGTCCGCCGTAGCGAGAAACTCGATCGAATCCTGATTCGATCGATGCCCTGCTAGCTGCCGAGGATCGCTACCGGCGTATCTTCGAAGGGACCGGCGAAGACCATCCGGAATCCCTCTTCCAGTCGAACCAGGTAGTGACGCCCCAGTACTTCTAGTTCCGCCTCTGTCGGGCTTGCCACCAGGACAACGTCTGCGGCCGACGCATCGTCGACCACGTATGCCGTGAGGATCGGCGGGAACCTGTCTACGACGTCGGCCAGCACGTTGGCCAGATCGATGTCCGTCAAGGACTCATACGACTCTGTGTCGAGCAGCACCACAACGGTGTCACCGCTGTCGCCTGGTTCCCTCGAGACGATGGTGTATTGAGGAAACGTAACCGGATCCCCCGGCGCAGCCGTGCTCGATGTGACCGAGCTCGATGGGCTTGCCGAAGTCGTCGGCGCTGCCTCTGTCGATCCTGTCGCAGCCAGGCTTGTCACGGGAGCAACGGTCGTCGAGGTGGCCGTCGTTGACGAGTCATCTGAGCCGTCACCTGAGCAAGCCGCACCTACCAGAACGAGGCTCACCACCACTGATTTGAGAGCCATTCTTTTCATAGATCAATCGTACAGACAGCAGCGAATTGCGCACGCCAATCCGGAAAGGAATTCAGCGCCCCTCGAGCCATTCATCGAATGTGACGCCCTCCATCCAACGTTCCCCCGACACGACACGGAACCGCTCCTTGACCTCATCGAATAGCTGCGGGTCGGGTGAGTCGGCGAGACCGTGACGTGCCAATGCGAGCAGTGGCCGCCAGGCGGCGGCGCCGACCGCAATGTCGACCTTGGTGCGAAAGTCGCCGTGATCCGGCGGCAGATTGTCAGGCGGCGCCCCCCAGAAACGCCTGAGTTTCTGGGAGGAACGCAAGACCCGGCGCAGCTCGCGGGCGGTTTCTCTGTCAGTTTCGCCCGACTCCGCGATCCCGTTTATCCAGTCGGCAAGAGTGGAATCGGGCCAAGCGCCGGGCTCCGAACAAACCCCCATATACAGGGCTTCGCACTGGGCAAGCAGCCCTAAGTAGTCAGTCACCCGTCTCGAACTGCACGAGGTGGCGGAACCCCGTGGCGAGTGCGTTCGTCGTCGGCCCTGGTTCGAACCGGCGAGAACCAATCGCAATCACCGGAACGATTTCCTTCGTCGTGGACATCACGAATGCCTCATCGGCTGCGTGCATGCGGGCGGCTGGGAACCGCCCCTCGATGACCTGCAAAGCCTGTTCGGCTGCGACCTCCAACATGGCGTGCCGAGTAACGGAGCGGAGGATCCCGAGATCGAGTGACGGCGTTTCGATGACGCCGTCTACGATCCATCCGACGGTGGCGTTGGGAAGCTCGAGAACCGTTGTATCGACGGCAAGCAGCACGGCGTCGTCGTATCCCTCATGTTTGGCGCGCTGTACCGCGGCCACATTCGGCCCGTAGGAGGTGGACTTCACGGCGGCGAGTTCGCTTGGCTCTCCGGCCGGATGCCAGGGTGCAAACAGCTCCTGGAGCCGCATGGCAGCGGGCCGCGCCGGTGCTTCGTGGGCGAACACGACCGCGCTTGCGCCGGAGCCGGGGCGGTCCAAATCGACCCCACCGGTCACAACGATCCGGACCACGGAATCGCCCAAGGCTGCGCAGCCGATAGCCCAGGCTTCGAGATCCGCCCGATCCGGCAGAGGAATCCCCATCGCACTTGCACTCGCTTCGAGCCGATTCAGATGTTCGGCCAACCGGAAGATCGTCCCGTTGTAAGACCGCATCGCCTCAAAACATCCGTACCCCCGCAGGAAAGCCACGTCTAGAACAGAGACGCTCGCCTGATCTGGTGCCACCGCCTCGCCATTGATGAGGACATCACCAAAGACCTTCACGAGTGACCTCCGGATACCGGACACCGGACATCGGACACCGTCACTTGAGATACCCGTTTGTGATAGGCAAGCGCCGATCCCGCCCAAAGGCCTTGGTCGAGATACGCACACCGGGAGCAGCCTGGCGCCGCTTGTACTCATTGCGATCGACCAATTTGGCGACTCGATCCACCACGGTCGGAGGGAATCCGGCAGCCACGATGTCGGAAATCGAGCGGTCCTCTTCCACGTACATTTCGAGAATCCCGTCGAGGGTGTCGTAATCAGGCAAAGAGTCTGAGTCGAGCTGCCCGGGGCGCAGCTCTGCCGATGGTGGCTTCTGGATGGTCGCTTCTGGTATCACTACTCCATCGCGGTTGCGCCACCGGGCCAGTCGATAGACCCAGGTTTTGAAGACGTCTTTGAGTACCGCGTATCCACCGGCCATGTCGCCGTAGAGGGTGGCGTAGCCGACGGCCATTTCGGATTTGTTGCCCGTCGCCACCACCATCGAGCCGAATTTGTTGGAGAGCCCCATCAGGATCGCTCCCCTGATCCGCGCTTGGAGATTCTCCTCAGCAACATTTGGATCCGTGTCCTCAAACTGGGGAGCAAGCGACTCGAGGAACTGGGCGAATATGTCATCGATCGGAATCATGTCGAACCGGCAACCCAGATTCGCCGCCAGCTCTCGGCTGTCGGCAATCGATCCGTCTGAGCTGTAGCGCGTGGGCATCGTGACACCCCACACTGCATTGGGCCCCAGAGCGTCGACCGCGATTGCGGCGGTCAACGCGGAGTCGATACCGCCCGAGAGCCCAACGACGACGCTCGAGAAGCCGTTCTTGCGCACGTAATCGCCGAGGCCGGTGACCAGGGCCGTGTACATCTCTTCGTCCTCGGGAAGCCGGGACCGCACCTCGGCTGCCGGCTGATCGCTACCGATTGCCACATCCACGTAGAAGAGGTCTTCCCGAAACTGCGGAGCGCGATGGATCAACTGGCCGGTTGCGTCGAACACCATCGACTCGCCGTCGAACACGAGCTCGTCCTGACCTCCAACGAGATTGAGGTAGACGACAGGAACTCCAGAACGCCTGGCCTGCGCCGCCAGCAGCTCGGCGCGCTCCTCCCCCTTGCCATGGTGGTAGGGGCTGCCATTGATATTGAGGAGGAGCTGAGCACCGGCTTTGGCTTGATCGGTCGGCGGACCCGACGGCGACCATATGTCTTCGCAAACGGAGACGCCGAACTTCACTTCACCGAGCTCCCAAATCAGATCCGTATGGGTGCCGGGCACGAAGTAACGCGCCTCGTCGAATACGCCGTAGTTGGGAAGGAGAGCCTTGTGATAGGTGCCGAGGCGACGGCCACCCTGCACCAGTGCCGCCGCGTTGGCGAGCTCCCGCGGCACCGAATCATCCGGGTGTTGGTCCTCGGCAACCCGGTCGACAAATCCCACGACTGTCACAACGCTGCCAGAGGCCTTTGTGATGCGTTCCAGCGCGGCAAGGTTGTCGTCAACGAAGCGGCGCCGCAACAAGAGATCCTCGGGGGGATATCCGGTGATGGCCAGCTCGGGGAGCAGCAAGATGTCGGCTTTGTGACCGTCGGCCCATGCCATGGCGGCCATGATTGAATCCGCATTGGCAGCGATGTTGCCGACACGGAGATTCAATTGGGCGCACGCAACGCGGACGGTGCTCACTCGTTACCTCGGCTCGGGTCCGGCCGTCGCGACACTACAGGCGCTGAGCTCGTCACAGACCGGCAACAGTCTCCTCGATGAGGAAGTCGACGACCGCAATGCCGGCCTCGTCATGGGACGCTCCGCTCTCGATCGCAGTTTTGTATGTGTCGAGCTGGCGGTGAGCGCTCGTTCCTCGCGCGATGATTGTGCGGGCGTGCTCGACCTCGGGCAAAACGCCGAGGTCGTCGGCATCTTCGCGAACCAGCTCGATGATCTCTTCGACGAGCTCGGCAAACGGCACAAGCCGACCTAGACCGAAGTCGATGAGGGAGCCTGTCGCGCCGTAGCGCTGGGCCCGCCAGATGTTCTCGTCGATCAGCGATCGGCTGTATATCCGCCACCGCTGGTTGGTCATGCGACGCCGGTAGAGCATTGCCAGCAGACTCATGTAGATCGCACCGATTGCGATGCCGTCGTCGAGCGACGTGCAGATATCAGTGCTGCGCATCTCGAGGGTCGGATAGCGATCGCTGGGCCTGACATCCCACCACAGCTTGGTGGCATCTTCGATGATGTTCGCTTCCACGAGAACAGCAACGTGACGCCTGTAGTCCGCCCAGCTCCCAAACTCGTCGGGCAAGCCGGTTCGGGGCAGCGTTCTGAACACGCTCGTCCTGTAGCTCTTCAAGCCGGTGTCATCTCCGGACCAGAAGGGCGAAGAGGTTGAGAGGGCCAGCAGGTGGGGCAGGAAATAGACGATCTGGTTCATCAGATCGATACGCAAGTTCGCGTCGTCGATACATACGTGGACGTGCATGCCGGAGATGACGAGGCGCCTGACGATGCCGGCCATGTCCTTGGCCAGCATGTGATAGCGCTCTTTGTCGGTGTGTCGCTGGTCACCCCATTGCGCAAAAGGATGGGTTGAGGCCGCAATGGGAGCCAATCCGTGTTTGCCGGTGACATCTGCAACTGTTCGGCGCAGCATGGCCAGATCGGCGCGCGCTTCTTGGAGGTTCTTGGCAACCTTGGTGCCGACTTCGATCTGGGACCGCAAGAACTCCGGGCTGACTTGAGCGCCGAGCTTCTCCTCGCACTCTTCCATGACCCCTGCCGGCATGTCATTGACGAGGTTGCGGGTCTCGCGGTCGACGATGAGGTATTCCTCCTCGATTCCCACCGTGAACGAAGGTCTCTCTATCGCCACATCCCTCCTTGCGTAGCGCCCACCAACATAGTTGGGTTACGTCCCAGGAGTCTTGCGGAGGTAGTGATGGCCGAGAAGTCCAAAACTTCGTATCTCGTATCCGGTATGTCTTATCCCGAATTGGGAGATACGCACATCGCGATACCAGACACGAGATACCAGATGCCTATCGATCCGGGAGCCGGCGGCTTGCCCACCGGTCATGGTTCCACATGAGATTCGGCGCTTTCGTTCCGCAAGGCTGGCGCATGGATCTCGTCGGCGTTCCCGCCGAGGAGCAGTGGGACACCGTCATGCGCGTCGCCGTTGCCATCGAGGCGGCTGGGTACGAGTCGGCCTGGGTATACGACCATTTTCACACCGTCCCGGTGCCGACTCAGGAGGCAACTCTCGAGGCGTGGAGCGTCATGGCGGGCCTGGCTGCCGCAACTGGGCGCATCCGCCTGGGTCAAATGTGCACCTGCAACAGCTATCGGCCACCAGCGTATATGGCCAAGGTCGCCACGACGATCGACGTCATGTCGGGCGGCCGGCTCGAGTTTTCGATCGGCGCCGGCTGGTACGAACACGAGTACCTGGCATACGGATACCCATTCCCGTCGGGAGGGACTCGCATTGCCCAGCTGAACGAGGCGGTGCAGATCATCAAGAAGATGTGGCTGGAGGAAGAGGCGACCTTCACGGGCGAGCACTTTGCGATTGCAGGCGCAATCAACCAGCCGAAGCCGATCCAGAAGCCGCATCCACCTTTGTGGATTGCCGGCGGTGGTGAGAAGAAGACGCTGCGTGTGGTCGCAGAGCACGCGGACTACTCCAACTTCGGAGCAGACCCGGAGGTGTTCGCCCACAAATCGGCGGTGCTCGAGGGCCACTGTGAGGCAATCGGTCGGGATTTTGCCGAAATCGGCCGCACGGCGATCCACCACGTCGTGCTGGGCGCAACCGATGCCGACGTCGACCGCAAGGTCAAGCGGATTGCCCGCGATGCCCGGGTCGACGAGGACCGCATTCGGTCGTCCTTCCAATGCGGCACTGCGGAACCGATCATCGAGAAGCTCGGCAAGCTCAGGGACCTTGGTTGTGTACATGTCCAGGTGTTCTTCCCGGACTCGGTCTGGGGTGATGGGCTAACTCGTTTTGCGGCTGAGGTGATCCCGGCTGTGGGCTGAACGGCCCTAACCGGTTGTCGCGAAAAACCTAAGATGTGCCCATGACCCGGGCATCCCAGATCGCCGATCTCACGCGGCACGTTCTCCCCGAGATCATCGAACTGCGACGTGCCATCCATCGGCACCCCGAGCTGGGATGGGAGGAGGTCGAGACGACGAAGCGCGTGGTCGCAGCGCTAGGCGCTGCCGGGGTTGAAGTCTGGGCACGGGACTCCGGGATCGGCGCCGTCGCCGACGTGGGGAGCGGCGCGAATGCGGTGGGCTTTCGGGCCGACCTCGATGCCCTACCCATCTCCGAGATGAATGAGGTGGCATACCGGTCTCAGGTCGAAGGAGTGATGCACGCGTGCGGCCACGACGTGCACACGGCAATCGGCGTCGGTATTGCTTTGGTCCTGAATCAGATGGACGACATCGGCGGCCGAGTTCGTTTCGTGTTCCAACCTGCGGAGGAAAAGATCCCAGGGGGCGCCACAGAGTTGCGAGCAGAGCGTGTCCACGAAGGACTGCGCTGCATCATCGGCTTTCACGTTGATCCGACGATCGAACCCGGCAAAGTGGGGCTGCGCATCGGAGGTATCACCGGAGCCTCCGACCGTTTGCGCATACATCTGAGCGGTCCCGGCGGACATACGTCGCGCCCTCACCAGACCGTCGATCTCGTGGCAGTGGCGGGACGCGTGATCTCAGAGCTGCCGAACGTGATCAAGTCGACCATCGATCCTCGCGAGCCTTTGGCGCTGGTATTCGGCTCCGTTCGAGGGGGCAGTGCAGACAATGTCATCCCAACTGAGTTAGTGCTCGGCGGCACGGCTCGCATGTTCGATCACGACCTCTGGCGAGATATGCCAAAGATGATCGAAAAGGCGGTAGGCGACCTTGTCCATCCGTCCGGGGCACGTTTTGAGCTCGACTACTTCCGAGGATCACCCCCGACTGTTAACGACGAACAAGTGATCCACACTGTGCGCACCGCAATCAACGAGGTGCTCGGTCCCGACGCCGACGTAGAGACGCATCAAAGCCTCGGTTCCGAGGACTTCGCGTGGTTCCTGGAAGATATCCCGGGAGCTTTGCTCCGACTGGGCTCTGGCATAACCGGGAGGACCGTCGATCTGCACTCAGCAACGTTCGACATTGATGAGGCCGCCATCGAGGCTGGAATAGTCGCCGGTGTGGGCGCGCTGCTCGGTTTGCTGAACAACTAGCTATTCGGCCAGCACGAGCCCTACATCGAGAATCGCGTCGGTGAGCGCGACGGCATCACCAGGCCGTACCGAGATCGTCAGTACTCCACCGCCGCCGTAAGGGGCGTGGCGGAGCTGAATGTCACGCACATCAGCTTGGGCCGCGGAAAGCGCCGCACCCACCTTCGCAAGCTCGCCGGGCCGGTCGGCCAGCGCAATCTGCACGGCCGTGGCTCGGGCAGTCAGCGAGCGTCGCACCTCACGCGAAGTGTGAAGCTCCTTAGCCAGTCCCGCCGTGTCGTCCGCCTCGAGGAGGGCAGCCGCCACAGCAAGCCGACTCTGCATCTCGCGGAGCGATGCGAGCACGTGAGTTCGATTCGCAGCCAATACATCAATCCAGAGAGCGGGGTCCGAACCGGCGACCCTGGTCAGATCACGAAACGAACCTGCTGCCAGGTTCATGGCTTCAGGGTGGTCCCCCGCCAGTCCCACAAGTGAGGCGGCCAGCAATTGCGGCAGATGGCTTATTGCGGCAACGGCCGCATCGTGGTCGGCCGCCGTCATTCGGACGGGGCGCGCCCCCAGCTCCTCGACCACAGTTTCAACCGCGCCGAGGTCAGACGGATCGGCATTGTCGGTGGCAACAACCCATGTCGCTCCACTGAAGAGCGAAGAAGTTGCAGCCGCGGGGCCAGACACCTCCCGACCCGCCATGGGGTGAGACCCAACGAACCGATCGAGCCTGCTGGCGGACACGATCGCCGACTTGGCGCCGCAGGCATCGATAGTCAGCCACGGAATCTCACCGCGAGCCACGATCGCCTCAGCGGCGCCAGGTGGGCAGGCCAAGATCACGAGATCGTGCGGACCCTTCCAAGCTTCCGCTTCGCTCGTTGCCCGCTCGCTCAATCCTCCGCGCTGCAGTGCCGCCGTCAGCGTTTCGCCGTCAACATCCCAACCAACGACACGCCACCCTGTCGCCCGCAAGCCAAGGCCAATCGACGTGCCGATGAGGCCGGTACCGATGATGGCGGCAGATTTCACGAGGAGCTAGAGCTCGACACCCATGACGCCGGCGAGGGCACGCACTTCGCCCATCAGCTCCGTGAACTCGCTGGGGAGAATGGCCTGGGCGCCGTCAACTAGCGCCGTCTCCGGAGCCGGGTGCACGTCAACCATGAATCCGTCTGCACCGGAGGCGACCGCGATTCGTGTCAGCGGCGCAACGAGCTCTTTGCGGCCACCACTGTGGCTGGGGTCCACGATTATTGGAAGGTGAGACAGGCCTTTGATCACAGGCACCGCCGAGATGTCGAGGGTATTGCGAGTTGCGGTCTCGAACGTCCGGATTCCCCTCTCGCACATGATGATGTCATGGTTGCCCTCTTTGTAGATGTATTCAGCCGCGTTGAGCCACTCTTCGATAGTCGCTGTGAACCCGCGCTTCAACAGAACGGGTTTGTTCTGGCGTCCCAGCTCTGAAAGGAGAGTGAAGTTGGCCATATTGCGGGTACCTACCCGGATCAGGTCGGCATAACTTGCGACCAGGTCAACGTCGCGAGGATCGACCACTTCGGCGACAAACGGCAGGCCGAATTCGTCCCTCGCCTCAGCCAGGAGCTCGAGCCCTTTCTCCTCGAGGCCCTGAAACGAATATGGCGAAGTGCGAGGCTTGAACGCGTCACCGCGCAGAATCGTTGCGCCCGCTTTGGCGACGGCCTCGGCTGCCGCGAAGAGCTGTTCGCGGGACTCCACTGCGCACGGCCCCGCGATCGGCACGAAATGCCCGCCTCCCACAGGCACATTGCCCACAGCAACGATCGAATCTTCCTGCTGGAAATCGCGACTGACGAATTTGAACGGCTTCAGCACCGGCACTGCCCGCTCGACTCCCGGAAAGGCCTCCCAGGGCAGTTGCTGGATGACTTCGCGATCGCCGAGAGCGCCGATGACTGTGCGGTAGCGGCCCTCAGAAATATGGGCCTCGGCCCCGATGTCGTGGAGTCGTTCGACGACGTGGGCAACGTCCGCAGCATCGGCATCAGAGTTCATAACAATGATCAAGGACTCGTCCCCTCGGGATTTCGATGTCACGGAGGCTCCTTAGGGCCTGGTGTGCTCACGGGAGGATAGACGCCGGGGTTGCGCAGCAAACCAGCCGTCTTGATCTCTCCCCCTCGCGAGCAGAGCGAGTGTTGGGGGGGAGCACGCCGAGCCGAAGGCTCGGTGGGAGGGGGAGCTGAGGCGTCCCGCACCCGCGCCCAAGCTGCCGACGGGCACTTCGCTCCACCTCACTCCACGCCTACTTCGTTCCAGGTCCGCCAACGCTCGGAGGGGGCCTCACCGGGCGAGGCAACGTGTTTTGCAAGCGCGAATTCGCTCCCAGCTAGCGCTTGCAATAGTAAGCAGAGTGCGATATATTGTTGAAGTGAAACAACCGTTGTCCGATCTTGGCGGGTTCATCCGCCAGCAGCGTGAGCGCAGCGCAATGTCGCTACGCAAACTCGCTGAGGCGGCCGGGATATCCAATCCTTACCTAAGCCAGATCGAACGGGGGCTGCGCAAGCCGTCGGCAGAGATACTCAAGTCGATCGCCCGAGCCCTCTCGATACGCGCCGAGTCGCTCTACGAGCGAGCCGGGCTACTCGAAGGGATCGAGCGACCGTCCGTCGTCGAAGCGGTACAGGCGGATTCGCAGCTCAAAAAAGGTCAAAAGGAAGCGTTGATGCAGATCTATACGAGCTTCATCAACGACAACAACACGGAGGAAACATGAACCTCAAGTCGCAGAAGGAGTTCGCCCGCAAGGCATTTTACGCCGGCATTGGCGCTCCCGTTGTCGCAGGCCGTATGGCCAAGGACTACGCCGAGAAGCTAGCCGCGCGCGGCAACAAGATGAGCGAATCTGCCCAGAAGCGCTTCGAAGAATATTCCAAGGAGGGCGAGAAGGTCACGAAGCAGCTTCGTGACACCGACATGGTCGAGGAGATCCAAAGCCGTGTCGACTTCGACAAAGTCCAGGACCGCGTCGAGAAGATGCGCGACCAGCTAGAAGGCGCGCTCGACAGCTGGCGCGAGTCATTCGCTCCGGCCGCCAAGCCGGTTGCGGTCAAGAAGGCCGAAACCAAGAAGGCTCCAGTCGCCAGGAAAGCTCCGGCATCGAAGCCGGCCGCCAAGAAGCCGGCCACGAAGGCCGCCTCCAAGCCGGCGGCGAAGAAGGCTCCAGCCAAGACCACGGCCAAGAAGACCACCCCAACCACCAGGAAGGCTCCGGCCAAGACCACCGCAGCCAAGACCACGGCAAAGAAGACCACGGCGACGGCGCGGAAGTCGACTGCAGCCAAGAAGTAGCTAAGAAGGCCCGGCTGGAAAGCCGGAGTTGATCTACGAGAAGGCCCCGGACATCAAGGTCCGGGGCCTTCTCGGGTATTAGGCATCAGGTATAGCGGCAGTTTGTTGATGGTACCCAACACGTGATACCTGAGGCCGGACACCTGACCCGTGATGCCGTTGTCGGTCCGCTAGTGCGAAACCAACGGCTCGAGTTCCTTCGCGTTGTCCACCCAACGCTGCACCATTGCCTCTGTCGGAAGGCGACGGACGAGGTTCTTCTTCTTGTTGATCTCGACCATCGCCGTGAGGAGGTTTGCGGCGTTACGGCGCCGTAGCTCCTTGACGGTGTCGACACCGGAGGCTTCGAGAAGATCGGAGTACTCCTCCCCCACCCCCTTGATGCGCATCAGGTCAGCGCGGTTGACCCATTCGAGGAGTTGCCTTTCGGAGAGGCCTGTCTGTTGCGACAGCTGCTTGCGTCCTCGCTTGTTCGCTCCATTCTTCAACAAGGCTTCTGTAGTGCGCACCCGTGCCTTGCGAAGTCTCGTAGCGGACTTGTGGCCGATCCCCTCGATCGCATCGATCGACGCCATGGTCGTCCTTTCAACTTCGACGTTGTGTGGCAGCCGTCCGACTGCCAGCCGGGCGGGAGAATACTCAAGCTAACGCGGCGTCTGCCAAGCGAAAGGCGCTAGTGAGGCATGTCGACGAGATCGTCGCTGGTCACGATCCGGCGCGGCGGTGCAAAATCGACGCGGACTTCAGACACCCACTGTGGATGAGCCTTGAGGTAATCGTCGAGGTCGAGCGCACCCTCCGCACCGAGAAAGCGCGGCCACAGCTCGGATCCGATCAACAGCGGACCGCCTCGGACGTAGCGGTACTTCGGCGCTGCTACGAGAGTCCCCGCCTCTCGCCTGGCGACAGAAAGGGCCTCGAGAACCGCCGGTTCGAGAAGTGGGGTGTGAACCTGGACTACGAATGCCTCATCGAATTCGTTGGACTGAGCAAGGAAATCGAGACCAGCCCGCAGCGGCGCCGCCCCTTCCTCCCACTCCGGATCGATGATTACGACGACTCGGTCCATGCCGGCGACCAGAGAGCCGTCCTCTTCATCGCGGACCACTACGACCACCATACGAAGGCTTTGCAGCCTCGCCACCAACTCTGCGAGAAGCGGGCGACCACCAACAAGCTCGCGCGCCAGCGTGTCGCGCCCGCCCGGCGACGCAGCGGTTGCGAGAACCACGGCGGCAGATGCAGCGAGCGGCTCGTGATCCTCATCGAAGAACATATCCATGGAGGCGAACGCTACTCGGCGCTCAGGCTTCCTCGCCCTTTAAAACTGAACGTCCGCGAAGGCGAGCCCACGACATGTATCCGGCCCCGGCAACCAGTATCAGAGTTGCCACGAGGTGATACCAAAGGCTCCACTCGTACTCCGAGATGGACCAGCTGTACACAAACGCGAGCGCTCCGAAGGTGAGCTGAAGCGCTCCGGTTGTCACGAAGATCGCCCGTCCTCCCGGCCTGGCCAGCACGAGGATCCCCGCGACGGCCCAAGCCAGCAGAACAGCGCCAACCCAGCGCAGCCCGCCAAGAGCATTCGCCTCGATCTTGCTGAGCCCAATGGCATCAAAGAACGACACGGGGGCGATGAGCAGTGGTAGAGAGAAGAGCAAGTTGACGAACACGTACACGACCATGGCGCTCGTGAGCACAGAGGCTGCGTCACGCTTTGGCTTGGCCGGGAGTTGGAGACTCGCTCCGACTTCGTCTGGCAGCGGTGGCAGGTCGGTGGGTGATTCAAATGTCATTGATAATCAAACATCCAGCTGGTGGTGGGCCCTGGTTGAGGCCTCTGCGCGCTGGGCATTGATCCAGTCCTCGAAGTCCTGCCGCGCCACGCGCCATTCCCGGCCGAACTTAACAGCGGGAAGATTGCCCGAGCGCAATTGCGATGTAACGACAAACGTGGAGACGTCCATGTATTCGCAGATGTCAGCCACCGAAAGCCAATCCTTATCGATATCTACGTGGATTCGCTCCATTTGCTAAGGCTATGTGCAAGTGGAGATGATGGCAAGGGGCGGCGCGGAGTTTTCCCGCGTCGTCCGCCGCTTTTCTGCGCTTTGTGGCAGCTGCTTCGCACCCCTCGACCTTGGCAATTGCTGGAAGGGGGTTTCTACATTTTCGCGATCTTGCTACATTCGACAGGCCGCAAGGCGCACGACCAGAACCCAGACCACTCTTGTTCGGCCTTAGGGGGCTTTATCGGGCGGGAGGTCGGGGAAAGGTTGTTAATGCGTATCGAGTCTTCGACGGTGGAGAGCCATCGTTTCGGGATATCGCGCCGTCGAGGCTACGACCCAGCCGAGGTAGACGCGGTGATGAGTCGCGTCGCAGACACACTCGCCCAGTATGAGCGAATCATCCAGCGGACCGACCGGTCGGCTCCGGACACCATCAAAGCAGTCGTAGAGGCACAGGAGAGCAAGAACAGGCTCATCTCAGACGCGAAGCACTCCGCTGTGGACATCGTCGACGCCGCCACAGCTGAAGCCAAGGCGATCCGCGACGAAGCGACCATCACGGCCGACCGAATCATCGGAGCCGCAGAGGACCATCTGGCCGCAGCTCAGATGGATGCGCAACGCATCAGAGAAGAGGCGGACTCCCTCATCGACCTTGCAGCATCACGAGCCAAGGAGCTTCGCGTCCACGCAGATAATGTCCTCACGTCCGCCATTGACGAGGCGGAATCCGCACTGGAAGAGTCAGCAGCGCGAACACTGGCTGAATCCGCCGAAGCAGAGAAGATGCTTCACTTCGCTCAAGCCGAGGCCAACAGGCTTTCGGCCGCGGCCGTGGTCGAGGCAGATGCCGCACGCAACGAAGCGGACGCTGAGGTCGCAGATATCCTGGCTCATGCGCGGCAGCAGGCAGAGGCGATGATCAACTCCGCCATGGCGGAAGCCCGGCTGATTCGCGAACGCGTCGAATCCGAGCTCGACGAGCTGCGCAGCAGCCGTGAGGGACAAGCCGACGAAGTCCTTGCCAGGGCGCGCAACCAAGCGGCCGAGATCAAGGCAGACGCTGCCGCCACGGCCGAGGCGATCTCCGCGCAGGGCAGGGCGGACGCGGAAGAGGCTCTCGCATTGGCGCGGGGCCAGGCTCTGGATCGCCTCTCCAAGGCTCAAGTCGAGGCAGAGGAGGCGCTGGACCAGGCCAACCGCGAGGCGGAGGACACCATGGCGGCGGCCCGCGAGGACACCAGGCGCCTGGAGCGGCGCGTCCAGGCTCTGCGCGATGCAGTTGTCGACTTCGAGGCCCATATCTCCAACCTGGCCGAGGTCGCAGAAGACCGAACCGGGCTGATTTCAGACATGATTGCTCAGGAGCTTCGCCACGCCGGTGACGTGCCAAACGGAGCGCCGCCGATCGGACCCAAGAAGAAGCGCAAGACCGAGCAGCTGCGGGCCGCCGCAACCGGGCCCGTCGCCCTCTATGCAGAACCAGACGGATCGGGCCAGCTTCCAGCAAGTCGGCCGGCCTCCGGCTACTCGGATCCATGGGGCGGCCGAGCCAAGGCTCCAACAAATGAATCGGAAACCCCGCTCGCATCGGAGGACTTCGTCTATGACGGCGCCATCGAAGAGCACGACGTCGAAGAGAGAGTGGAGGAAGGCGTCGACAGCGCAGAGGGATCGACGAGCACCATCTATCAAAGACGCGGCGGTGGCATAAAACGAAGGGTTGCGGCGATCCGGCAGCCCGAGCAGGACTCCTAGTCCAAGGAGCCGCCCGCAGCGAGACGCTGCAGTTCCACTTCACGAGTCGGCCGGGTGAGCACGAACCACACACCGACGAGGCCGAAGAGGACCATTCCGGCGCGCGGCCAAGGATTGCTCATGGCGAGAGTCACCGTGAGAGTGACAGACACGACGATGGAGGCGACCGCAACCAATTTGATGTTGCGCGGAATACCAAGACCGGCCCGGTAGTCCTGGAGCTGCTGCCCGAATGCCTTGTTGGTCATCATCCAGCGGAACATCCGCTCACTCGACATGGAGAAGAAGTATGCCGCGACCAACAGGTTGATCGTGCCCGGCAGCACCGGTAGGTAGAAGCCGGCAATGCCGATTCCCAAAAAGATGAAGCCGAGGACAAGGTAGATCGTCCGGGCCGTGGCCGACCTCGACACTCTCAGTTGGTCGCTAACCGACGTGGCGGAAACCACTTGTCCCCCGTTATCCGAGTTCATGACTTGGGAAGCATACGATCAACCCCGCTCGACAGCGTGTCGAGAATGTGCCTTCACTCGATAGCGATACAGCCCGGCGCTACGGATAGATTCCGCGGCGCCGGCCTCAGTTCCAGGGCCCGGCCCTGGCCACTTCATAAAGCTCATCGACGCCGGCTGCATAGGGCGTTTTCGTCATGATCCAGGTAGCCCCGGCGTCAGCCCACGGTTGGGCATCGTCCTCGCGGGGGACATGCGTCACGATGTCGAACCCTTCTAGTGAACCCCGCTCGCGCCGCACGAAGTCCCCAGCCTCGGCGAGCGCGCCCGGACCGTCGACATCAATCAGGAAGAGGCCGTCCCATGCTGCGGCCCTTCGCATCGGTCGTTTGTATGGCCAACGGCCGGCAACCCAAATGGGAGGGCGTGGCTGCGAGGTCGGACGAGGCAGGAATGTGACGTCGTCTATCAGGTAGTGCTCGCCCTCGTGACGAAATCGCTCGCCGGCCCACAGGCCGGCGATGATCTGAAGTGACTCGTCAAGCATGGCGGCTCGAGCCCGGTCATCCAGCTCTTCGCCAAAAGCAGAGAGTTCGCGGCCGGAGCGATCCAGGCCGAGACCTACCCCAAGCACAAATCTGCCGTTGCTCAACTGATCTATGCCCACAGACTGCCGAGCAACTATCTGCGGACGGCGCCGCGGCAACGGAGTCACCATGACCCCGAGGCTGACGGTGTCGGTCACCGCAGCCATAGCGGCCAATCCGATCCACGGATCGCCGACGTCGGTCACCGGCTCCCGATACATGATGTGATCCCAAACGAAAACGCCATCCCAGCCTGCCTCCTCGGCGAGAGTCGCAAGCTCAGCCATCGTCCCGGGATCGGCGAGCTCGCCAAACGGGGGGAAGTCGAATCCGTATTGCGCCATGGCGCGGACTCTAGGAGTGACTCGGACGGCGTCGGCCCATTCGAAGCCGCGAAATCTCGGCGCGACAGACCCATTGCATCGACGCTCGCCGATTGATTAGGTGCAGTGGGGAAACGAAGGGGGAACCATGAACTCATCAAACTGTGGCAACGGTGAGGAGGACACATTCAACTCCCATCCGGACCTGCGCGCCCTGGGACGCCGACTCCGAGTGGAGATGGACGAGACGCTGCGAGCCGAGCAATACGCCGCTCGGGTCTCGGCCCAAAGGAGAAGCACTATTCGCGATCGGCTGCTGCTCGCGGAAGACCGGGCGGAAAGTCTCATCGTCGATGCAACCGGCGGTAGGAGCGCAGAAGGCGTGGTTCTGGCTGTCGGGGCCGACCACGTCGTACTTGGCGGAGGGGGAGCCCAAAGTTGGATCGCCCTCCAGCACATCGTTGCACTCCGCCGTGTCTTCGCGTGAGACCCACCCTCGTTACGGTCATCTCGCCACGAAGGTGGGAGGCAACCTTGGCCGACGCGGCGACCGAGACCGGGCTCGTCAGGCTTGTCGCAAGGTGCTCGGAACCCGGTGAGGTGCCCACGGCGGATGCCATAGCCGTCGGGACAGAGACTCCGTGGCTCAGCCGCGCTGCTATTGAACGCTGGCGGCAAGAGGGCTCAGTCGTGATCGGCCTGTTTCCGATCGGGGATCGACCGGCAGTTGAGCTGCTGTGCCGCTCCGAAGTGGACCAGCTGTTCACCCAGGCCGTAGAGCCCCTTGTGGTGCTACGGGCCATCAGGGACCTGACCGAAGACCGACGATTGGCCCGCTCCGTCGGACCGCACGATCAGGGTGAAGATCACAGCTGACGTCGAGAAATCTGCTGCCGGCACAACGACCACGGCTCTACGCTCGAAGCATGCCTAGAACGATCGATGAGACGCGCAGCCGGGTCCACACTTGGGAAGAGACGATCCGCGCCGACTCGAGGATGTACGCCAGGCTGGCACGCCACGTCGCGGTGCGAGACGACGTTCTCGACCTCATCCGAGTGGTTCCACCCGGCCAGCTGGAGATGAACATGCTGCTGGCCGCGGTTCAGTATCTACTCATCGCCGATCCGGAGCAGGCGCTCGCCGATTGGTACCCGTCCCTGGGCGGCAATCGCCAAGATGATCCGCTGGAAGACGCATTCGACGCGTTTGTCACGGACAATCGCGAGGCCATCCACGAGCTCATCACGACAAAACGAGTGCAGACCAACGAAGTTGCCCGTTGCGTTTTCCTGCTGCCTGCATACAACCTCGTCCAGGAGATGGCAGGCCGCCCGCTTGCTTTGGCGGAGATAGGGACGAGTGCGGGACTCAACCAAAACGTCGACCGCTACGGCTACACCTATCGAGCGACAGGTGAGACGAAGAGCCTTGCCGAGGATGCGACCGTCCAGCTCGAGACGAACTGCGGAGATGAGATTCCGCGCCATGCCCGCCGCGTCCCCGACATCGCGTGGCGGACCGGCATTGATATTCACCCGATCGACGTCGCGAACGAAGATGAGGCGCGCTGGCTCCAAGCACTCGTATGGCCCGATCAGGTGGAACGCCATGCTCGATTGGCGGCGGCCATCGAGGTTGCCCGCGTTCATCCACCCATAGTCAAGGAAGGCGACGCCTTCGAAGCAGCGTCCAGAATCGTCGCAGAAGCGCCCAGCGATAACGCGCTCGTCATCCAGCACTCGTTCGTTCTCAACCAGTTCAGCAAAGAAGATCGGGAGCGCTTCTATCACATGCTCGATGACCTGGCCGGAGCCCGAACCATCTATCGGGTTGGAGCCGAGTGGTTGACGAAGCTCCGGTCGACGGTGCTGTCCGTTTCCCGCCATGGGGCCGACCGGGAAACGGTCGAGCTCGGTGGGGTTCACCACCATGGCGCCTGGATACGCCTCGCCGGATGAAAACGAGGGAGGGGCCCTTAACGGACCCCTCCCTCGAGATTGTTGCGAATTGCTGTTTTGCCTAGGCGCTTGGCGGCAGGAGGACGGCGTCGATGATGTGAATCACACCATTGGAGGCGGCGACATCAGTCGTCAGCACGTTGGCCGAACCATTGAGAACAACCGTCTCACCGTCAACGGCAATTGAGATGTCCTCGCCCTGCACCGTCGTGGCCGAGTCGAGACCAACCACGTCGGCTGCTTTCACCTCGCCGGATACGACGTGGTAGAGCAGGATCTGTGACAGGGCCTCAGTGTCCTCGAGCAAAGATTCGAGGGTGCCTTCCGGAAGGGCGGCGAACGCCTCATCGGTCGGTGCGAACACGGTGAACGGACCGTCGCCGTTGAGCGTGTCGACGAGGCCGGCAGCCTCGGCGGCAGCGAGCAGCGTGCTGAATGAACCAGCTTCGCCGGCAACTTCGACGATCGTGCCTGCGTCCATCATTTCCTCTGCCATCGTGGTGTCGGGCGCAGCAGTTGTTGTATCGGCGGCATCGTCGCCACCGCAAGCAGCAGCGAGCAGTGAAACTGCCAACGCCGCTATCGCGATATTGCGGAATCGCTTCATTGTTTGTAACTCCTTGTTAGGTCTGGCCCTGGCCGGGCCTGCAAGAAGCTGTACGGAGGACCCAAAGAGGCGGATGACAAGAACCGGGACTCAGTTGTCGCGGGAACGCCACTCAATTGGCCGACCCCTGCCATCAACCGTTATGGCACAACACTCCTGGAGGTCCACGAGAAGCTGCCGGCGCGCCCGCTGAACCCGCGATTTCATACCTGCCAGCGAGATGCCAGCCTGCTCGGCGGCTTCGGCCTGGGTCAGAGCTCCGAGGTCTGTCATCTCGAGCGCGCTGCGATGCTCTGCGTTGAGGCCGTCGAGAAAGGGTTGGAGGCAAGCGACGATTTCGCCCCAAATCGCCTCGTCGTCGTCCTCGAGAGCGACGGGCTCGGGGACCTCGTCTGTCGGCAGTTCGTGTCTCTTGGCGGAACGGCGCCGATCGATGATGGCATTACGCGCAACCCGGTGCAGCCAGCCTGAAACATTTTCGATAGCGTCGACATCCGTCGCCACAAGACGCACGAACACATCCTGGACGATGTCTTCGGCAAGCTCCTTGTTGTTGACGCGCCGCAACACAAAGCCGTTGAGGCGCAAAGCGAACTCCTTGTAGAGGGTTTCTACCGGCGATGCGCTGTAGGTCATGTCACTTCACCCTAAGGGTGGACGTTCTCGAGGAAAACGTGCATCCATTGCCTTTCCATTCCGTCTTCATTGAAGACGAAACAGGAGACCAAAAGATGCAGTCGTATCCAGTTGCAATAATCGGCGCCGGCCCGATTGGGCTTGCCGCCGCCGCCAACCTTGTTGAACGTGGCCTTTCGTTCACGATCATCGAAGCGGGTTCTGGCGTGGGCGCGGCGATCCGAGAATGGGGCCATGTGCAGCTCTTCTCGCCTTGGCAGCATTGCATCGACCCGGCATCGCGCCGCCTGCTGGAAGCCACAGGATGGACCGCACCGCCCGACAACGAACATCCGACCGGTCGCGACCTCGTTGATCTGTACCTCGAGCCCTTGAGCGGGATCCCGCAGATCGCAGATTCACTGCAAACAGGGACCCGCGTCACCTCGGTCAGCAGGCTTGGTGTCGACAAGACAAGGCCACTGGGGCGAGATGAGCTTCCTTTTGTGATCACTGCAGTTGCTCCAGTCGGCGAGATCGAGATCCTCGCGTCTTCGGTCATCGACGCGTCGGGGACCTGGCGCCAACCCAACCCACTCGGCTCGGGCGGCACGCCGGCCCTTGGCGAGCGTGCCAGCACCGACTTGATCGCAACCGGCATTCCAGACGTGCTCGCAGACCGCGACCAGTACGCCGGCGGAGCGATCGCGGTGGTGGGCTCTGGCCATTCAGCCCAGAATGTCCTGCGTGCCCTCGCATCGGTCGCAGCCGATGATGAGTCGACTCAGATCACGTGGTTGGTGCGTCGCGACGAACCAGGCCAGATGTTCGGCGGAGGCACGGACGATGAGCTCCCCGAGCGTGGTGCCCTTGGATCCGCGGCCAAAGCGCTGGTCTCTACCGGTCCAGTGGACCTTGTCACTGGCTTTCGAATTCGCGAGGTCATCCGGGACGACGCGGGGGCTTGGCTCGTCAGCTTGGACGGCCGCAAGGTCGGCCCCTTCGATCGCATCGTGAACACAACAGGTTTTCGACCCGACCTCGCAATGCTTGGCGAGATCCAGCTCGACATCGACAATTCGCTCGAATCGAGCAAACAACTGGCCCCGCTCATCGACCCCAACTTCCACTCATGCGGCAACGTACCTCCCCACGGAGCGCGGGAGCTGGCGCAGCCGGACAAGGGATTCTTCATCGTCGGCAACAAGAGCTACGGCCGAGCACCGACCTTCTTGCTGTTGACGGGATACGAGCAAGCCAGGTCTGTGGTTGCGCTCATCGACGGCGACGAAGATGCGGCTTACAACGTGAAGCTCGTGTTGCCCGAAACCGGTGTATGTTCGCCGGCGCCGCAATCGAGCAAGGGAATGTTGCCGATCCTCGAGAACGCGTGTTGTTAGGGCGCGCCGTCGCTCCGCAAGCCGGTTGCCCTACAAGCCGAGGGTCGGTTGTTCGGCGGCGGGGGTTGTCAACTCATCGATCAACTCAGGCGTGTTGTTCGCGACCTTGTTGACGAGGGTGCTCACCGGGTGCAGAGCCATTTGATCTGCCGGATATACCCTCAAGAGCTTCGCCGCCTCGACGGCGTCTTCAAGATCGCGATCCAGCCAGTCGGCCCACACAGATTCGGGTAGCGAGACCGGCATTCGATCGTGGATGGGAGCCACGAGGTCGTTGGGCTCTCCAGTGAGAATCGTGCAGGTACGGAGCCGCTCGCCGGACTCCGGATCCTTCCAGGAGGACCAGAGACCCGCAAAGACGAGGGGATTGCCGTCCTTGCTGTGTATGTAATGCGGCAGCTTGCCTTTTTCGAGGCGCTGCCACTCGTAGAAGCCATCGGCAGGGATCAGACAGCGCCGCTTGGCGAGACTTTCCTTGAAGCTGGCCTTGGTGGCGGCAGTCTCCGATCTGGCGTTGATATTCCTGGCCGCCATCTTCTTGTCCTTGGCCCAGAACGGAAGCAACCCCCACCGGAACGCTCCAAGCTGACGCTGCCCATCGTGCTCGGCCACCGCGTACACGTGATCCGTAGGTGCAACGTTGTACGAAGGCGACAACGGATCAATCTTGATCTCGTGTACGCCGAGAAACTCGGCGTACTTCTCTGCCGCCTGAGATTGCACAAACCGTCCGCACATATGGCAATTCTCCCACGCTACGGCGCAGCCGGTTGCGGCTTGCGAGGGCGAGGGCATCGGAAACTTGCCAGGCGATCCTCTAGGCGCTCAATTCTTGTACCTTCACGGCCGATGAACCGAAAGATGACGAAGGGGATCCACCTCAGCGGCGTTAGCCGCAGCTTTGGCGAGATCCGCGCTGTCGACAGCCTCACCATCGACGTCCCCAAGGGAAGTGTTGCGGTGCTGCTCGGACCTAACGGCGCGGGGAAGACCACGACCGTGCGCCTGATCACCGGCTCGCTCAAACCCAACGCAGGCACCATCAGCGTGCTCGAAATGGATCCGGAGCGCGACGGCGACGAAATCAGACGCCGCAGCGGAGTTGTGCCTCCCAAGCCTGCCCTCTACGACCGCCTCACCGGGCGGGACAACCTCGAATACGCTGCCAAGATCTGGGATGCCGACGCAAGCCGAATCACCGAAGCAGCAGCGCGTTTCGGCATCGACCATGCCCTGCACATGAAGGTTGCCGGGTACTCGACCGGGATGCGGACTCGCCTCGCCCTCGCCAGGGCAGTCCTGCACGACCCGGAAATCCTGCTGCTCGACGAGCCGACGGCAGGCCTCGACCCGGAAAGCGCTCGCGCCGTCCTCGACCTGATTCGCGAGCTCGCCGGAAGTGGACGCACCGTGATCATGGCTACCCACCTCCTTCACGAGGCCGAGGGCATCGCCGACCAGGTGATTCTCATGGGCGCCGGCTCAGCGCGCGCCGCCGGCCACCCGACCGATCTGGCGGCTCGATACATGAAAGACCCCGTTGTGATCGTCGATGCCGAAAATCGAGCCCTGTTGAAAGGCCTGAACCGGTACGAGGGCGTGAAAGGCGCAGTGTGGAACGGCGCCCTCCACGTGACGCTCGAATCGATCGAGGTGCTGCCCGATATGGTCGCCGGCCTAGTTGCCGACGGTGTCCGGCTAACTCGCGTGGAGCCGATGGCTGCGACGCTCGAGCACCTCTATTTCGAGATGCAACGGCAACTGCGGCAGGCCGATCCCGTGGCAATCCCACCACCCGAGGTGCCGTCATGAATTGGAACAAGGTGTGGACGGTTGCCCGTATCGATCTGCACCGTCTCTTCATCAGCAAGGACTATTGGATCCCGATGGTGATCCTCGGTGGCATCTTCTTCGTGTTTATCCCCTGGGTCCTG
>JAHEJX010000013.1:54057-55312 GCA_024638645.1 Actinomycetes bacterium
TCCGCAGGCCAGGGCCGCGTATTCGCTTGCAGTCTTCCTGCTGGCCCCTGTGGCAATTGTGGTGCCGCTGACGATCTCTTCTGCCGTCGGAGCCCAAGCGATCGTCGGTGAACGTGAACGGGGCATCGGCGAGTTCCTTGCCCACTCCCCTCTCCAAATCCGTGAGATCTATGCAGGCAAGCTGCTCGCCAGCGCTATCCCCGGGTACGCGGCAACGGTGGTCGGCTTCGGCGTGTACGCGTTCATCGTGAATTTCCGAGCCGGGCCAATAGTTGGCGGCTGGTTCTTTCCGACCACGGGATGGTGGCTCCTGATCTTGTGGGTCGTGCCGCCGTTCCTGCTGGTGGCGCTGTCCATCATCGTGCGGCTCTCAGCGAGAGTGCAGTCGACTGCGGCCGCCCAACAAGCCGCCAGCCTGGTTTCACTGCCGATCATCATGGCCTCTTACGTCGCATCGAGCGGGTTCGTGCTCAATCCGACGCTCGCTGCGCTCATCGTCGGCTCCATCGCCTGGGTCTTCGCGATCTGGGGTGTGGCCGCCGGAGCCAAGGCGATCAGTCGGGAGCGCCTCCTCGGTGTAGGCATCGAAGCGTCTTAGCGTCTCGAATCCAGCCTGAGCCGGGCAATGGAGGAGAGGCGCGATCGAGGTCGGCGGAGATGGAGCATTTGCCGCTCTCTCGGACCGAGAGAATGCTCAGCTGCCTGGAGATGTAGGCCATCGGGCGCGTTGGCAGTAGCTTTCCGCCATGTCGAAACGCCAAGCGATCGTCGTCGGATCAGGCCCTAACGGTCTGGCGGCAGCAATCGAGTTGGCCCGCGCCGAATTCGCAGTGACGGTCTACGAGGCGGCACCAACGCCGGGGGGCGGCGCCCGAACGCTTCCTTTGATGCAGCCGGGACATCTCCACGATGTGTGTTCGGCAGCGCACCCGATCGGGGCCGCCTCTCCATTCTTTGCATCTGTGCCTTGGGACGACGTCGAATGGATCACGCCAGAAGTCTCGGTGAGTCATCCCCTCGACGGCGGCAATGCCGTCGGTGTCTTGCGCTCCGTGGATGAGACGGCGCAGCTCCTCGGGTCAGACGGTTCGGAGTACCTCAAGTTGATGCGACCGATCGTCGCCGAATTCGCCGCGATCCTTTCCGGCTCGCTTCAACCGCTCCTCGAGGGCTGGCGGCGACCCGTCACCATGGCGCGCTTCGGCCTCGTCGCCGTACGCTCAATCGCATCCCTGGCCAAACGGTTTGATACCGC
>JAHEJX010000078.1 GCA_024638645.1 Actinomycetes bacterium
CAACCTCGGCCGTATCGTCCTTCTTTTCGAAGTAGGCGATCTGCTTGTGGATCGGCTCGCGAGATGCGTTGAGATGCTTGACGAAGTCGACGATGCCACCCTTGTACTGGAATGTCTCCTCAACAGGCTCCTCACCACGTTCGTCGCGGAACTTGATCTCGAGGCCCTTGTTGAGAAAGGCCATCTCACGCAGGCGGGTCGTCACCACGCTGGCGTCGTATTGCCGGGTCTCCTCGAAAATCTCCGGGTCTGCCCAAAAGGTGACCATGGTGCTTGTCCGCTTGGCGGCTTTGCCCTTCTTCAGAGCAGCTTTGGGCTTGCCGTACTCGAAGGTCTGGGTCCATTTGAAACCGTCGCGAACGACCTCGACGTCGAGACGCGTTGATAGTGCGTTGACGACCGAGACGCCAACGCCATGGAGACCACCGGAAACGGTGTATGCCCCTGACTCGAACTTGCCGCCCGCGCCGAGCGTCGTGAGAACAGTGGTTACGGCCGGCTGTTTGGTCTTGGGATGCTTCTTGACCGGAATGCCGCGGCCGTTGTCCAGGACCCGGACTCCCCCGTCGTCCAACAGGGAAACTTCGATGCGGGTCGCGAAGCCCGCCATTGCCTCGTCGACGCCGTTGTCGACCACCTCCCAGATGAGGTGGTGGAGGCCCTTCGGGCCCGTCGACCCGATGTACATGGCCGGCCGTTTCCGAACGTGTTCGATGCCTTCGAGGACTTCAATGTCCTTCGCTTCATAGGACGCGTTTGACCCTTTTGCGGTGCTCACTGATCTCCTCGAGAACGTGTGTTGCAGCGGCTGTATTCAATAAGTTGCAACTTTGTCATTATAGCCGGAATCAGGCGCTTCCCAGACCATTTGGCTGAAGTGCTCGCCCGCCATTCACGGCCGAAAACCCACTAGGTAGTGGGCTTTTTCGCCAGCGAGGGACTCACGCGGAAAGAGATCGATGAAGCTGTTCCTTCCCCGGCGATTTTCGCCACGTTTTGCAGGATTTGGGAGGTGTTGAATCGCAGCTTCGATGCGGTCGCGCCGTCCCGAACGAGGATCACCAGACGCCCGGAGTCACACGGCCCCGGGGCGGTCTTGTCGGCGTAATCCGACCCGACGACTTCGCCCCATCGCGCTCCAAGCGACACAGCGTGAGCACCTCGTCCGCCCGCCACGCCGGTCATGATCCGATCGAGCACGGCGCCTATGTCCTCGGGACGGCGCCGAGCCTTTGTTTCCTCCTCCGTCAGGAATGGGCGTACATGCCGCGAGGGGCCGCCGTCCCCGTCATTGGGGGAGGCCTGGCGGAACTTCTGTGGGTTTTGAGGTTGTTCTGGCATCGTTCTTCCGTTCGAATCTGCCATCCGTTCTGCGATTCAACTGATGGAGCCGGAGCTGACTCGCCAGCGCCGGCCGGCGAGGGGAACTTCATCCTCTCTGGCGCTAGTGACAAAAACCTGGCCCTTGGGGAGTAGCTCGATGACTCCCTCCGATCTGCCTGGATCCAGTTCTGAGAACACGTCGTCGAGCAGCAGTATTGGGGGACGGTCGTGCCGATCCTCCAGCAAGCCAAATGCGGCGATGCGCAATGCCAAGGCAACCGACCGTTGCTCTCCCTGGCTGGCGTGAGTACGGGCAAGCCGACTCCCGAGATAGAGCCCTACTTCGTCGCGATGGGGGCCGACGGTTGTAGTCCGCTGATCGAGATCTCGGCGCCTTCGCTCCCCCAAGGCTGCCAACAGCGCCCTATGCGGCTCGAAATCGTCCAGCCACCAGGCCTCGTAGCGTGCCGTGAGGCCATCAGCGCCCGCCCCTGCCACAGATTTGTAACCACGCGTCAGATAGCCGCTCAGACGCTCCAAAAGGCTGAGACGGGCGCTGACGAGGCGTCCACCGACCTCTGCGAGTCGCTCGTCCCAAACGTCGAGCGTTACCGGGTCTGCCTGATGGCCCTCGTCACGCAAAAAACGGTTCCGCTGCCTGACGATCTTGTCGTACTCGGCGCGGTCAGCGCCCGCAGCAGGGCTGATGTGGCCGGCGACCTCATCGACATAGTCGCGTCGCAGACCTGGCCCCCGCTTCACGACATCCAGGTCATCCGGCAGAAACGCCACGAGCGGCACTTCGATCGCGACGTCAGAATTGCGCCTGGGACGTTTGCCATTGACGAGGATGCGGCGCCGCCCCTCCGCGGGCAGCTCGACTTCCACTTTGAGTTCACCCGACTCACGTTCGATCCCACCACGAATCACTGCGGCCGCTGCCTCACTCCGCACCAGGGCCGCATCCGGTGCGCCCCGAAACGATCTGAGCCGAGAGAGATAACCAATCGCTTCGAGGACGTTCGTCTTGCCGGTTCCGTTGTTGCCGATCAAGACATTGAGACCTGGTTCAGGAGTGAAACTCAGCGACTCGTAGCAGCGAAAATCCTGCAGCTCGAGCCAGCCGAGGTGCATCAGCCAGGGCTACAAGCGCACCGGCATGAGAAGGTATTGGAAGCCGTCTCCCCCGCCGCTGAGCATGCCGGGCTTGAGTGGATCGATCGTCTCGAGGATCACTTCATCGCCACCCACGGCACTCACGCCATCCGTGAGATAGCGAGTGTTGAAGGCAATCGTCATGTCTTCGCCTTCGTATTCCGCTTCGATGTGCTCCGTCTCTTCACCGACTTCCTGCCGGGTGACGCTGAGCTCGACTCCACCCTCGTGGAGTGACAACCGAACCGGAATGTGATCCTCCGCAACCAGAGCAGCACGGCCGACCGCGTCGAGGAGCATCGACTTCGCGATGGTGAGACGGTTCGGATAAGAATCGGGCAGCAGTTGCCTGTAATTGGGGAAAGTGGCTTCGATCACGCGGGCCGTCATTCGTCCCCGCTCCGAGCTGAAAGCCGCCTCCCTGCTGTCGAGCTGAACCCCGAGTTTGGCGTCTCCAATGGCACGGCCGACCTCGCGCAGTGCCCTGTAAGGCACAAGCGCATCAGCACCCGCCGCCACACCGGGAAGCTCGCGCAACGCAAGCCGATAGGAGTCGGTGGCAACCAGTCTGAGGCCTTCCTCACCGTTTTCGAAAAGAACGCCGGTCAAAGTGGGACGGGCGTCGTCTGCCGAGGCGGCGACCCCGACCTGGCCAAGCGCAGCAACGAACTTCTCCCCGTCAATCTCAACGATGGGAGTCTCGATCGTATCGGCGATATCGGGGAAGTCACCAACAACGAATTCCCGAAGTCGAAAGCGAGGCCCATTGCCTGTTATCTCGACTTCACCATCGGAGGCCGCCATGGTCACAGCTCCTGCCGGCAGTTTGCGAACAGCCTCCGCGGCCAGTTTGGCGGGCACGACGGTCTTGCCGGAATCGATTACTTCGACATCGAGCATCGTTCGGATAGTGACCTCGCCGTCCGTGCCGGTCACCTCGAGGCGGTTGCCCCGAACCTCACACAGCAGGCCCTGCAAGATCTGCTGCGGGGATCGGGTTCCTACTGCTCTAGCTGCCCTGGATAGGTCATCGGCAAGGTCGTCACGCTCAGCTCTGATTCGCACAGCTTTGTTCCTTCTTCAATCTCTTTTGATCTAAAAATGGTAGTAGTTGTAGTAGGGCCTGTGGATTGTGTAGAAGTGTGCTGTTTCCCCTGGTCAATGGGGGTTTTTGTTGCTCACACTTCTCGCGAACAAATAGGGAGCTATCCACTTCGCGAAATCCGGGCGATACGCCGGTTGGGGACAACATCAAGTTTTCCTCAGCTGTTGGGATAAAGCTGTGACTTCGTCGAAGACCTGCTTGTCTGCGGCCATGAGGCCTTTGATCTTCTCGATGGCGTGTATGACCGTGGTGTGATCTCTGCCCCCGAATTGGGCCCCGATCTTGGGGAGGGAGAGGTCTGTGAGCTCCCTACAGAGATACATCGCTATCTGGCGCCAGCGCGCGAGGGGCTGCTTTCTGCTCGGCCCGATGAGTTGAGATTCTGAGACGTCTGCAACCACAGCCGTCTTTTTGATGATCTGTTCTGCAGTCACTTTCCGGGCGTCGGCGCCCGGCAGCAGATCGAGGAGGACTTCTTGTGCCATTTGGAGGCTGATCTCTTCGTGGGTCAAGGCGGCGTATGCCGTCACCCTGGTGAGAGCTCCTTCGAGTTCGCGGATGTTGTCCATCACGTTTTCGGCGATGAACTGCAGAACGTCCGGAGGGACTGTCCGTGGTGCAAACTCGGCGTTCTTGCGAAGGATTGCGAGCCGCGTCTCCACGTCGGGAGGCTGAATGTCGGTTACTAGCCCCCACTCGAACCGACTTCGGATTCGATCGTCGAGTGAAGAGGCCTTGGGATGTCGATCCGAACTGAGCACTATCTGCTTGCCCGCCCCATATAGGTGGTTGAACGTATGGAAGAACTCCTCGAGGATCTGCTCCTTGCCTTCAAAAAACTGGACATCGTCCACCATCAGCACGTCGATTGTGCGGTACCGCGCTTTGAAGTCTTCCATCTTCTTCTGACGAATTCCGTTGATGAACTCATTGAAGAACTGCTCGGAAGAGACGTAGCGAACTGTCGTCTCCGGAGCCATCTCCTTGCGTTGGTGACCGACAGCGTGGAGAAGGTGAGTCTTACCGAGGCCGGCCGGTCCGTAGATGAAGAGTGGGTTGTACTGGCTGGCCGGATGCTCGGTCACCGCCATTGCCGCGGCATTGGCGAATCGGTTCGAGGGCCCCACTACGAAGTTGTCGAATGTGTACTTGGCAATGAGGCTCGAATCGAAATCACGGGTGAGCGGCGGCAATGAGCGACTCGGCGTGGGCGATGGTCCAGTGACAGGTCCGTCTTGTGTCTCAGCTCTGTCGTCGATGACGACGTTCGTGTCTTCATCATCAACGATGGCGGAGCCCTCGCGGGCTGTCAGAGATATCTCGATGCGATCTCCAAAAGCTGCCACGGCCGCCGCCTCGATCGCGCCTAGGTAGCGATCGGCAACCCAACGGCGATGGAAGTCGGAAGGGGCAACGAGCTGCAACGTATTCTCGTCGAGTGCAGCCTCGAGAGGCTCGATCCAGGTTTGCCAGGCCACTGGCGGTACTCGGTTCTGGAGGTGATCCTGGAATTCCTCCCACGGCGTTGTCGAGCGAGCTTCCACCTTTACGCCAATCCTCTCTGATACAGCCGGGCAGGGTTTTCACAAACCCATCAATGTCAAGGAATCCACACACCTATCCACAAGGTGTGGAGAAGCCCTACCGCGGAGCCGGAGTTCGATCTCCCCACCCCGGATTCCCGTTCGTAGTTGTTCTTTTGGCCTCTGTTGGTGGCCGTTTCCTGTTGCTGGCACTTCCCAAGGAAAGTTGGCGTTTCGGCCCGCCTACAGCGATTGGCGAGTGTATAAAGCGTGTGACGAAGCGTTCAAGAACGCCAAATCCGACGCTATGGAATTCACCAGAGCCCGCCGTATTCTCTCAAACCTGTTGTGTCGCAACGTTTCCAGCTCCCGCTCCCTTCCGCTCAACCATGCCACACAGGGTCGAAAGCGGCTCGCGTGCCCCTAATCAATCTTTCGCGATCGATATGTAAATTTCGCGACGTCCACCGGACCGAGCGCCAAACGACTTCTAGCTTTGACAAGGTTTCGGCGCCTCCGTAACCTTCCGGCCTAACCGCGACTTCCCCAGGGATTTACTTCGAATGAAGCGCACCTACCAACCGAACGTACGACGCCGCAAGCGTAAGCACGGATTCCGTTCTCGCATGAGAACGCGAGCCGGACGCGCCATCGTCAAACGCCGCCGTGACAAAGGGCGTCAGCGCCTCACCGCGTAGCGGGCGCCCTTACGTCTCGCTACGTGGCCGCAAGAACTTCGCAGCTGCGCGACGAGGCGATCGACGTTCCGCCGGTTGCGTTGTTGTGCTTCTCTCGGAAGGTTCTCCGGGACCACCACAGGTCGCCTTCGTGGCGGGTCGGAAGGTGGGGAACGCGGTGAGGCGTAACCGCGCCAAACGCAGACTTCGTGCTGCAATGGCGCGAATACGACTCAGAGACGGAACCGCATATGTGGTGATTGCTCGATCCGGGGCCGACGAGGTGCCGTTCGACCGTCTCGTTGACTGGCTGGCCAAGGCAACGCGGTCGGCACAATTGGCGTCCGGTGACGCCGTAGAGCAGGAGCAGGCATGACGGGAGCAACGATCAGGCAGCGCAGCCGGGAGCTGCGGCCTTATCACCCCGCGTGGTGGTTGACCCGAATGATCCGAGGTTATGGCCGGTTCGTGTCTCCCCTGCTTGGAAAAAACTGTCGCTACAACCCCACTTGCTCGAGCTACGCCCTGGAATCTATTACCAGGTATGGAACGATGCGGGGCGGATGGATGGCTGCGAAACGCATTGGGCGCTGCCATCCCTTCCGCGAGGGTGGTAACGATCCCGTGCCGGATCTCGATGCCGAAGGACGCCGCTAGATGCCAGGCTGGGATATATTGACAGGCGCGTTGGGAAGCGTGCTCAACTTGTTCTATTCGGTTCTGCCTGAAGGTATCGGCAGTGCTCGGTATGGAATCGCAATCATCATGCTGACCCTGGCGGTCAGTGTGCTGCTCTTTCCGCTCACGCTGAAACAGACCCGCTCGATGAAGGCGATGCAGGAGATTCAGCCCGAGGTCAAGAAGCTCCAGAAGGAGTACAAGGAAGACCGGCAAGAGCTGAACGCCAAGCTCATGGAGCTGTATCAGGAGCGAGGCGTCAACCCTGCCGCCGGATGTCTGCCCCTGTTGGTGCAGATGCCAATCTGGTTCGCACTGTTCTCGGTGTTGCGGGTGAGCCGGGAAGCCCTCGAGGCCGGCAACAGTTCAATTCCTGCTGGGTCCAAGTTGTCCGACGCCTTGATTGCCGGGCAATCCGACTTCCTGAGCATGGACCTGCAAATCACCCCCAGCACGGCATCTGGCGACGGTTTTGGCCAGTTGATCCCCTACCTGGTTCTCATCCTTGTCGTCGTCGCAACCGGCTACTACCAGAGTGTGCAGACGATGCGGCGTCGCAAAGACGATCCATCGAGCCAGAGCCCTCAGCAGCAGGGCGTGCAGAACGCAATGCGCTTCCTTCCGGTGCTCTTCGGAGTGTTCTCATGGAACTTCCCCACAGGTCTTGTTCTCTACTTCGCAACCTCCAACCTTTTCCGGGTAGGCCAGCAGGCTTACATCCTCGGCCTCGACGAAAGCGGCGAATCGAGTGGAGATTCAACCTCTACTTCAGACCCAGAGCCGGAGATCAAGCCAGTCTCCAAAGGTCCGTCGCCAAACGCCAGCAAGAAAAAGCGCAACCGGCGCAGAAGGAAGTAGCTGCAAATGGAGTGGTTAGAAGCAGAGGGAGAGTCTGTCGACGATGCTGTCCAGGCTGCCCTGGATGAGCTTGGTCTCGAGTCAGTCGACCAGGTCGACGTCGAAGTCCTCCGCGAGCCTAAGAAGGGCTTCCTCGGGCTCGGCTCCCAGATGGCCCTCGTCAAAGTGACTCGAAAGCCGTCGCGGAGGCGGCGCCGCCGCCGTCGTGGCGGATCGAGCTCGAGCTCAGAGGGAGACTCCGAACAGCAGTCCTCGAGCCGCAGCTCGGGATCCAGCCGAAGCTCCGACTCATCGAGTAAGAGGCAAAAATCCAGCAGTGGCAACGGCTCTAGCCGATCCAAGTCGGGAAGCCGCTCGTCTAGCGATAGCCGCGCGAAGTCGTCGAGCTCCGGGTCGTCGCGCTCCAAGGGCAGCTCACAATCCGGCAAGAGCCGTCCCAGCAACAAACAAGGATCTGAAAAGAAGCGCCCGTCTCAGGAGGCATCCGTGACCGACAACAAAGGCCAAGACAAAGAACAGGCCAGCATCGAAGAACAGGCCGAGGTAGCGGTTGACTTCCTCAAAGGGCTGGTTGATTCCTTTGGGCTCGAGGGCGAAGTCACCAGCCGCATTGACGACGATGTGCTGTATCTCGACGTGTCTGGGGACACGGAGGCTCTCGTGGGTAGCAAGGGTGCGATCATGCAATCTGTTCTCGAACTGTCCCGAACCGTCGTGCAACGTAAGACATTCGGAGCTCCGAGGATGCGTATTGACATTGCCGGTTACGGCGAACGTCGTCGTGAGGCGCTGACGATCTACGCGGGACGTTTGGCAGAGAAGGTCAAGGAAGAAGGCGGCGAGGTGATGCTCGAGCCGATGAATCCAGCGGATCGTAAGGTAGTCCACGACGCTATCGGCGCCATCGACGGTGTGCGTTCCTATTCCGAGGGCGAAGATCCACATCGCTCGGTGGTCGTCGCCCCGGAGTAAGCCGAACTTCCCCACTCCAAGAGAGGGCGGGCCGTCTGGCCCGCCCTCTCTCGTGCCTCGGTTTTGTTGTGATTCGGCTTCCGAGAGGGTTTTCATGTGGAATCTGGCCGATTGGTGAGTTTTCACATGAAAACTCTTATCATCGTGACCCGTGACCGATTACCGAGACGATCTTTCGAGGCTTGCCGCATGGGCCGGCGTTGACCTCCCCTCAGGCGCCGTCGAGCGTCTTGTAGCCTTCGAGAAGTGGATTCGCGAGGAAGCCATCCCTGGCGGTGGCGTGGGTCCAAATGAAGCGACACGACTATGGCATCGGCATATTCTCGATTCAGCGTTGTTCGCAGGCTTCGTTGCGGACGGCGACTCGGTATTGGACATCGGTTCCGGGGTTGGCCTCCCCGGTATTCCTACAGCGGTTGTGCGGCCGGATTGTGACGTTACGCTGTTGGACAGGGCCGGGAGACGTTGCGATCTAGCCAGGCGGGCGGTGCGGGTGCTTGGTCTCCGGAACGTCCAAGTCGTACAGGGTGAGGTTGCCGGCTACGCACAATCCGAGGGAGCGGAATACGACGACGTAGTCATAGCGAGGGCATCTCTGGCTCCCCAAGATCTGCTGATCACAGTGCAGAGCTTTCTGCCATGGGTGAGACGGGTTGTTGCTGCTGGCTCCTGGATCAGTCCCCCCCGCCCACCGCAGGGCTGGGAATCCGTTGCAGTCCCACCCGAGGTGGTCGGGGAGAAGGTGTGGCTACTCAATGCCTGGATTTCTGCCGATTCGGCAGGCTATGCTCCCCCACCATGACCTCCCCACCCACCTCCCCGACCTCTGAATCCACTCCATCTCAGACTGCGTCGGTCACCGCAATCGCCAATCAGAAAGGTGGTGTTGGCAAGTCCACGACCACCATCAATCTTGGCGCATCCCTTGCGTTTCAAGGGGAAAGGGTCCTCCTCGTCGACCTTGACCCGCAGGGCAACACCTCGTCGGGGTTGGGAATCGACCGGACTCAGATCGCCTCTTCGACCTATGACCTACTGATCGAAGACACACCCCTGGAAGACATCGTGGAGCCGACGAGCGTCCGCGACCTCTTCCTGGTGCCGGCGACAATTGAGCTGGCGGGGGCCGAGATAGAACTCGTTTCGCTGTTCAGCCGTGAAATGCGGTTGGCGAACGCTTTGAAGGATGCCCGAGAGGAATATGACGTCATTCTGATCGACTGCCCTCCATCTCTCGGGTTGCTGACAGTGAACGGTCTCGCCGCGGCTGACGAAGTCATGATTCCGATCCAATGCGAGTACTACGCGTTGGAGGGAGTTTCGCAGTTGATACGGAATGTGAAACTCGTACAATCCAACCTAAACCCTCAGCTTGAAGTTGAAGGAGTTGTGCTCACGATGTTTGACGGGCGCACGACTCTGTCCTCAGACGTGGTTGAGCAGGTTCGACAGCACTTCGGCGAGACCACGTATCGCACAGTTATCCCCAGAACAGTGCGCCTGTCAGAAGCTCCCAGTTACGGTGAGCCGATCGAGGCGTACGACCCGATGTCGCGCGGGGCAATCGCATACCGCGAGCTGGCTCGCGAGTACAGGAGGCGCCATGGCAGGTCGTAAGAGTGGTCTCGGTCGGGGGCTCGAGGCGCTAATTCCCGTTGATCATCCGTCTTCGGGTTATGCGGTCGTACAGCTCGAATCGATCGAACCGAATCCACAACAACCGCGAGTCCACTTTGATGAAGGTGAGCTGGAGAGCCTGGCGGCATCGATCAAGAGCGTTGGTCTACTCCAGCCAGTCCTGGTGCGCCCCGACGGGGACAAGTACACGCTCGTGGCGGGGGAGCGGCGCTGTCGCGCGGCACGTCTGGCCGGCTTGACGGAGATCCCCGTGGTGATCCGTGATGGCACCGATGACGAATCGAGCCTGACGGAGGCGCTCATCGAGAATGTGCAGCGCGAGGGGTTGTCGCCACTCGAAGAGGCTGCCGCCTACGATCAACTAGTGGTAAAATATTCCATGACTCACGAGGCCGTCGGTCACTCAGTTGGAAAGAGCAAAAGCACGGTCAGCAATACCATCCGCCTCCTCCAGCTTCCGGCCGAGATACAAGCAATGCTCAACGACGGGAAACTCGCCATGGGACACGCCCGGGCATTGCTTGGGCTTGACGATTCAGCGTATGCCGTTCATGTCGCTAGAAGAGCCGTTGCCGACGGATGGAGCGTACGCCAGGTCGAGGACGCAGTCCGGGTTAGGGCGGAAGGCTCGCCCACCTCAGAGCCGCGTCGCGGCCGGCCACGCAAGCCACGCCCGGCGGCGATCATTGAACTCGAAGAGCGCCTCGCCGAGCACCTGGAGGCCAAGGTCGACATCGCGTACGGAGGCAAAGCAGGCAAGGTCACAGTCAAGTTCGCTGACATCGATGACTTGGAACGGATCTACAACCGGCTGATGTCATAGCGCAGTGATGGGCCCGCTGCTCTATCTCGTATCTCGTGGGGACCAAATACTCTCTAGTCCGATAAGTCGGCGAATAGGTTGATCAGACCTTGGGCGGCTTGACCGCCTACTTGGGCTCCGAGCTTCTCCGACGCAATGACGATGGCCGGGGATCTCGTGTTCTTGAGCATCGGTGTGGCTCGGCCGCGATGGGGGAGTTGCAGCTCTTCTCCCACCGCCTTCGCCAGCAACTCCCCGGCGTGGGAAGTCGAGTGCCTCGACGTGAAGTAGTAAATGGCCGGATCCCCTGTCCCTTCATCGTCGGGCAGAGAGAACGAAATCACGAGATCTGCCCCGAAACGATTGGCGCGCAATGCTCGCACCCGTTCGGGGGGTGTGGTGTCGGCGCTCCGCGACATACCGACGTGAGCTCCGAGATCCTGGATTATATTGCCAAATGTGAGGGCAGCCTCCCAGGCTGCGGCGGCCTCGTCCTCCGCCCGACAGAAGGCATCTACGTAGATGCGTTGTCCCGCAACGTGATGGGGGAGTTCTTTGATCCATTCTCGCTCGCGCACGACATCCCGACCGGGTTTCTGAGTTGCCATTGCCATCAGGGCCAACTCGTCCGCTACCTCGCGGCCCGCAATGCCGTCTTCTGGCATCCGTCGGTTCGATTGGAAGTCGAGCAGCGCCGCAAGGGTGTCCGGGCCGAAGATCCCGTCGACCTTGCCGGAGTCGAAACCGAGTGAGTTGAGGCGGCGTTGCAGATCGGCGACATCGTCGCCTCGCATCATCGGAACTCGGCGATAGAGGAGACGATCACCTAGGCCGTAACCGGCCGCCACCATGGCTCGCCACGTGTCTGGTCCAACAATTCCGTCAACGCCTACGCCGCGGGCGGCCTGAAATGTTCGCACGGCCGATTCGGTCCCAGGGCCGAAAGTTCCAGTGTCGTCCCTGTTGCGCCCGTACCCGAGCGCGGCCAGCCGATCTTGAATGTCACGGACGGGCTCACCCTGATCACCAAGCCGGTAGAGGCGCATGATCAATGGTCCCACATGGAGGGAGTTCGGGGAGAAATTCGAGGTATTAGGTATTAGGTATTAGGTATCGGCCAAGTGGAAAGGACCACCCAACGGGGTGGCCCTTCCGGACACTGATTACCGCGGAGCTGCGCTAGGCGCTCACAAACTCAGCAAGCTCGCTCTCCAGCTGAGCCTTGCTGCGGGCGCCGACGAGGCGCTTCTTCTCCACGCCGTCCTGGAAGATGATCATGGTTGGGATGCTCATCACTTCGAAGTTCATCGCGGTTGACTGGTTCTCGTCAACGTTGAGCTTGGCGACTGTGAGCTTGTCCGAGTTGGCGCCTGCGATCTCCTCGAGGGGACCGTTCATCATCTTGCAGGGGCCGCACCACTCGGCCCAGAAGTCGACGAGCGTTGGGGTGCCGCTGCCGACTAGTTCATTGAAATTCTGGTCGGTTGCTTCAACCGTGTTTTCGCCCATGAGGCTCCTTTTCTGCACAATTATCGGATTGTCCAATAGGTTCAACAAGCGCGTATTCCCATTGTTCCGTGGGATCGTAACCGACGGCGGAGGCTTCTCGAGCCCGCGGTAGGTTCGCTACGGCGTTTCTTGGGACTCGAGCCAGCGTTCGGCGTCGAGCGCGGCGGCGCATCCCATGCCGGCGGCCGTAATGGCTTGCCGGTACACCTTATCGACGACATCGCCGCCGGCAAAGACTCCCGCTACGGAAGTCCTGGAGCCTTCTGCGACTATGTAGCCTTCTTCGTCGAGTTCCAACTGCCCTTCGAAGATCTTGGTATTGGGATCGTGACCAATGGCAATGAACAGCCCGTCGAGCTTCAGCTCGGTGACCTCGTCCGTGTTCCGATTGCGGATCTTCACGCCTGTGACGGAGTTATCGCCGAGCACTTCTTCGACCACCGTGTCCCAGATCACTTCGATCTTCTCGTGGTCGAGAGCTCGCTGCGCCATGATCTTCGAGGCCCGGAACTCGTCCCTGCGGTGGATGATCGTCACCTTGGAGGCGAACTTGGTCAAGAACAATGCTTCTTCCATGGCGCTGTCGCCGCCGCCCACCACCGCAATCTCTTTGTCGCGGAAGAAGAACCCGTCGCATGTGGCACAAGCGGAAACGCCGTATCCGCGCAGTTTTTCCTCGCCAGGTATGCCGAGCCAGCGAGCTGAGGCTCCGGTAGAGATGACAACGCTCTCAGCTTCGTACTCGTCCTCGCCAGACCACACTTTGAAGGGGCGCTGAGAAAAATCGACCTTGGTGACATCGGCCGTGACCAGGCGAGTGCCGAAACGTTCTGCCTGCTTGCGAAACTGTTCCATGAGGTCGGGACCCATGATTCCGTCTGGGAACCCGGGGTAGTTTTCTACGTCCGTCGTGATCATCAGCTGCCCTCCGCGGGCGAAACCTTCGATCATCATTGGCTCGAGGTCGGCGCGAGCTGCATATATAGCGGCGGTCAGACCGGCAGGACCTGACCCGATGATGAGAATCTTCTCCGCCATTTCGCCTATAGCTCCCTTTGCTCAACTGGTTCTTGCTCTTCGGCTTTCGCCAACCGTTGGCTCCACAGGACTATTCCAATGATGACGAAAACGGTGCCGAATAGGCCATAGGCGCCTTCGACCGTTATCAGCTCCGCCACGAGCCGGAACACGGCAACGAGTGTGAATATCGCCATGAGGAGACCGAGGATCGCCAAGACAACACCAACGGCAGTCCATCTGGCCCACCCTGCAACCCTCTCCACGGTGAGCAACCGGATGCGAGTGGCGATCGATTCGAGAAAGTCCGCAATCTTGGCGGGGAAATCGTCCATGGGTGGAGGTTAGTCAACGCCGACGTAGCCTCAGCTGGCATCGTCGAATCTACGGGCCGGCTCGCGCCAACTCCTCGCAAGTGTCGGCGGTCTGGACCACCACAGCCGATTTCGATGGCTCCTCGGCCAGGTAGACGTAGAAGATGACCTCGCGGCCGTCGTAGTTGCCGCGGGCGAACTGGAATCCTTCGACGAACTCATCGCTGCTGGACAAGGTGACGACGAGACAGCTGTTGACAGTATTGACGTCTTCCTCGGGAACCTCAGCTTCGGCATCCTTCAAAGCGAATAGGCGGGCACTATCGGGATCGAACTCCTGGGCCTGGAGGCGGGAACGGAGGAGGACGAGATCCGGGTTTTCGGCGTAGTAGCCGTAGAGATCGGACGCTCCTTCTGGTGGCGCCACGACTGTCGTTGTTGCAGCGAGTGGAGCTCTCGTCGGATCTGCCGTGCGGATGTCCTGTTCTCCGCTCTGAATCTGGCCGGCCGCGGAATCAAAGTTGGCTGCGATCGTCGTGGCGACGGTGGTTTCCGCGGATTCGAGGGCAACTGTGTCTGCGCTGTCGGCGCCACCGACCAGGCTCAATCGAGGAGCGATGGCCACCACCGCGATCAACACTGCGGCCGCGGTTCCGAATGCGGCGATGGGGAACCGGCGTTGCTTGCGAGATGGCTCGAACCTCACTTCTTCCTTGAAGACCCCGAGCCCGTTGCGAACGTCTCGCCGGAGCCGAGCAGACTCGAGCTCAGTGAGGTGAGCTTGGGGTACCGAGTCGAGGGCGGTGAGGGCAAACGTCTGGAGCTCGAGGTCGCTTGCACACGCCGGGCACGCTTCGATCTCGGCTCGTGCAGCAGCGGCGGCTTCGCCGGCGAGTGTCCCCTCGGCTAGAGCGGTGATCATTTCCTGGTCGTGCTGGTGCATACTCACTTCGTACCCGATTCCGGGTGGTCGGGGGCCGGGGGATTGCTCGATGCCAGCCCTTCTTCATCTCTTTGATGTCGCGAAGGGGGTGAATGGTTCCCGAGAAGTTCGGCGAGCTGTCTTCGCCCGCGAAAGACTCGAGACTTCACGGTGCCGGACGGCACCCCCAGAATCTCTGCCGTCTGATCGATGCCGAGTCCCTGCAGGTCCACGAGAACGACTGCGCTGCGAAACTCTTCGGGTAATTCACCGAGAGCGGCTTCGATGTCGGGCCTGACTTCGACCGATTCGAGTGGGTCGCCGGCCTTGGGGTCGGCCGGGTCGAATCCCTCCGGAAGTGCGTCTGCTTTGCGGCGCTTGGTGCGGCGAAGATGGTCGTAGCAGGCATTTACGGTGACCCGATAGAGCCAAGTGCTGAAGGCTGCCTGCGCCTTGTAGCGGTCGGCCTTACGGAAGACAGTGAGGAATGTCTCTTGGGTGACATCCAGGGCTGCTTCACGGTCGCGCAGCATGCGCAGGCAGATTCCGAAGACACGATCCTCGTGTGCGGCCATCAGCTCATCGAAGGCGCTCGTGTCCCCCTTCAGGTACCTGGCGATGAGGTCGACGTCTTCGGCGGCGCGATGAGTCATGGCTTGTGAGCCGGCGGGGTCATGGCGGGTTGCTGGAGGGACTTCATCGCGGCTGATTCTGGCGCGAACCGTCTGCAGTGTCACTAACGCGATGATCCGGAACGGAACACGACCTCGTCGATCGTCGTGTAGTACACGCCGTCTTCCTGCTCGGGTAGGTCGGTGAACCAGAGCAGCCACACCCCGCCGTCCCGCTCCGCAAGCTGCATCCTCGTCGTGCCTTGGCGCAACTCTCCTGACACGACATCCTCGAATTCGTCGCGCGGCACGCCAGCCGATTGGGCCCATGCGATTGTGTACTGCGTGCCCTCCGCCCCGATCACGTCGAGCGTGCTCGGTCGGTCCGCAACCTCGAAAAGGAGACCGACGCCAGGCTTGAGAAGTGGGAGGGGAGCAAAGTAGCTCTCGGTCCGCCAAGCGGTTGCGTCGCTCCCGTCGGTGATGAACCCGAGCTCACCATCGTGCTCAGCTCCATCTCCGAACGGGTCGAAGACGGAGACGTCCGCCGCGAGCTGAATTTGGTCTTCAGTCAGTGGAGCAACGGTTGTGGTCGTAGTGGGGCTTGTGGGAGCGGAAGTGGTCGTCGTCGGCGACGGCGTCGCTGGATAGAGAAAAGGCGAGTCTGGGTCGGTGTCGAGTGCAAGCCCGGCCGTCGCCACCGCGATTGCAGATATGAGCAGTACACCGGCAGGCACGAGCCATCCCCAGGACCAGGCTCGCTTTTCAGCCTGAGGTGGGGCGGTCGGGATCGCCCGCAGCGCACCCGCCAGCCCTGCTGAGTCGATATGGCCCTGCTCAGCGGCATCCAATGCGCTGTCGACGGCGCGGGGAAGACCTTCTGCCACCTGCGAGGCACGTACGCCGGATGACTCTGTGCCGGTCAGAGATGCACGCAGGGCCGTGGCGAGCGCCGCAGTGTCATGTTCGGGCTGCGTCCAGCGGCTGGGCCTGCCGAATGAGCCAAGCTTGGCCGGATGCGCCGAGGAGAATTGAATTGCACTTGCGTCGATCGACCCGTGGATCATGCCGGCTGCATGAAGCGCCGCGAGCCCGTCGGCCAAACCTGCCGCATTGGGTAGGAACTCCTCGACTGGGAGCATTTCCTGGGCGGCGATCCGGTCCCGTATTGAGACACCCCCGTTCCACTCGAGTATCGAAAACGCGCTCTGATCGTTACCGACTGCGAAGACGTCCACGAGGTGTTGATGCGGCACGGAGGCGGCGAGCCTGTTGCGCTCGAGGAAGGCGTTTCGTCGTTCCGGGCCGGCTTCGGCACTGAGGATACGGACCAGTACAGGCCGATCGAGTGTGGTGTCGATGGCGAGCCATTCCTCAACGTCGGTATCGCGGCCCAGACGTACCTGGGTTTGATAACGATCGGGAAGGCGGGGGGCCATATGCCTCCGGGTTGCTTGGCGCGAGGTTAGGGGAGGAGCAAGGTGCTTCCGATTGAACGAGCTTCTACGTACTAGGTACTACGTATTTGGTATAGATGGAGTTCCCGGCTGAGTGCCCTGTACTCGGTCGGCGGCGACACTCGCTCACGCGTCGAAGCGGAGCAGGCTCAGTGGTTCTGGTAGCAGGGAGAAGCCTTCGTCTTGGTATAGCCCGATTGCCGGCTCGTTGTCGTACTGAGTGTTGAGCAGCATGATCTTGGCGCCGTTCTTGCGTGCCTTGCGTGCCGCAGCCCTCACCAGGGATCGTCCCATGCCCTGGCCTTGCCATGTGGGATGGACGGCAACGCGTTGTAGATACGCCACTGCGCTTC
>JAHEJX010000079.1 GCA_024638645.1 Actinomycetes bacterium
ACCGATCAGGGCCCGATCGTAGGGAAGGCCGCCGAACTGTTGCGCCTCCGAGCTTGGATCGGCGCAGACGTCGCGATAATGGCCGACGTGTTCGTCAAACACGCCGTGCCTCCCGCCGGCCTGACGCTGGCGCAAGCGGCCGAGGAGCTGATAGGGCGCGGCGGTGCGGACGCGGTGATCGCGTCCGGCAGCACAACGGGCAAAGCGCCCAGCATGGTCCACGTCAAGGAGACGAAGGCGGCAGTCGGAGATCTCCCTCTGTTCCTCGGCTCAGGAGTGACCCCTACGACGGCGAGGAGCTACCTCGAGGCGGCAGACGGCCTGATCGTTGGGACGGCGACGAAGCCGGGCGGAGATGTCGCGCAGCCGGTCGACGCAAGCCTCGCCGCCGAGATTGTCAGCGCCGCTTCGTGAGGTCCTGACAGAGAGAGCTCACGCTCGAGAATTGGGTGGTTCTTTCTCCACAGTGAAGCCGGCCTTCATGAGCAGACGGAGCATTGCCGGTGCCGGCTCCTTGAACTGAATGGGCTTCAGTGCCGCCTCGTGCGAGTCCATGAAACCGATCATCGTCCGCACGATGTGAGAAAGCGACACGGTGTTCAGATCGATCACATCGGACCGGCCGAAGGCCACCAACCTGGTGCGAATGTCTCCCTTGCCGCACGACGGCGCGGAGTGGATCGCCTTGCGCTGGAGACCCTTGATGACCTCCTGGAGCGGCACACCGTAGAGCCAGTCGATGCGATGGAGCATGGTGTGAAGCACTGCGTGGTCCTTGATGTTTTGGTTCAGCTCCGCCTGACCCTGCTTCACTTCGCCGATGACAACGTCGATTGTTGTTTCTGCGATCTCCAGGATGGGATCTTCAATGAGCAGCAGCTCGGCGTCGCCGTCATGGTGGGGATCTCCGATGAATACATCGCCTGGGAAGCGGACCGCCATGATGTCGACATCGGTAACGGTCTTGTAGTGACCGCGCTTCACTCGGCGCTGCACCTCGAACTCACTCAGAGTGAGATAGCCATTCAAACGCAGATAGTTCTCGACGAGGTTCACCGCTATGTCCATGTCGCGAAACTAGCCAGCTCCCTTGCGAATTCGAGCGCAATGGCATCATGACGACATAGCAGGTCTAGGCTCGCCGCCATGGCGATCTTGACTGCAACGGCCGACATCTGCGATGCGTACCCAGTGCGCGCTTCAGTTAGCGACCTGCCCTTCCGGGACTTCGGGGGCGTGACGACATTTTCGGGCCGGGCAGAAACGGTTCGCTGTTTCGAAGACAATTCCAAGGTTCGGGCCGCGCTGGAGAAACCCGGCGATGGCAGGGTGCTCGCCGTTGATGGAGGAAGCTCGATGCGAGTTGCCCTGCTCGGCGACCGCCTGGCGGCCCTTGCGCTGAGCAACGGCTGGGTAGGGCTCGTGATCGAGGGCTGTATCCGTGATAGTGACGCTTTGCTCGAAATCCCCATTGGGGTCAAGGCTCTAGGATCGTGCCCCATCAGGCCGAACCAACGTGGAGACGGGCATCTCGGCGTGATGGTGCGCCTGGGGCGGATGGATGTTCGGGCCGGCTGGTGGATCTATGCAGACGCCGACGGAGTGCTCACGCTCCCCCACCAGGCGGAGGCGCCGCCCACGGAATCGGCTTAGGCCTCGAGAAACTCGGCGAGCCCTGCCGGATCGCCGATCGTCACATCTGCGAAGCTGCTTCTGCGCTGCCGTTCAATCTCGCCAATCCGCCCTCGCAGATCGTCGAACCAAGTGAAGTGGACGATGGTGCCTATCGCCGCGGTGCGGGCTCCCGCTAGCTCATCGTCTCCACCGTTACCAACGTATACGACCTCTTCCGGGCTACATCCCATGGTTGCCACCACTGCTGCGTAGGCTTCCGGATCGGGTTTGGCGACATGAGCCTTCGTGGAAAAGACGGCCGAGCCGACCAGCCCTACGAGTGGTGACTGGCGCCACGCCTCGATGTCGCGATCGTGACAGTTGGTGAGTATGGCGATTGTCCGCTGCTGGACACGCTTCAGCAGCTCCAGTACTTCGCGGCGCGGATGTAGCAGCGCTAGATCTTGGTAACGCCCCAGCGCCTCGGCGGCAGGAGCAATGTCGAGGGTCCGGGCGGGCCGGCCGTTCTCGTGGGCAACCCGGCGCAGGAGCCCGCGTACGGAGTCCCTGCCGCGTACCAAGTCAGGCAGCGCCTCATTCCAAGCAGCCTCCAGCAACGCGAAATCGACTCCGAGCACCGCGGCGGACGCCTCAAGGCGCCTGAACCCCGCCGGGCGAAAGTCGTCTGGATCGACCAGCGTGTGAAAGAGATCGAATACCAACGATTTTTCTGAGATCTTGCGCCCGGCCACCGCTTCATCGTATCGACGAGCGGTCAATCCCCCGTTATCGGCTGACTGAGGCCGTCTTACGCGCGCTCGCCGCGGGTAAGACGATTTTGTAATTCGAGGGCGGCAGCCGGTGCCGGTACCAAACGAAGCCGGCTATTGGGCCAGCGCCCATTGGGTCGGTTCGAATCCGGAATACCGGGTAGCGGATACTGCGAGCGTATGGAGCCCCGTCTTCGTGTCACGGCCAGCCATTACCCTGTAGCCGTGGCGCTACAACACTTTGCCGAGCCGACCCGAGCCTGGTTCGAATCGGCTTTTCCGGAACCTACGGAAGCCCAAACAAAGGGCTGGGCTGCCATTGCCGCGGGCAAGAACACACTGATTCACGCCCCAACCGGCTCAGGCAAAACGTTGGCCGCATTCCTCTGGGCGATTGACTGCCTCGCAGCCGAGCCCACGCCCCCGGCAGAAGAACGGTGCCGTGTGCTCTACATCTCACCAATGAAGGCACTGGCATACGACGTGGAACGCAACCTGCGCGCTCCGCTCACAGGAGTGCAGCTGGCGGCGCAACGCATCGGGCTGGAGAGCCCACAAATCTCGACAGCGATGCGCACGGGTGACACACCAGCCAATGAGCGACAGGCAATGCTCCGCCGTCCCCCGGACATCCTCATCACCACGCCGGAGTCGCTGTATCTGATGCTCACGTCGCAGGCCCGCAACATTCTGGCCACAGTGCGCACGGTCATCGTCGACGAGATCCATTCCGTTGCGGCAACAAAACGGGGTTCGCATCTGTCGCTGAGCCTGGAGAGGCTCGACGACCTAACCGCCGAACCGCTTCAGCGCATAGGGCTTTCGGCAACCCAGCGACCACTCCAGGCCATTGCCGAGTTCCTCGGCGGTGGGACGGCATCGGGCGAAAGGTGGGAGCCACGACCCGTCGAGATCGTCGATGCTCCGTGGGAGAAGCAGCTGGACGTGAAGATCGTCGTGCCGGTTGCCGACATGACTCGACCCGAGGAGACGCCGATTCCTGCAGTCAACGGCGTTCGGCCCGATGCAAGCGAACCGGTCAAGCGTTCAATCTGGCCGGCGATGTACCCGCAACTGCTCGAGCTGATCCAGCAGCACACCTCGACCCTGTTGTTTGTGAACTCACGCGGTCTCGCAGAGCGACTGGCCGCCGAGCTGAACCGTCTCGCCGGCGAGGAGCTGGTGCAGTCCCATCACGGCAGCGTCTCGCGCGAGCAGCGCATCGAAATCGAAGGCAGGCTCAAGCGGGGCGAGCTGAAGGGCGTCGTCGCCACCTCTACCCTCGAACTTGGGATCGACATGGCAGCTATCGACCTCGTGTTGCTCGTCGAGTCCCCCAACTCCGTGGCTCGCGGCCTCCAGCGGGTCGGGCGGGCCGGCCATCAAGTTGGTGCCGCCTCTGTGGCGCGGGTGTTTCCAAAACACCGAGGTGACCTGCTCGAAACCGCGGTCGTGGTCGAACGAATGTACGAGGGCGCCATCGAGTCGACGAAGATCCCTCGCAACCCGCTCGACGTCCTGGCTCAACATATCGTCGCCATGACCGCCATTGCCGAACAAGACGTCGACGAGCTACTCGCCTTGGTGCGCCGAGCCGGCCCCTACCGCGATCTCACTCGAGCCAGCCTCGAGGCGGTGCTGGACATGCTGGCGGGACGCTATCCGAGCGACGAGTTCGCCGAGCTGCGACCGCGGATTGTCTGGGACCGGGTGGAAGGCGTCATCGAGGCTCGCAGCAACGCCCGGATGCTCGCCGTGACCAACCCGGGCACCATCCCCGATCGCGGCCTGTACACAGTCGTCCTGCCCGAGGGAGGCAAAGTCGGCGAGCTCGATGAGGAGATGGTCTACGAGAGCCGCCCCGGCGATTCCTTCGTCCTCGGTTCGACAACGTGGAAGATCACCGAGATCGGCCACGACCGCGTCACAGTCCTGCCTGCAGAAGCCGGCACTCCCGCCAAGATGCCGTTCTGGCACGGGGACGGGCCCGGCCGGCCCCTCGAGCTGGGTAGGGCGGTTGGGGCTTTCATAAGAGAGGTGGGGCGACTCGACGAGAGCACGGCAGCCCAATTGCTCGAATCCCGGTATCGGCTCGACCGCTGGGCGGCAGCCAACCTCGCCTCGTTCGTGGCCGAAGAAATGGACGTCACGGGCGCGTTGCCAACCGACAGATCAATCGTGGTGCAGCAGTTCCGTGACGAAATCGGCGACTGGCGGGTGGCGGTACTGACACCCTTCGGATCACGAGTTCATGCGCCGTGGGCGCTGGCAGCGCGCCGCCGCTACCGGGAAGCCCACGGAAACGAAGTCGACGTGATCTGGGCCGATGACGGCATCATGTTCCGCTTCCCGGACGTCGACAGCCCACCCAGTTCCGAAACGTTGCTCATCGATCCAGACGAGCTGGAGGAGCTCGTTCTCGAGGAAGTTGGCGATAGTGCCCTCTTCAGCGCCCGCTTCCGCGAGGCCGCAGCCCGCTCGCTGCTGCTCCCCCGGCGCCGTCCCGGCTCCCGAACACCACTGTGGTTACAACGGCGTCGCGCTGCCGATCTCCAGTCCGTGGCCAAGCAGTACGGCTCGTTTCCGGTCATTCTGGAGACCTATCGGGAAATACTCCAGGACCACTTCGACCTCCCTGCAGTGTCCGAGGTGCTGCGAGACATTGCATCACGGAAGACTCGTGTCCATCAGGTTCAGCTGGAGAGCCCGAGTCCCATGGCCTCCTCGCTCATGTTCGACTTCATCGCGTCATTCATGTACGAGTACGACGCTCCGGTCGCGGAGAAGCGCATTGCTGCGCTCACGCTGGACAGATCCTTGTTGCGCGAATTGCTAGGCGATCCGGAGTTCAGGGATCTCCTCGACCCCGCAATCCTCGAGTCGGTCGAGCTCGACCTGCAGCGGCTGTCGCCTGATCGCCAGATCGGGTCGATCGACCAGCTGCACGACATGTTGCGTGATTTGGGCCCGCTGTCGACAGCTGCGATCGGGGCCCGCAATTCCAAGGCAAACCTGACCAACGAATGGATCGATCAACTGGTCGGCCAACGGCGCATCGTCCCGGTCCGAGTGGCCGGCAAGGACACCTACGCCGCCGTTGAGGATGTCGCAAGGCTGCGCGATGCCCTCGGCGTTGCTCCCCCGCCGGGCGTCGCCGAACCCCTGCTCGAACCTCTCCCCGATCCTCTTGGCGATGTCGTCGGCCGATACGCCAGAACCCACAGTCCGTTCACTGCCGACCAGGTTGCGTCCGCAGTCGGCCTGCCGTCCGCAGTCGTAACCGAGGTACTGCAGCGCCTCGAGCAGGCCAACAGAGTCAGCCGCGGCGCGTATCTACCAGGCAGCATGGCGGAGCAAGACTGGGTGGACGCTGAAGTACTTCGCAGGCTCCGTCGCCGCTCGCTTGCCAAGCTTCGGCGCGAGGTCGAGGCCGTAGAAGAGAGCACTCTTGGCATGTTCCTGCCGGCATGGCACGGCGTCGGGAACACCACATCCAACCCGACACGACTGCTCGACGTCGTCCGCACCCTTCAATCCGCGGCACTTCCCGCAAGCGAGCTCGAGTCATCGATTCTGCCCGCCCGGCTCAGCTATCGGCCCACAATGCTCGATGACTTGCTGGCTTCAGGCGATCTGGTCTGGATTGGTCGCCAGCCCCTCGGACTCAAGGATGGGCGTATTGCGTTGTACCTGCGCGAGCAGGCGCCACTGCTGCACTGGGACCTACCCGCCGATGCGCCCGCCGGAGAAATCCACGGCCGGCTCAGGCAACATCTTGTTGTGCGCGGGGCGTCCTTCTTCCGCGACCTCTATGCAGCCGCGGAAGGCGGCGATCCTGAGGAAGTCGTCGCCGCGCTGTGGGATCTCGTCTGGGCCGGTGAGGTGACCAACGACACGCTGGCTCCGCTGCGGGCGTTCCTGGCCGGGCGCCGCGGCGCCCGCCGCTCAGGTCGACCCCACCTGTCCTCCTCGACACCACCTGCCGCCTCCGGGCGGTGGTATCTGGTGGACGAGATACTGCGTCGTGACGAGCCCATTGCGCCCGAGGCCAAGGCTGCGGCACTTGCCGAGCAGTTCCTCAGCCGCCATGGCGTTGTGACGCGGGACGCCGTTCTCGCCGAAGGCGTGCCCGGCGGATTCTCGGGCCTCTATCCCGTCTACACCGCCCTCGAAGATGCCGGCAAGGCTCGCCGTGGCTACTTCATCGAAGGTCGCGGCGGCGCCCAGTTCGCCCTTCCCGGTGCCGTCGACCGACTGCGAGCTATGACCGACACGGGAATCGTCATCATGAGCGCCACCGATCCCGCCAACCCGTACGGCGCCACGCTGCCATGGCCGGGCGCTGCCTCCGGCACGCCGGCTCGGCGAGCCGGAGCCACAGTGGCTCTGGTTGACGGCCGGCTCGTCGCATACCTCGAGAAGGGCGGTCGAAGTGCCCTCACCTTCGGCGATGAGAGAGAGCTGGCGGCCGCCGCCATCGTGGCTTTGATGGAACGCCGACAGCGGCCGCGGGCACTCGAACGCATCGACGGCGACCCGGCTGCAGGAACCCTCGTGGGCGGGGATCTGGTGGCGAGCGGACTTCGGCCCAGCTACAAAGGACTAACCCTGCCGAGCGGCCGATGACATACGACATTGACCGCACTCTGGCGGAGATTCAACGCCTCAGTTCGCAGATCGAATCAATGCCACCGGGGCCGGATCGGGACACGCTCGAGGAGCAGAGAGAGCAAGTCCGCCATCGTGCCCGGCTGGCCGCCGATGCCTCCCGGCCCCTCACCCACCTGCAGGCGGAGCTCCACAACGTCGAAGAACAGCTGGCGGCCATGGATGCAGAGCTCATCAAGCCGGCGATGAACGAGCACTACAAGATGATTACGGATCCATCGGCATATCGCCGCCGCATCAACCAGAGGATCGCAGAGGGCGATGCCGATCGGCAGACTGGTCTCCAACAGCGGAGGGATGAGTTGCTAGCAGCGCTTCGAGAAGCTCAGACCGATTGATGTCGCTTTAGTTCGACAAAGGGAAAGATCCCTGCGCTGTGTCCATCCGGACCGAACACGAAGTTCACTGCGTAACTACCGACGAGCGCAGCAGCATCAATAGTGGCGGCAGCGTGAATGTCCGCTGTGCGCTGGTCGGCGGGAAGCTCCCGACATCCTGCACACTGGCAAAACGCCCTCAGCTCGGGTGCGGACATTCGCGTCATGCTGCCGTCGGGCCACTCGATCTCGAGTGACTTGCCGTCGCTCACCTCGATACGAACCGGCTCGGGGATCGGTTCAACCAAGACTGCTCGCAGAAGTTGCTCCGGTGACACCACCGTCAACCGGCAGCGTCACGCCGGTGATCCACGACGCGGCGTCAGACACCAGGAAGAGAATCGCAGCCGCGATGTCTTCCGGCTCGCCTATGCGGCGCAACGGATGTGATGCGGCAGTTTGATCCTCGATGCCGTCCCATAGAGCTGCCGCCAGCCTCGTGCGAACCACGGAAGGCGCAACAGCATTGACTCGCACCTTGGGAGCGAATTCCATCGCCATCTGTCGAGTCAGATGGATGAGAGCTGCCTTTGACACGTTGTAAGCGCCGATCATTGGACCCGGCGACATTCCACCGACTGAGGCAACGTTGACGATGGACCCGCCGTTCTCCGCCATGTACTGGCCCCATGCTGCGCGCGCCCACAGCAGCGGGCCGAGCTGATTGACATCCCACGTTTTGCCGACCGCCCCCAAGTCGACGTCAGCCAGATTGCCCGCCGACGGGTTGGTACCCGCGTTGTTGATGAGGATGTCGCAGCTGCCAAAGCGCTCGATCACATCGGCAACGGTCGCCTCCGCGTCGGCTTCGCTGTCGGCACGGGCGGCGTACGAAACGAGCCGCGCCGGTTCGTCGATGCGGGCCACAGCTTCTGCGAGATTCTCTTCGCGGCGACTGGTAATAGCCACCCCTGCGGCACCAGAGGCGAGAAGCTCGGCAGCCGTAGCTTCACCGATCCCTCGGCTGGCTCCGGTAACGATCGCCACTTTCCCGTTGACGTTTATGTCCACTGACCCTCCAAATCAATGACCGCCCCGTTTGACACCGCCATATTTCATCCTGGTGTCCTCCATCCGGGCAATCAACGCTTCGTCGTCTCGAATCTCCGCCGCAACGACCTCACCGAGGAACAGATCATGGGTGCCACACTCGATCGTCTGATGAAGCCGGCACTCCATCCAGGCAACTGCCTCGGCGAAGATCGGCACGCCGGTCGAACCTTCGAAGACGGGCCTACCGTTCAACGACTCACCGTCGAACGCTGCCGGCTTGGAGAACTTGACGAAGGGTCGGGTGTCGTCGCGGTCCCACAGATTGATGCTGAACGACCCGCCGGCCCGGATGAGCCGATTCGTGACTGCCGAAGCGTCGACCGATATTGCGACCAGGACAGGCTCCATCGACACTTGCGTGACCCAGCTCTGGGTCATGCCGTTGCGCTCGTCACCGGCGCGACTACCGACGAGACAGAGCACGTTGGGGATCTTCCACAGCACCTTGTTGAGAGTCTCGTTTGAGGTCATGGCCTTGCACTAAGAGTTGGTGGGCAGCGCAAACACCACCTTGCCACCCTCGCCTGCCTCAGCCCAAATCCGGCCATCGTGCGCTTCGACGAGCCCTCTTGCGATTGCCAAGCCAAGCCCGGCACCTCCGTTGGATCTGCTGCGCGCCGGATCGCCCGTCACGAAGCCCTCAAACGCTTTCTGCAGCATGGCGGCGGGGAACCCCGGACCCTGGTCGGTCACGGTCACCTTGGCGCCTTCGCCATTGGCCACCTCGACCACGACTTTGCTACCCGGCGGCGAGTAGCGGATGGCGTTGTCGACGAGATTGCGGATCACGCGCCCAATCTCTGCGGGACCGGCGTCTGCGGCGACCCTGCCCCTGGCTTCGAGCCGGAGTTCTACTTCGTGACGGCGCGCCACCGGCTCCAGAGCTTCCAATGACTCATCGGCGAGCTCGGCCACATCGACCGGGACTCGCTCGAAGGTGAGATTGCCAGACTCGATCCGAGACAGCAGGAACAAGTCGTCTACAAGCTGTGACATGGCGTCGACATCCGCCCGCATCGAGCCGAGGTAACGCTGGGGATCAGGCGCCAGGCCATCCTCGAGCGCCTCGACGGCTGCTTGCATGGCGGCCAGCGGTGAACGGAGGTCGTGGCCGACTGCGGCAAGAAACTCACGTCGTGCGGCTTGCTGGCGGGATCGCTCATCGGTCGCCTCAGCGAGGCGAGCAATCATCTCGTCCACTGCATCCGCTGCCATGCCGAGTTCGTCGTTCCTGTCCACGCCGGTGCGCACGTCGAGGTCGCCTAGTGATACACGCTGTACCGTCGTCCGGATCGCCTCGAGATCGTCGGCGAGGGGACGGGCCAAGGCAACCGCGGTCATCAGGCCCAAGCCGAGGCCAAACGCCAGCACGACTACCAGCACTGTCAGATCGTGCACGCTGAACGACATGAGTGCTGCAGATAGAACGGCAGACATCACAACGAGCCCAACGGCCAGCACTGCGATCGAGATCACGGAAGACTGGAGGCTGCTGAACGCGACAAACCGAGGAAAGAAGTACCCGACCGCCGCAGCAACGATTGCCATTGCGGCGAAGATCGCGACGATCTGGAACCGCTCAGACCCAGACGGGCGCATCGTCACTTCGAATGTGGCAATGCCGAGCACTACGACACCGAGCAGACCAACTACGGCCTTCACGGCTCGAACCTGTATCCGACCCCCCAGACAGTGTGGAGCCATCGCGGATTCTCGGCATCCGTCTCCAACTTCTGCCGGAGGCGCCTGACATGGACCGTCACAGTCGAAGGATCCTGATAGTCGGCAGACGAATCCCACACCTGCTCCAAGAGCTGCGAGCGGCTGAAGACCTGCCGAGGAGAACCAGCCAGAAAGGCCAACAGGTCGAATTCCTTCGGCGTCGTCGGAATGACCTCATCTCCGAGCGTCACTTCCCGAGTCACGCCATCGATACGCAACTCGTCGAACTCGAGCGCCTCATCCGATCGCTTCGGCTGGGCTCTTCTGAGCACGGTGCGCACCCGGGCAGCCAGCTCACGAGGGGAAAAGGGCTTCACTACGTAGTCGTCCGCACCGAGCTCGAGGCCGAGGACGCGGTCGGGTTCCTCGGTGCGTGCGGTGAGCAGAATCACAGGCATGTCGGACTCTCGCCGAATACGCGCCAGCAGGTCAAAGCCATCGATCTCCGGAAGCATCACATCGAGCACGAGCAGATCCGGCTTGTTCTTTTCCAGCGCGGCCAGCGCTTCGGCCCCGGTGGCGGCAGTCGTCACCTGGAACCCATCACGTTCCAGGTAACTGGTCACGACCTCGAGCACCATCGGCTCGTCGTCGACGACTAGTACTCGCGACTGATTGGCTTCTGCGACGGACATGGCAAACATCGTATCGAAGCCAACCGCGATCTACGGTCCACGCTTCCCAGTTCATCGATTGTTCAGATGCTGTCGATTCGGTTGGAGACAGCACGTGACGCAAACCTAGGATGCCGCTATGCACGTGCTTGTGGCCACCACCGGGGTGCTCTCTCCCGGGCCGGTAGTCGATTTCGTGAAACGTTTGCTCGGGGAGCGGGGACGCTGCACCGTCACAACGGTGATCGAAGTGCCGCGTTCGTTCCTCGAAGAGCTCCGTGGCGACAGCTGGCACCCGCTCGCTGAAGGCGCCGCCGCAACCTGGACCGACGAGGAAGATGCCCTCATCGCCAGATACGTCGAAGAACGGGGCCGCCGCCTCACGGAGCCCTTGGTGGCGGCGCTCGACGCATCAGGCATCGAATCCAAGGCGCTCTACCGCGAGGGTGAAGATCCCGCCTTGACCATCTCGCGGCTCGCCCGCGATATCGATGCAGGCGTAATCGTCCTCGGCGCTACCCGCCAGATCTTCGATCAGTCTGCATGGGAAAGCGTCTCCGCACGAGTGATGCTCGAGTCAGGAAAACCCGTGCTAGTGGTCCCGCCCCAGCCGAAGGACGGCGTGGAGGGCGAGGACACCCCCGACGACTAGGTCACCAGGACGCTCCACAGGGCCGCAACGGTCTGCCAAACGAAATCATCTGGATCGGCCTCGAGATGGGCGACAACATCAGCTACCTCCCACCACGCCGGGGCAGCAGTCTCATCTTGTAGCGGCCTTGGCTCCCCCTCCCCTAGGCACTCGTAGACGACGAGCATTGCCGGGTAGGCCCCCTTGAGCCCGACAACGACGGCAGCCGGGTTGGTTGCTTCGATCGACAGCTCCGGTGAGAAGTCGTGTCGGGTGCCGTCACTGATCATCTTCGTGACCGTGACACCCGTCTCCTCGAAGACCTCCCGAGCCAGAGCGTCGGCAGCTGATTCGCCTGCTCCCCATCTTCCGCCTGGTATCTCGAGTCGCCCACGCACGGCTTCTCCCGGTTTGTCGCGGCGCTGGAGGAGGATGCGCGACCGCTCCTGGTTGTAAACGATTGCGGCGACGTTGGGAACGACAAGGCCCTCTCCGTCCATTTCCGGAACGGGCACGTCGATCCATGATTCTCCGGTCCACACCGGATAGCCCTCGCTCATGAGTGCGGAACCTCAACTGTCAACGACGCCCCACAGAAGCCGCGGGCCGAGTCCCGGGCGTCCACCTCAACCAATGAGACCTCCGGCGGAATTGGCACGTCGCTGAGCGATCGTGTGAAAGGCTGCTCATTGGCATGGGGATGCGTCAGGATCCGAGTACCGAGAACAGAGCCGGCGAGATCACGTACCTCCCAGGCGTCCGCAAAGCTCACGCCCTCGACATCCACAGAACGAACGGTTGTGGTGACCGTGAACACCCCAACCGCCGTCTGTCGAAGCTCAACCGCCACAACCTCGGGACAGTCGGCCGAACCGGGGGGCGTCGTAGTCTCCGGTGAGGTCGTGGCCGGTGTCGTCGTCTCCGGCGAAGTCGTTGCCGGCGAGGTCGTCACCGGCACAGTCGAAGACGGAATCGAACTCGACTGCGTCGCCGATCCGCTGCAACCAACGAGGAGTAACCCGATTACGGCGAATCGCTTCATGGCGTTACCTGGAGGACGCCGAGCTGGGTTCCCGGACAGCTGAGCGAGACCCCGACCGCAACGGCATTGTCCTGTAGTGCGTTGCAGGCCTGATCGACTCGGAGCTGGGCATCCGCGTACGGCGAGCCGCTGATCACCGCCACCAAGTCGTTGAGGTTCTGTGCGCCGTCAAGGAGACCGACGGTGCCGTCCGCCGTCTCAGCCCAGCCGGACATAGCTTCCACTAGCTCGCTGTGAGCGGTCGCCACTGCCTGCGGTGGCACCAGCGTGCCAACCCTGTCTGCGAACACGCCGAGCTGTTCAGTATGGGCCTCGATTATCAGCCGCATCTTGGCGCGGGCGGCAGGAACGACCTGCGCCAGAAGGTCATCTGGGTCGGACTGGTCCCCTCCGGCCTCCAGGATCACTGCGAGCTCGGTCTCGAGCTCATTGGCGTAACGATCAGTCAGGTCTTTCGTCGCCCGGTCGAGCCGGACGAGCTCCTCCTCCACGGAAGGGAAATAGTCCGCAGCCGCGAGAGGGGGCTCAGAGGTGCAGGATGTGCTGAACAGTACGACTGCGGCCAACAGGCTAAGCCTCTGCCAGGCCGGCCTCCACCGCGCGGAACTGCGTGCGGTAGAGCTCTGCGTAGAGCCCGCCTCGCTCCAGGAGTTCTTCATGCGTGCCTTCCTCCACAAGGCGGCCCTTGTCCATCACCAGGATGCGATCCGCCGAGAGAATCGTCGACAACCGGTGCGCTATGACTAGCGACGTCCGATCCTGCATCACACGTTCCAGGGCCTCCTGGATCATTGTTTCCGATTGAGCATCAAGATGTGACGTCGCTTCGTCAAGGATCAAGATGCTCGGGTCCTTCAGAATCACCCTGGCAATGGCAATCCGCTGCTTCTCGCCGCCTGACAGGCGGTAGCCCCGCTCGCCTACGAGGGTGTCGTAACCCTGGGGCAACGATTCGATGAATTCGGCGATGTTGGCAGCATGGGCGGCGGCCCGGACCTCCTCCATCGTTGCGTCCTGTCTCGCGTAACGCAGATTGGCGCCGATCGTGTCGTGAAAGAGATAAGACTCTTGAGTAACGACCCCGATGCCGGACGCCAGCGCATCGAGATCCCAGTCGCGCACATCGTGTCCGTCGACCAGCACCCTCCCTGCGGTCACGTCATAGAGCCGTGGCACGAGGTAGGTAGTGGTTGTCTTCCCTGCCCCGGACGGGCCAACCAGAGCGACGAGCTCGCCACGATTGACATGGAACGAGACTCCGTCCAATGCGAGCCCGGTCGGCGGCGCCGCCTCCACCCCCTCGTCGCCTTCGGTGACACCGCCCCACGTGAATCGCCGCACGGACTCCAACCCACCCGTGTTGCCTGCTGCGTAAGAGAAGGACACACCGTCGAACTCGACCTCGCCCCGCATGTGATCGACGACTACAGGCGATTCGGGCTGACTGACGTCGAGTGGCAGATCAAGCACTTCGAAGACGCGTTCGAACGACACCAGTGACGTAGCGAACTCGACGCGCGCATTGGAGAGCCCGGAGAGCGGACCGTAGAGCTGTACGAGATAGGCGCTGAGCGCAACGATGGTGCCCTCGCTGAGCGTCCCGTTGATGACCATGACGCCTCCAGCCCAAAAGACGGCTGCAGTACCGATGGCGCTTGCCAGACCGAGGGCCATGAAGAACCAGCGACCAATGATCGCTTGGCGCACACCGAGATCTCTGACGTTGCCTGCGTGCTCCTCGAAGCGCTGCTCCTCATAGGAACCCCTAGCAAACAGTTTGACGAGGAGAGCGCCAGACACACTCAGTGTCTCCTGCATGTGCGAGCTCATCGAAGCGTTGTGCTCCATCTGCTCACGACGCACTGTTCGCAAGAGTTTCCCGACCCGGCGGGAGGCGATGATGAAGAGGGGCAGGATCGCAACAGCAAGCAAAGTGAGCAGCCACTGCAATCGCAGCATGACGATCAAGACCGCAACGACCGCAATGACGTTGGAGACGAGGGTCACAAAGGTGCCTGTCACGGCCTGCTGCGCACCCACAACGTCGTTGTTGAGCCGGCTCATCAACTCGCCTGTGCGAGTAGAGGTGAAGAACCCGATGGACATGCGCTGTAAGTGGTCGTACAACTGCTGGCGCAGGTCGAAGATGATGCCCTCGCCGATGAAAGCCGACGCCCACCGCTGGACGACTCCGACAGCTCCGCTCACGAGTGGCACGGCGACCATTCCCAAACCGAGGCGTGTTACCCACCCGATGTCCTTTGCATCGATGGCGCCGTCGAGGAGAGAGCGCATCAGCAGTGGCGGTATGAGGCTGAGCCCTGTGATGACGAGAATCGTGACGAGCACCAACCCGATAAGCAACTTGTACGGGCGTCCGTAATCGATAACGCGCCGCAACAAAGCCCGGTCGACCGCAGGTCGATCCTGGTCTTCGTCATAGCGAACGTATGACCACCAACCACTCGAGTGGAAAATGAGCTCCTCCTGACGGTTCGCGACCGGTTTGGTCCCGAACGACGAGCTTAGGTCGGCTCAGAGCGACCACCGACGCCTCAGGTGGAGGTGGGGAGCATCGCGGTGAGGCTGGTGGACGACTCTGCCATCTGCCAACACAGCTCGTCAACGAGCCCGGTTCGGCAGAAGAGCTCGTAGCGATAATCGCCGGCCGTCCAACTCAGCGACAGACCGTCGTTGACGACGTCGCTGACAATGCCGTCAATCCGAAACTCACCCGCCTCGCCGACGCGCAAAACCGCCACATTGGCGTCCTGCACGGTATACGGCTCTACTGGCCACAATCCGAATGCAGCAGAGAACTCGGCGTCGAGGAGTGCAGAAGCCGTGTCGTAGACGAGCTGGCTCGTCACAAAGCGGACTTCCTCCGGCACGAGACCGGGGAACGAGAGGTTGGGCAGTGCCTGGACGATTTCGCGCCGGCTCGCTTGGTGGAAGCGCTGCTGGGAGGCACGTTCCCATACCTTGGCGACGATGTAGTTCTTCTCGCCGGATGCTTCACCCTCGATGCCATCGTTGTACCAGATCAAGTCGCGCGACAGCACCACACCAAGCGTCTCTTCCGGCGTGCTGATGGAGGGAATAGTCGAGCTGGTCGAGACGTCGCCGAGCACCGCTTCTTGCGACCGCTTACCGACACCATCGAGCAGGCCAGCATCGCCGCATGCGGTGGCCAGCACTGCGAAGATTGAGATGAGGACGACGGCGCGCCGTATTGACTGCAGAGAACGGATGGTGGTCACGGCGGAAGGATACCGGGGGCCGGGGATAATCGAGCGTCTTCACCGCCACTATGGTCGCACACCGTGACTCGCACCGTTCACCTCATCCGCGATTCGTACCCGGCTCTCGGCGGCCTCGACACGACGTTGGCCAGGGCGCTGCTGCGTTCGGTCTCGGCTGGGGTGATCGGCGAGACGTTCCGGATCTATTCGCCGGGAAGAGTCCTTGCCTTCGGCAAGAGAGACTCCACAGAGGTTGGCTTCCAACGGGCGGCAGAAGCGTCGCGTCGCCACGGGTATGTGCCGATCGTGCGGCTTGCAGGCGGGCGGGCCGCAGTTTTTCACGAGAACACCCTGGCATTCGGCTGGACTTTGCCTATCGCCGCCCCGCGCGAGGGCATCCAAGACCGGTTCGAGGCCTTGGCGAAGCTGCTGGTCCGCGCCTTTGCGCGAGTCGGGGTCGAGACCAAGATCGGCGAGATCCCAGGCGAGTACTGCCCGGGGAGGTTCAGCGTCCACCATGGCGCCGGGCGCAAGGTCATGGGTGTTGGACAACGCTTGGCCCACAACGCGGCCCACGTCGGAGGTGTCATCGTTGTCGGGGGCGCCGCCGCAATCAATGACGTTATCGGACCCGTTTACGGAGCGTTGGGTGTCGACTTCGATCCGAGTGCGACTGGCTCCCTGGACGAGATGGCGCCCGGCCTGACCCTAAGCGCGGTCTCGGACGCCATCGTTGTGGAGCTCGCCCAGCTAGCGGCCGTGGTTGAAGACACTCTCTCAGTGGCAACGGTCGCCGCCGGGCGGGCAATGGTGCCCGACCACTTGGTGTTCGATACTTAGTACTCTCCCCCCACCATGGCACACGTCCTGGTCCTGCACGGACCGAACCTCAACCTGCTCGGCACCCGTGAGCCCGAGGTGTACGGGTCAACGACACTGGCCGAGCTAGAAGGCCAGATCGCGCTATGGGGTGAAGAGCTTGGACTCGAGTGCAGCTTCGTGCAGAGCAACCACGAGGGTGCCCTCATCGACGCCCTCCACGAAGCCAGAGAACGCGCGGACGCGGTTCTGGTAAACGCAGGAGCCCTCACCCACTACAGCTATGCGCTCTACGACGCGCTGGC
>JAHEJX010000080.1 GCA_024638645.1 Actinomycetes bacterium
GTGCGTCGTAGAGTCGAAGACTGGAGGTCGTATGGAGATTCCCAAACCGTCCGCCGCGGACAAGGATTATTTCCGCGCAATCGTGCCCGACGATCCAAGGGTCGAGGTGAAGCCGATGTTCGGCAACTTTGCCGCGTTCGTGAACGGAAACATGTTCATGGGGTTGTTCGGCCCGACGGTGGGGTTGCGGCTGGCCGAAGCGGACCGCGCCGAGCTGGGCGCTATCGAAGGTGCAGCCCCTTTTGGCCCCGAGGACCGTCCGATGAAGCAATACGTTGCCATGCCCATTGCCTGGCGCAACGACCCGGACTCGACAGCCGACTGGGTCGCCCGCGCCTTCGACCACACTGCAGCGATGCCGCCAAAACAGAAGAAGAAGTAGTGCTTCGCAATCCGTACGTATCTCGTACTCAATACTTCGTACTGACTCCATTGAGGTGAAGCCTAAATGGAGTTCAACCACATCGCCGTCGACGAGGACGTGATCCTTGCCTACCTGCTGACCGTCGAAGCTGCCCCTACCCCACAGCCTGGCGTACTTCAGCGAATGGGCCACGTCTTTGTGGACTTGAAACGCCACGTCCAGCACCGTCTCGCCTGTTCGAATGGTGAACGGCGTCCCCATATCCGGCTCCTCGCCCGGCAGCTTGGTGTAAACGCGGACGACGCCGAGATGGTCGAAGAGCCACTGGCCGAGATCGGCGAAGCCAGCCCCTGTCTTTGCCGACACGGCCATCGTTGGGAAGTCGAACCCACCCAACTCCTCGAGCACATCGAGTTCGCCCATCGGGTCTTCAATCAGGTCGCTCTTGTTGGCCACAAGCAGCGTGGGCAGCAGCGTTGCAAACATATCGTCGTCATCTGGCTCCGGTTGCGATGCCTCACTTGGCCAAGCGGTGATGAGGTGGATGCGCTTGGTCCGCAGGAGGTCCACCACCTCAATGGTTCTCTCGACGCACCCTGCCTGGCTGAGGTCGACCACCAGCAGCGCCGCTTCTGCGGGCTGCAAGGCGTTGCCTATCCACGCAATGGGATGTTCGTGCGAGATCGAGGGGAGATCGATCAACTGGAACGCCGCATCCTCGTGGGCGAACATCCCCGGCTGCGGAAATTGGGTCGCAAATGGATACGACTCGGATGCCGTGTGGGAGCCCGTCAGGCGGGCATGAATCGCCGACTTGCCTGAGTTGGGCGGCCCGACGAGCGCGACCTGCGCAGCACCTTCCGGCCGGAAGGTGGTCGGCGGGCCACCGCGGGCACCGCCCTTTCTGGGGCCCCGCACCTCGTCGGTGAGGTCCTTGATCTTCGACTTGATATCGCTCTGCAGATGCTCGGTGCCCTTGTGCTTCGGGATGAGTCGCAGCATCTGGCGCAACAACGACAGCTTTTCCTCAGGATCGCGCGCCCTTCGGTATGCGTTCTGAGCTTTCTTGAACTCTGGGGTGACGTTTGTCGGCACCTCCCAATTCTGCCTGCATTGCGACGGGTTCGTCCAGCGGCCGATGGTCCAGTTCTGATGATTCCGTTTGGCCAAGAGCTGCTTGCCGGATGCCTCTAGACGGAGCCGGCCCAGGCGCGATCCTTACGAAGAAGCCGAGGAGAGGCAGATGAAGAATCGAACCGATGCCATCGAGCGGTATCTCGGCGCCCAGATCCGGACCATGAAGGAACGGTCGCCCGAGGTGACACTGCGGGCCAGGCCGTTTGTGACGATCTCCCGACAAGCCGGCGCAGGAGGCCATGCGCTGGCAGACGCGATCATGGTGGCGTTCGGGGAGGAGGAGGACCAGACCCTCTTCGGCGGCTGGCAAACGTTCGATCGTGAACTGTGTGAGATCGTGGCGGAGAATCCGAAGTACTCGAGCGCATTCTCCGCGCTGTTGGCCGAGCAATATGACACAAGAACGGGTGACTTCATCCGGCAGATCCTGGACGCCACGATTGATCAGGATGTCCTGGCCCACGAGGTTTTTCGAGTGGTCGGGGCCGTAGCTTCGATGGGGAAGAGCATCATCCTCGGGCGGGGAGGCAACGAGGCTACCCGGGGCCTAGAACACGGATTCGCAGTGCGTCTCGTGGCCGATGAACCGGTCCGAATTCGCGGCATGATGGATCACTACGGTCTCGACGAGGCTGCGGCTCGTCACGAGGCACAGCGCTTAGACGAGTCCCGCGCCCGCCTGCTCAAGAGTCACTTCGGTGTCGACATCGACGATCCGACTCGGTATGACGTGACATGGAACAGCGGGCAGGCTCCGCTGAGCCTCATCGCTGAGTCCGTTGTCGTTGCCGTGAGGCGAATGATCGCGGCGGCAGGGCCAGCGCTGGCGAGATGACGCCTTCGATCCTCCAAGGACCCTTCCTCACGAGGAAGGAAGCTGCCCGGCGCGCCGGTGTCGCCGCGAGTTTGATCAAACGCCGTCCCGACCTGCTCCGCCTTGGCGGCGGCCGGCTCCAAGAGGTGTACTTCGCCTTCCAGTTCGATCAGGCCGGAGTGCGGCCCGAGCTGGGGCGTGTGGTGCAGTCGCTCAAGGCCGACTACGACGATATCGACATTTGCCACTGGCTGGTATTGCCTCAGAGAAGACTCGGGCTGGCAACGCCGCTCCAATGGCTGACTTCGGGAGGCCCCGGCAAGGCCGTCCTCGAGTGTGCCGAGGGTTCTGCGTTGGATGCACCAACGACGGCAACAAAACAAAGCGTCTCGCCCTTTGTCGAGCGGCCGTCCGCGGAGTCGGTGCCGCGGCGGCGCAGGAGGCGGCACGTGCTGAGGCGTCCGGCCGCCGTGTCGGGGGCTTGACGCCGAGTTCGGCTTGGCCCCGGCCTCTATCCCTTGCTACGCAGCTTGGGGTCGAGCGCGTCGCGTACGCCATCTCCGATGAAGTTCACAGCCATGACGGTGACGGAAATCATGACACCCGGAGCGATGACCCTGATCGGCGATATCTGGATGTAGTTGTTGGCGTCGAAGAGCAGCCGTCCCCACGTCGGGAAGTCCGCAGGAAAGCCGAGGCCGAGGAACGAAAGCGCAGACTCGGTGATGATGGCGGTGGCCACGCCGAGCGAGGCAGACACCATCACAGGGCTCAAGACGTTGGGGAGGATGTGGCGAGCCATGATGTTGCGCTTGCGCGATCCGATGCTGCGCGCCGCCAGCACGAACTCTTGCTGCTTGATCGCCAACACTTCGCCGCGTACAACACGCGCCGTTTGCATCCAGCTGGTCGCTCCGATGATGAACACCACCAGCAGGAAAATGCCCAGCTCCGGCCCGAACCTCTCCTTGAGCGGGTCCCGGAACAACAGGATCACTACCAGCAGCAGAGGAAGAATCGGTAGCGCCAGGAAGAGGTCGGTGAGGCGCATGAGCGGGCCGTCCATCCACCGGAAGAAGCCGGCGAGCACGCCGATGCCCGTACCGAGGATGAGCCCGAAGACCATTGCCGCGAAGCCAACGGCGAGTGATATTCGTCCACCAACGAGGAGGCGAGCCAGGACGTCGCGGCCCAGGTTGTCCGTCCCGAGCGGATGATCGAACGATGGTCCGGCACTGCCATTTGCAGTTTCGATCAGCGCCGGATCGATCGTCCAGAAAAACGTTCCGAACAGTGTTGCGAGGACGATGATGATCAGCAGAACTAGCCCGACGACGCCGCCCTTGTGGCGCTTGAACTGGCGCCACACGTCTTCGCGCAGCGAGCGGTGCTGCCGCAAGGGCAGTTCGATCGGGACGTTGTCCGGTGCTTCGAATTGGGCAGTCGCCATCAGCGTTTCTCGTTTCGCTCAGTCATAGCGAATCCTCGGGTCGAGCAGTCCGTACGTGACGTCTGCCACCAGATTGAACACGACGATCAGGAAGGCAAAGATGAATGTAAGCGTCTGCACCATTGGAATGTCGGCGGAGTAGATCGATGTGATCAGGAGCTGGCCGAGACCGTTGATGCGGAAGATCTGCTCGGTGATGATGGCGCCGGCGAAGATCCCCGGTATCTGCAGGGCGATCAAAGTGACCACCGGGATCATGCTGTTGCGCATGACGTGGATGGTGACGACGCGGCCTTCGGCTAGGCCCTTGGAGCGGGCGGTGCGGACGTAGTCCTCGTTGAGGTTGTCGAGCATCGAAGCTCGCGTGAAGCGGCTCAGCGCAGCCGCGTTGAAAAGCGACAACACCGCCACCGGCATGATCATCTGTCTGATCTGGAACCAGATGCTGTCCCAACTCGTCCAGTCGACGACGTGAGTGGTCGTATAGAACGATGGGAGCCAGCGCAGCCAGACGCTGAAGATGACGATTGACAGGAGGCCGGTGAAGAACACCGGCAGCGAGTAGCCGACCATGGTGACGAAGGTGCCGACGTTGTCAAAGAGCGAGTACTGCTTGTAGGCGGAGATCACGCCGACGGGGATGGCGATGAGGATGCCAAACACGGTGGCGAGTCCCAGCACCCATACAGTCTGAGGAATGCGCTCGATGATGATGTTGAAGGCCGGAGTGCGCGACGACCACGAGATGATGCGATCCGGGTCTTCGCAGTTGCCGATACAGGTGTCGAAGACGGCGTTGAAGGCGTTGATCGGCTCGTTGACGGCCATCACCTTGAGCCACTTCCACCACTTCACGAGGAAGGGATCATCGAATCCAAGAGCTGCTCGGATCCTGTCTCTGACCTCAACGGGGACGTTCAAGGGGAGCTGTGACGTCGGGTCTCCCGGCGCCAGGTCGAGAATGGCAAAGATTATGAGGCTGATGGCGAAGAGGGTCGGGATCGCAAAGAGGATCCGTCTGATTACATATCTACCCAACTGCCACCTGCTTCAACATGGTGTGGCGAGGGAGCCTCTCGGACCTTCCAAGAGGCTCCCTCTGTCACTGGTTGGAACCGTTGAGAACTAGGCGCGACGCCAGTCCTCGATGTTCCAGAACTCGCTGTCCCAACCGTTGATAACGCCGTAGCCCGTCAGCGAGTTGCTGAACGCGGAAACGGAACCGCGGTTGATGAGCGGGATCATGCAGTACTCGACGAACATGTCGTTGAGCTGCTTGATCAACTCGTTCCGGTTCGGGTCCTCGAGGCCTGTCTGCGACAACTCTGTCCATGTCGCATCGAAGTCCTCTCGGGCACACCGGGTGATGTTGTTGCCACCCCAGTCATTGGTCGATTCCGGAATCTCCGAAGTCAACCGACCCTGGAAGTAACCCTGAGCGTCTGAGCCCACAGCAGAGTTCGTGTACATCTGCATGTCCCAGAAGAACTTCCAGATCCCGAGGTCGGAGTTACGCGTGAAGAACACACTCGCTTCTTCATTGCGCAGGTTGACGTCGATTCCGATTGTTGCGAGGTCCCTCTTGACCAGCGCCTGCGTGTCCTGGCGAACCTGGTTGGTCGACGTCACGTAGTCCCATGCCATGGGCGTGCCGTCTGGCAACTCGCGGAAGCCGTCACCGTCGGTGTCGACGTATCCGAGGCCGTCGAGGATTGAATTCGCCTCTGCAGCGTCCGGAGTCAGGCACCAGTCGTTGGTTGATGACAGCGCCGGTCCTGGCACAGGCCAAACGTTGCAGGTCGGAGCGCCACCGGCGCCGTAGGCAACATCCGCGATCTCTTGGCGATTGATCGCCAATGACATCGCTCGAGCCAGCTCTGCGTTCTGATAGAAGAACGGGTTCGGGTTGGTGCCGTTGGCGTAGTCGGACGGCGGGTTGCCACGTGGGTCGGTCTGGTTGAGACGGAGTCCCTCGACTGAGGTGTTGAACCCGACCTCGATTACACCGTTCCCCTCGGCCTCCATCTGGTTGAGGATTGCCGGCGCAACCTGCAAGTTCCATCCGTAGTCAGCCTCACCGGTCTGCAACACCGATCGGGCCGAATCCTCCGCAGTGCCGCCACCCTTGATAGTGACACTGCCGAAGAACGGCTTGCCGTCGGCATTGCCGCGATAGTTCTGGTTGTAGACGTACGTAACCGTGTCGTCCACCCGCATCTCATTCACCACGAAAGGACCGGTTCCGATGGGTACTGTGTTCGCCCCGCAGGCAACGAAGCCCTCACCAACGCATGGCGTGAACTGCTCGCGCTGCACCACGGGCTCGGTGCCGCCCACGAACGGTACATACGGCCACGGTGTCGCGCCATCGAACGTGATCGTGACGGTCAGGTCGTCCACAGCTTCGACGTTGAGAACGTTACCGAACGCCGAGGAGCCACAGCCCTCGCTCTGAGTGCAGTACTCGTACGTGAATACAACGTCGTCAGAATCGAACGCGCTGCCGTCGGACCAGGTGACACCCGGCCTCAGCGTGTAGGTGAGCTGAGTCAGATCCTCTGACTGCCCGCCGTTGGCCACCGTGGGCACCTCGGTCGCCAAGGCCGGCGACAGGTTGCCGTCGCTGTCGTACTCGAGCAGCGGCTCGATCACGAGCGAAGCAGCCTGAATGTCCTTGGTACCCGTCCCGGTGTACGGGTTGAGGTGGGTCACAGCCTGCCACTGCAGGAGCAGCAGCTCGCCGCCCTCACCAGCAACTGCGCCGGGCGGTGCCGCAGTCGTAGTTGTGGTTTCTACGCCCGGTTCAGCAGTCGTTGTCGTGTCACCACCGCCGGGATCGGCGGTTGTAGTCGTATCGTCTGACGAGTCGCCGCAGGCCGCCACAATTAGGGCGAAAACGGCAAACAGCGTCAACAGTTTCAATCGCATTGCTACCTCCTAGGACCGTGGAAAGAGCCACGGCCTCAAGCAACGTTACCAATCAGGGCTATTAGGGGGCGGGTTACTCCTTCCAAATTGTGGATGGGGATCATCTCCCTCGCAGTGTGAGCTATTCAGCGAAGTGGCACGCCACCCAATGTCCGTGGCTCAGCTCTCGCCAAGCAGGGACCTCGAGCTCGCATCGTTCCTGGGCGACGGGGCACCGGGTGTTGAAGGGGCAGCCTGGTGGCGGATTGGCCGGGCTCGGGATGTCTCCTTCGAGGATGACCCTTTGCCGGACCGCCTCGATTTTCGGGTCAGGTACCGGGACGGCCGACAGGAGTGCCTTGGTGTATGGATGTTTGGGGTCGGTGTAGAGCTCGTCGACATCGGAGAGCTCCATGATGCGACCCAGATACATCACGGCCACACGGTCGGCGATGTGGCGGACCATCGATAGGTCGTGAGAGATGAACAGATAGGTGAGGCCGAGTGTGTCCTGCAGTTTCTCCAGCAGGTTGACGATCTGCGATTGGATGGAGACGTCGAGTGCGGCGATCGGCTCGTCGCACACGATGAAGTCGGGGCTGAGGGCGATGGCGCGGGCGATGCCGATCCGCTGTCGCTGACCGCCGGAGAATTCGTGCGGGTAGCGGTTGGCGTGGCCTGGCTCGAGGCCAACCAGGTCGAGGAGCTCGTCGATGCGTGTCTTACGCTCTTCCCGGGACCCGGCACGGTGTTCGCGAAGCGGCTCGCCGACGATGGAGGCGACCGTCATACGGGGGTTGAGCGAGGCGTGGGGATCCTGGAAGACCATCTGCATCTTCGGTCGTATTTGACGCAGTGCTTCGCCCCTTGTGTCGGTTAGCTCGGTGCCCTCGAAGAGAACGCTTCCCTCCGTCGCATGATCGAGCTGCAGCATCACCCTCCCAATGGTCGACTTTCCCGACCCGCTTTCGCCGACCAAACCAAGCGTCTCTCCGCGCTCGATGTGGAAGCTGACTCCGTCCACAGCCTTGACAGCCCCGACTTGGCGGCGGAACAGGCCGCCGAGAATGGGGAAGTGCTTCTTCAAGCCGGTGACCTGGACGAGCGGATCCGCCGCCGCCGGAGTCGAGTTGGCACCAGATTTGGTCGAGTCAGTCAACATCTCTGGGCCTCTCGTTCTCGATGTCCCACCAGCAGGCGGCGCGGCGGCCCTCGCCGATCTGGAGCAGTGGTGGATTCTCTTGGTGACAGCGCTCAAACGCCCAGGGGCAGCGCGGCGCGAAAGTACACGCTTCAGGAGCCGAGTAGAGGCTGGGCGGCGCGCCGGCAATGCTTATCAGCTCCGAGCCCTTCTGGTCGAGGCGCGGGATAGAGCCGAGCAGTCCGATTGTGTACGGGTGATGGGGCGACTCGTAGAGATCCTCCACTTTTGCCTCTTCAACGATCTGCCCGCCGTACATGACGATGACTCGATCTGCGATTCCAGCAACAACACCCAGGTCGTGCGTAATCCAGATGACTGCGGTGCCGAGGCGCTCCCTCAGATCCTTTACCAGCTCGATGATCTGCGCCTGGATGGTCACGTCGAGAGCGGTCGTGGGCTCGTCGGCTATGAGTATCTTTGGCGAGCAAGCGAGGGCGACGGCGATCATCACCCGCTGTCGCATGCCTCCTGACAGCTCGTGGGGGAACGACTTGAGCCGCTGTTTGGCCGAAGGGATGCCCACGAGCTCCAGAAGTTCGACGGCACGATCCTGGCGCAAGTCGGTTGGCAGCTCCTGATGAATGCGCAGCGACTCCTGGATTTGATAACCGACGGTCAGAACAGGATTGAGCGAGGTCATCGGATCTTGGAAGATGAAGCCGATCTTGCCCCCGCGGATATCCCGCAGCTCCTCGATATCGATCTGCAGCAGATCCTGGTCGTCGTAGCGCGCCTCTCCAGAGATGATCTCGCCGGGCGGCATCGGAATGAGACGGAGCAGCGACATCATCGTCACGCTCTTGCCCGACCCGCTCTCACCCACGACACCGAGAAACTCGCCCGGATTCACATCAAAGCTGACCCCGTTCACCGCGTGAACGACGCCATCTTGGGTATCAAATCGGGTCGTGAGGTCCTTGACCTCCAGAACCGGTTGGCTCTGTGTCACTTTGCGCTCACCTGCCTGCCGCTTCGTAACTTACACAATGTGGGCTCTGGCGCACCGTGGTGCCGGCCACACTCGGTAGTTTCTAATGCAACAAATGCCTGAAAAAGGTGGAGGAACCAATCGCTGCTGCGGCACCAGGTTCTTCAGAGTTGGTCCCAGACATCTCCCTCAGCCATGTCGATGATCGTGTAGGCCATCGCCAGTGCTGCATCGCGAATCGCCAGTTCGCCTGATTCGGTGATGGTCGCCGCCGCAAACTCGGGCTGGTGATTCACCGCCCCCTTGGCTTCAACCGCGAGCTCCGGATGGATGGCCGGCACTATCTGGCTCACGTTGCCCATGTCAGACGAGCCACCACCAAACCCGATCTCCTGCTCGGTCCGCATGTCGCGTCCCAACGAACGGGCGTTGGCGGCAAACAGGTCAACCATGACTCGGTTGTTGCGCATGTTCAGGTATGGATGGGCAATCGATGAGATCTCCATTCGGCAGCCTGTTGCCAGTGCCGCGGCCTCGAAACATGCCTTTACCTTCGGCACCAGCTCTTCCAAGCGCTCTTTGGTAGCGGCTCGGATTCCCCATGTCGATTTGGTGTAGGAGGCGATGATGTTCGAGGCGTCGCCTCCATGGTTGATCATGCAGTGCACTCTGTCACCGGCGAGCAACGACTGGCGCAGGGTCGAGACATTCACGTAGGCGTTGACGAATGCGTCGAGGGCATTGACGCCCTTCCATGGGGCGAAGGCGGCGTGGGAGTCCTTGCCGAAATACTCGACCGTCACGCTGAAGTTGGCTTGGAAGGACGGATCGAGCATGTTGTCCGGACCGGGGTGAACCATCATGGACGCAGCCGCATCCTCGAAGGCCCCGGCGTTGATCAGATCGACCTTGCCCCCTCCGCCTTCTTCCGCGGGGGTGCCGAGGACGGTCACTCGAATACCGAGCTCTTCGACAACCGGCACTAGAGCCATGCCTGCGCCCAAGGCCGAGGTGGCGATGATGTTGTGACCACATGCGTGGCCAACCTTGGGGAGCGCGTCGTACTCACAGCAGATCACGACGCGGGGGCCTTCGGTTCCGATGGTTGCTTCAAACGCGGTCTCGAGCCCGTGAGCGGGATACGTCGTGGCAAAGCCCTTCTCTGCGAGCAGTCTGCTGAGGCGCTGCGATGCCTCGAACTCTTGGTATGCGAGCTCGGGGTTGTGATACATCCACTCAGACGTGTCCCGCAGCTCGGGCTCGGCTTCGTTGAAGGCTGCCTCGGCAGTTTGTTTGTGCTCCATGAACTCACCTTACCGAGCCGTTGTGGGGCGCTACTCGGCGGCGAGGGCTTGCCAATCAACTGGTGTGGTCAGCTGTGGCAGCTGGCTGCGAATCACTTCGAGGTACTTCTGGGCGGCGCCTGTATTGAATATCACCACCCGCTCCTCAGGGTCCACTGCACCCTGCGCCACCATCTCCTCCAAGACTCCGAGACAGGCGCCCGCCTCCGGACATATGGAGATGCCTTCAAGGGCGCTTGCTCGCTGAGCCCACCACAGCAGTCGATGCTCGTCTGCTGCCATGGCGACTCCGCCGGATTCCCGGACTGCGTCGAGGATCATGAAGTCGCCAACGGCCGCCGGCACACGTAGCCCGCTGGCAGCGGTGTGGGCATTGGGAAAGGGTTCGGCAAATCGGTCCCCCGCCTCGAACGCTGTTGCGATCGGAGCACAGCCGGCGGCCTGGCAGGAGACCATGCGAGGTCGATTGTCCGAGTCGAGCCAGCCCAGCGCAGCCAACTCGGCGAAGGCTTTCCACATCCCGATCAGGCCGGTTCCGCCACCCGTCGGGTAGAGGATCACGTCGGGAAGATCCCATGCGAACTGCTCGGCGAGCTCGAGGCCCATCGTCTTCTTGCCCTCGATCCGATATGGCTCCTTGAGCGTGGAAACGTCCCACCAGCCCATGTGCGGCGTTCCCTCCCGGACGATGGCGCCGCAATCTGTGATCAAGCCGTCTACCAGGAAGGCTCGCGCCCCGTAGTAGGCGGCTTCGGCTTGGTTCACCTCCGGAGTGTCTGCGGGCATGAAGATCCATGCCTCCATCCCGGCCCGCGCGGCATAGGCGGCGAGCGCCCCGCCTGCGTTGCCTGCGGTTGGAATCGCAAGTCGGGTCGCGCCGAGCTCCTTGGCTCGGCTCACCGCCATTGCAAGCCCCCGGCTCTTGAATGACCCGGTCGGGAGTTGCGACTCGTCCTTGATGAAGAGGTTGCGGAGCCCAAGCTCTGCGCCAAGCCGGTCGGCGCGCAGCAGCGGCGTCATCCCTTCGCCAAGCGACACCACGTTGGCGTCGTCTTCGACGGGTAACAACTCGCGATACCGCCACATCGTGGACGGGCGGTGGATTAGGTCGCTTCGACTGACCTCTCGGCCGATTGCCTCTAGGTCGTAGCGGACCCAGAGCGGCCTGCCCTCATGAGTCGTCTGTAACCGGTCGTGAGCAAGCTTGGTCCCGTCGATTGCTGCTTCGAGGTGAGTGGTGAATGCCATCCGGCGAGCGTAACGCCCGATCGTGGCGCCGCGTCAAATCGATGACTCGACGCGGCGTCCGGGGGCCGGCCAGGTCGAGCGCAGCGGGCAGTTCCTTGCGAACTCGGCGCGAGCTGTAACGTCACGCCGTGACTGAACCAGCCCTCCCGGTCGCCGTTGAGGCGGCCCTGACGCAAGGCGCTCAAGCTGTGTTGCGCGCTGTCGGCGATGCCGGCGGCACACCATTTCACACAGACGGCAGGGTCACTCTGGTTCACGTTGGCGTGGCCGACGCTGTCGCGCTACGCCATTGGCTGGATATCTTCGAACCCATTCCTCAGTTCGTCGAGATTGCCGAGGACGTCTGGGTAACCAGTTTTGCCTTCCCGCAAGACGGCCGCATCGAGTACAAGATCGACGTTATGCGTCACGGGCGGCACCGTCTTCGGGTAGATCCACTCAATCCGACCCGGGTTGCGAACCCCTGGGGTGGCAATTCGGTGTTGCGCGGGTCCCGGTATCAACCCCCCAAGTGGACGGCCCTCGACCCGACGGTGGCTCGCGGGGTGATTACGCGGGTCGAGACGATGTCCAAGACCTTCGGTGACGAGCGCGCTCTCCACCTCTACCACCCGGCAGCCGGCACACCGCGGGCACTGCTGCTGGTTCACGACGGCGACGACTACCTCCAATTCGCTGCTCTGGGCAGGGTGTTGGACAACCTGATCGCCGCCGGTGACCTGCCTCCGGTCGCCGCAGTCATGGTCGATCCGGGCGACAGGATGGCTGAGTATCGGGCCGATCCGACCCATGCCGAGTTCGTGGTGCGCGAAGTCATCCCCCTGGCCCGCGGCGACACCGGCGCGGCTGATGTCGTTGCAATGGGCGCAAGTCTCGGTGGTGTTGCGTCACTGCACGTTGCTGTCACCCACCCCGGGGTGTTCGCCGGCTTGATCCTGCAAGCGGGCTCATTTGTGACGGCCCAAGGTCCGTTCAAGCGCGGTCCGGTCTTCGCTCCGGTCATTCGATTCATGAAGTCGTTTCTCACCAACAACGCACCGATTCCGCGGCGTGTTCATGTGTCGTGCGGAAGTTTCGACGGGTTGGTGAACGAGGCCGCCATGATGAGCGAGGTCCTCGCCGAACGCGGCGCCGCGGTTGGCTACTGCGACGTACCTGCCGGCCATGACTGGCACGCCTGGCGAGACATGCTGCGACCTGCTCTGATACACACCCTTGGAGACACGGAGGCGCGGCCATGACTCAGATGCGACACATCGGACTCTCGCTCGGAGCCGACCTGTGCTGGCCGGCCTTCTACGAAGATATCGTCAAAGAGCTGGGCCCAACCTTCCGCCACGGCGACGAGGAGGTCGGCGTCCGTGTGGAGCGGGTCAGCATCGAGCCATTCGCTTTGCGCGCTCCCGTCAAATATGACGTGCTGCTCGACCGGCTCACCCACTGGTATCACACGAGCCGCGAGTGGATAAAGAAGGCCATCATCATGAACGGGACTTATGTGCTCAACAACCCGTTCACCCTGCAGTCCATGGAAAAGCACACGTCTTACGTAGCAATGATGCGCCTGGGGATGCCGGTGCCGGAAACTTGGATGCTGCCCCCGAAGAGCTATGCCGAGGCGGCCGATCTCGAGGTAACCCTGGCGACGTATGCCCAGATGTTCGATCTCGATGCCGTTGGAGAGCGTGTCGGGTATCCCGCCTTCATGAAGCCATACGACGGCGGAGCCTGGGTAGGCGTATCGCGAGTTGACGGGCCAGAGGAGCTGCACGAAGCGTACGAAGGTTCGGGCACCCGTCTCATGCATCTGCAAAAGGCTGTTGACCCGTTCGATCTATTTGTGCGGGCGCTGGCGGTCGGCCCGCAAGTGAACGTCATTCGATACGACCCCGGAGCCGCGCTGCACGATCGCTACAAGGTCGACTTCAACTTCGTGGATGCAGAGGAACATCGCCTGCTCGAGGACATGGTGCTGACGATCAACACATTCTTCGGGTGGGACTTCAACTCGTGCGAGTCGCTCCGCCGTGACGGTGTGTTCCATCCCATCGACTTTGCCAACCCCTGTCCGGATTCGCAGGTGACTTCGCTGCATTTCCACATCCCGTGGCTGGTCAAGGCCAAGATCCGATGGTCGATGTTTTGCGCCGTTACCAAACGCCCGATGCAACTCAACCCGAGCTGGGATGAATTCTTTGCCATCGCAGATGACCAGGATATGGGGTATAGCGACAAGATGGCCGCTTACGGGCAGATCGCCCGTGGCCGGCTCGACGCAGTGGCATTTGCCGAGTTCTGCGACGAATACCTGGCCGATCTCGATCAGGTGGCTTACGAGTACTTCGCAACTGATCGGGCTCGGGACATCGTGCGCCGCAAGGTTGCTGTGTTGTTCCCCGCAGCGGAAGTCGACCAGTTCACAGATCACTTCTGGGGTCTCATTCAATTCTGGCGCAAGACGGAGGCCGACCGGCTCGGACTTGCGACGTGAAAGCTGTCGAACAGTGGTTCTCAGGGAGGACCGACGGCCCGGTGCGTATGGTGCGGTGGGGCAATTATGGCGCACCCGTATTGCTCTTTCCGACTGCCGGCGGCGACGCCGAGGAAGTCGAGCGTTTTGGCCTGATCGATGCGCTTGGCGGGCTGCTCGCCGCGGGACGCATCAAGGTGTATTCACTCGACTCCGTTGCCGGCCGCTCCTGGGTGAACAAGGACGATCCCCGTCATTCGATGTGGCTGCAGGGCCAGTTCGACGGGGTAGTGGCTTCCGAGGTGGTGCCGGCCATCCGCGCCGACTGCGCCAGCGATTCGATTGAAGTCATTACTGCCGGCGCCTCTGTGGGCGCGTTCAACGCCGTGGCTTCCCTGTGTCGCCATCCCGACGTGTTCCGAGCGGCGATCGGCATGAGCGGCACATACGACCTATCCAAGTGGCTGCACGGCCATTGGAGTGACGACTTCTATTTCGCGTCGCCCATTCACTGGCTTCCCGATCACCCGGACGACGACCATATGGCGCAGCTGCGGAGCCGTTTTGTCGTACTCGCCACTGGTCAGGGTCAGTGGGAGGACACCGGCGACACCTGGAAGATGGCGCACGCTCTCGGCGGCCGCTCCGTACCCAACCGGGTCGACTTGTGGTCCGAGGGCCACGACCACGATTGGCCCACGTGGCGCGAAATGCTTCCGCTGTATCTCGACGACGTCGCCTGAGCCGTCAGATCGGCCGAAGGTCGTCTTGGTGACGTGCCCGTCGTACTCGTCTCCGCGGCCGCCGATGGCGGGGCCGTTACCGCTCCGCTACAGCCCACCAACACGGTGGCGACTGCGGTGGTCGTCAGCAGAATCGCCCTGATCGTCTCCCGTGCATCGTTCAGTGCATCCCCCAACGATGTGCAAACAACGTGGAACTTCATCAGGGGCTCTGGAAGATGCAGCGCACAACGGCATGTGCCGTCCCCGGGTTCGGGGACGGCACAGCGTGGACTGACCTACGGAACGTACTGCTGGACGATTTGGAGCACTTCGCCTTCGCCGTCGATCACCAGCCAGTACGGCGTCGTGTCGAGGCCGGCACCGAAGAAGGCCCCTGATTCCGGCTGATCGAACAGCGCAGACCAGTCGGCCAGCCCGATTAGGAACGGCTGAATCGTGCTCGTGTCGACCACGAATGCCCGGGTTGATTCTGAACCGGGAACCTCCCGCAGCAGGTCGTTGCGGTTGCGGATGTAGTAGTCGTTGGGAACGGTTTCGCCGACGGCGATCACACCGTCTTCGATTGCTGCCTGGTTGGCCGCGTCTCCGGTCAACCAATCGGCATAGTCGACCTGTAGCAGCAGCGGCCACGGGACCGTCTCTCCGCTGCCGGCCGTGACCTCGCCGGTGTCGCTGTACGCGGCCCGCTTGATGAATGCCAGCTGCAACTGTCCGTCCGGAACGTAGGTGATCTCGTAGGCGTTGCCGATGGCGAACGCGGCTTCCGAGTTGCCTGCGCTCACGAACAGCTCGTTCACGCCAGGTTGCAAGGGCACCTCGGTCGTAAATGAGCCGTCGACTACTTCGATCTCCGCGCCGTTCACAGTCAGGTACGTGGCGTCTGTCGTTCCAAACACCCGCAACGGTGACTCGACCACGATCGGCATGTCCGCAAGGGCCTGCCCGCCGGGCAGCTGTGCACTGACATCGAGGGCTCCGAGGTTGGCGGCCGGCTCGAGCATCACAGGAATGCGTACGACGTTGACTTCGGATCCGTCTTGTGCGGACGCCTCGAATAGAACGACAAAGCCGGCGGCCGGATCCGCCAACGTATATGAGGCGTTGATGGAGTAGGCGCCCCAGCAACCGGTGCCACAGTCGGCGGTTGCGAATCCCTCGCCCAGGCGGGTGCCGTCGGCGAGCTCGACTCGCCACTGCAGGGTCGCCTCGAACGTGTTCGATACACCGACGATCTCAACGGGTGAGGTGACTGTGTCTCCGGGGAGCGGCTGTTCGGCAAAGATCAACGGGAGTACGTCGCGGTGCGCGTCGCGTCCCTGCGGGCCGGCAACGAGCAACCCCGCCGCCGTGAAGTCCGGGTCGTCCCCGTCAACCAGAATTTCGATGTCAGGGTTGCCGAACTGGGTAGCGGTGTATACAACCTGGGCAATGCGGCGTAGCGCGTCGGCCTGGTCCGTCGTGTCGTCAAACTGCCTGCTGAAATCCACAGTCACGACCGGCACCGGACCACCTGCGTCGACCTCGAGTGAGAGGATCTCTGTTTCGACGGGGATCGCGCTCGTAATGCCGGCGATCTGTGTCGTGTCCTGCGCTGACGGTCCGGAAATGACCGCATCGAGGGCTGCCAGTATTTCGTCGCCCAGATCACGATCGACAGTGCCGATGACCGGCACGCGGCGGCGGACAGGCACGAGGTGCGGTCCGGCCACGTTGGAGCCTTCCACGTAGTCGGCCAGGAAATAGAGAGTCATGTCGACGTCGACGCTCGTCACGGGCACACTCGTCGGTGGCGCCGATGTGGTCGGTCCGACTGGCCCGGTGCCGCCTCGGTTGAGAAGGAAGACGGGTAGAGCGAGCAACAGCACGAGGCCGAAAGCCGCCGCGGCGACCCACACGGCCACCGGGCGGCGCGAGCGACGCGCTTGCTCCTGGAATTTCGGAGCCTTTTCAGGCATGAGTTTGGTCACGGGTACCTCCGGATACGGTGGCGCCTCGGGCGCCATAGCCATGAGCTTGTATGTCATTTCGCGCATCTGCGCATCCAGCCGGTCACGCATGGAGGATCTCCTTCAGTCGAGAACGCGCTCGGGCGAGGTGGCGCTTCACGGAGCCCTCGGCGATGCCGAGGCGAGCCGCCACCTCCTGAGGGGTGAGGTCTTCCCAGTATGTGAGCACGACTGTGGCGCGCTGCTGAACGCTCAACCGATCAACGGCGGCAAGCACGTCGAAGTCGACCTCGGGCCCGACGAATACGTCTGAGTCCGCTGC
>JAHEJX010000081.1 GCA_024638645.1 Actinomycetes bacterium
TGCCTCCGAAATTGCCGGGTTGCACTGTGATGGGCTCGACCCCCGCGTCGCTTAGACGCTCCCACAGGTTGGGGGAAGGCAGGAAGTTCGTATGGTCGACGGCAACGCCTTCACCCCAGGCCCTGGTCCACTTGATTGTGTAGACGACGCCATCCGTCTCAGGTAGGTAAAGCTGATAGCCGATGAGCCCGTGCTGGCGCGGTGACAGTCCAGTAGCGATGGTTGCCCAACTGACCGTGGTTGTTGTCGGGAAAGGTGCATCGATCTCGCCAACGGACGACGCGGCCAGCGGAGCCGCGGCGGGGTGTTCCAGTTGTGCCGCGCCGAGGCCGTCAGCGAGAAACAGGACGTACGTCTCGGCATCACCGATCGACCTGCCGAGCGGCTCGTGGAGGCGAGGCGCTCGAGACGAGCCGGTGAGACGGTGCTCGATCTCGGCGACCAGGTTGAGTAGGGAGCCTCCTGAATAGTCCGGCGGTTGGAACATCGTCACCAACGTAGTCTGTCGACCGGCGGCTCCGGCTAGGTGCGAACTACGCTTTGACGCCATGGCGAAAGAGAGTGGCACAGACGCCCCGTTGCAGGACAAGAGCCTCATGCTCGACGAGCTCGATGAGAAGTTCGCCGCCTTCCAGGCCTTTCGCAAAAGCGACACTGTGGCTGCCGACTCGATCCTCAACAGCCTCGGTGCCCAGGACGACGTGGATAAGGACATCGTCCTCGAGCTCTCTGCAGCACGGCCGCTGGGGCATCCCGACAGATTCGAACATGCGCACTCGCTCGCCGTCCGCGCGCTAGAGGTACTCGATCGCAATGGTGCTCGGCCGGTGAAGGTAAGCGGGTTTGGGCCGCTGTCGCCGATCATTGCCTTCTTGGTGCAGCAGGTAGCCCATTTCACTGTGCGGTCTCACCAAGCCCGAGTCGCCGACATGATGTACAACCTCTATTCGAGGCGTGAGGCCAACGCCGATCGTGCCGACCCGGCGCGCCGCATGCTGATGCGGGCGCGAATGGAGATGGAGCGGCTGCGTCCCGGCTTCAAACGGAATGCTTTGGGGGTCTCGGCGTTTCTGCTGGGTGGAGCAGCCCTGTCCACGGTTGTGCGGTGGCTACAGGCAGCCATCACAGCGGCACTCACGAGTCTGTGGACCCAGATCGTTGCCACGGTGATCCTCGGCCTTGTGATCGTCGGACTCGCCTGGATCGTTCTGCGCGGAGCCGCCGTCGCCCGTCGGCGGATCAAGCTCACCCTCGACGGCCCATCGGAGCGCTATGGCAGACGATCGGTCGGTGCGGTGCGCCGCCTCAGGATCAAGCCAGAACCTTTGCGCTCATAGCGATCATCCTGGCGTTGCTGCCTTGGGTGCTGATCCCGATTGGAATAGGCCTGAGCTGGCTTATCGACCAACTCAGTGTCGACGAAGCTCCCGCCAGCGAGCAAGCGTGGCATCTATCTCAGCTCGCGCTTGTTCCAATAGCGCTCTCGGATCGTCTCCTTCGGTTCGGGCGACCGGATCGCCGAAGCGCACTCTGACGGTCGTCCCGAACGGGATGGGGAAGAGTTTGTTGGCCAGCAGCTCCCACGATCCATCGATCGTCGTTGGGACGACGGCTAGATCCGGCGCTGCCTTCATCAGCGTGACCGTGCCGCTTGGCTTGAAGTCGCTCAGAGCGCCGTCTCGGGAACGAGTGCCCTCGGGAAAGATCACAACGGCAGTGTTGCGCCGCTGGCACTCCTCTCCGAGTGCCTTGATTATGCGCAGTGCTTGGCGCGGATCGTCCCGGTCGATAATGGCGTTGCCGCCGTGCGTGAGGTTGAACGAGACTGTTGGCAACCAGCGCCCGAGCTCAGCCTTGGCGATGTACTTCGGATAGTTGCTGAAGAGCAGCCCGCCGAAAATCGGCACGTCGATGAGGCTCTGATGGTTGGAAATCAATACGTATCCGGTGCTGCCCTGCAGCTTCTCGGACTTCTCCACGATCAGTTTCGCGCCTGTGAGCCTCAACTCCCACAACAGCATTCGCTGCATCGCCCCCATCGTGACCTCCATTGGGCGCATGCCGAAGAGGCGAGCGACGCGAGCAATGATCTCGAAAATGCCGAGCGTGAGCCCGAAGGCGAGCAAGAACGGAACGGTGAAGACCCAGTCGCGGAGCTGTTTCATCGCGCGGCCAGATTAGAGAATTGCAGTGCGCTCAGCCCACTCGCCAGACCCGCCACAGTGCTGAGGGATCCTCGAGCGGGTTGCCGTGTACCAGGAAGAAGTCTGCCGGCCCGCCCTCAGCGACTCTTCCGGCGTGGTCTTCCCCAAGAAGATCGCCGCCGACCCACGTGGCGCTTGCAAGCGCAGCTGGCGGCGTGAGCCCGGCCGCCACCAGACATTCGATCTCCCACGCCATCTGATTGGCGCGCAATGAGCCACCACCGAAGTCGGTCCCCGCTGCGATCTTGACACCAGCTTTTTCGGCGATTCGCACGCTTTCGAAGGCAACCTCCTTGCGGTTGGCGAGCTCGGCGACGCCTTCGACGCCAACGAATCGATCGATGGTGGTGGTCGTTTGGAACGTCTCCCATGAAGCCATCACTCCGAGCGTCGGCACCAGATAGGTGCCTCGCTCTGCCATCTCTGCGGCGACATCTGCGTCAAGTACGCTGCCGTGCTCGACGCAGGCAACTCCACCCTGAACTGCTGCAACGGCTCCTGGCAGCGTCGTGGCGTGCGCTGTGACGGTCACTGCGCGTTTCGCTGCAGCCGCGGTGGCTCGTCCGACCTCGTCTGCGGTCCATGGTGAACTGTCGCGGTCCGGACCGTCGAGGTAGAGCTTCACCAGGTCTGCCCCTTCATCTATCTGCTGCAAGACCGCTGCCACCAACTCGTCGGCGTCGGAGGCTTCGATGGGGATGGTTGGCGGCAGCACGCCGGCCTTCGCGATCCAGGTGCCGGCGGCGCGAAGGTACGGCACATCGCGGCGGCCACGCCACGAGTCGCGGACAGTGAGCGCCAGAGCTCGCCCGTCCCGGCGTGGCGAGCCGACGTCGCGAAACCAACGGGTTCCGGCCTGCACCGCGATTTGCCCGTTCTCCTCAGCTACCCGAAGCAGTTCTTCGGTGGAGTCGTCGATGCGGGCGATCCAATGGCTCCCGCCCGGCAGTGTCGTGTGGCTGTGAGCATCGACCAGCCCCGGGACCAGGGCGGTTCCACCGGCGTCGATGACTCGTACGCCTGCCGGGGGAGAGGGCGCTTCGTCGTCGTGACCCATCCATTCGATCCTGTCGTCGGTGACGATCAGGGTCTGGTCCTGAACCAGGTCCGGGCTCGTTCCGTCGGCAATAGCGAGGTGGCGGTAGGCGGTGCTCATGGGATCACACTAGGAGCAGGCGACTACCCGGTCCCACCGGCCGATTTCGCGCTTCGCCGGGTGGACTTTGGAGCGCGGGTACGGCTTCCTATACTCGCCTCCGACCGGGCCACACAGGCCGAAGCGCGCCGATATTGCGAGGGGTTTTACCGAGTGCTCGATCAGTACTTTGGCGACTACATCACGGTTTTCGTGTTTATGGCCGTCGGGGCGCTCCTCGTCGGAGGCGGGCTTTTTGCATCCTCGCTGCTCCGACCCGACAAGCCTTCCAAGACGAAGTCCGAGGTCTACGAGTGCGGCATCGACCCCGTCGGCGGCGGGTGGAGCCAGACTCACATCCGGTATTACATCTTCGCTCTTCTCTTTCTGATCTTCGACGTCGAGGCGATCTTCATCTTTCCGTGGGCAATCAAAGTCGAGGATTTCGCCCTTGCCGACATGGGCGGCTTCATCCTCGTTGAGATGGTGATCTTCATCGCCATCCTCGTTGTGGGACTTGTTTACGCCATACGCAAGGGAGTCCTGCGATGGGAATAATCGAGAAGTTCGGCGCTCCCAAGCCCGTTTCGTGGCTGCTCAACTGGTCCCGCAAATACTCGTTGTGGTTCTTCCAATTCGGACTGGCATGTTGTGCCATCGAGATGATGGCCGCATCTGCGCCGCGCTATGACTTCATGCGATTTGGCATCATTCCGTTGCCTGCATCGCCCCGCCAAGCCGATCTGATGGTCGTGGCCGGCACAGTCACGGACAAGATGGCACCGGCGGTCAAGCGCCTCTACGACCAGATGCCTGAACCGAAATACGTGATTTCCATGGGCTCCTGCTCCAACTGCGGCGGCCCCTACTGGGACAGCTACTCCGTTACCAAGGGCGTCGACCAGATCATTCCGGTCGACGTCTACGTGCCGGGGTGCCCGCCGCGGCCTGAAGCGCTGATGGAGGGCATCGTTCTGCTCCAAGAGCAGATCACCAACGAAGACGTGAAAGAGAAGTGGAACGAGCGTGACCGACAGCCCGTCTGAGGCAGAAGTCATGGAGCCCGGCGAGGGCGAGGAGCAGGAAGGCACCGTCGAAGACGCGGGAGCCGGCCTGTCCGCGTTCGCTGAGGCATTGGCCGCCACCGTAGGCGCCACGTCGTGGTCGGCCGATCACGGCATCGCCCGCCTGGTCGTGGAACGAGACAAATGGGTCAGCACGGCCGCCAAGGTTCGTGACGAGGGTATGCCCTTCTTTTCGTGGCTGTCGGCTGTCGACTGGTCACGGGATGTAGAAGTGGGCGAGCAGGTGGAGGCCCCCGATGATCTCGACGAGCGGTTCGAAGTCATCTGCCGCCTGTCTTCGGTAAAGACTGCAGACGCGGTACATCTAGTAACTGAGTTACCGAAGGACGACGCCCAGGTTCCGAGCCTCGTTGGCGAATTCGGAGGAGCGGAGTGGCATGAGCGCGAGGCCGCCGAGATGTTCGGCATCGACTTCCCTGGTAACCCCGTCGCCAAAAAACACCTATATCTGCCGGATTCCTTCGAGGGCAACCCTCTTCTCAAGTCCTACCCGCTGCTGAGCCGTGAGGTCAAGCCGTGGCCGGGCACCGTCGACGTCGAGGATATGCCGTCCACCGAAAACGCAGAGGCCGCCGCTCAAGAGGCTTCCCAGGAGGGTGAGGAATGACCCAGCTCGATCCTCGCGCCGCCATGCACCTCTCCGATGCCGCTGTTTCGGTTGAGATCGAAACGCCCGACATGACGCTCAATATCGGCCCGCAGCACCCTTCGACACACGGTGTGTTGCGGCTAGTTGCCAAGGTCGACGGCGAGCGAATCAGCTCGGTTGATCCCGTGATCGGGTACATGCACCGCGGCTACGAGAAGCTTGCCGAGGTCCGCACTTACGCCCAGATCACTGCACTGGTCAACCGTATCGATTGGGTCTCCGGCTTCGCCAACGAGATTCCGTTCATCGCTGCAATCGAGCGCTTGATGGACCTCGAGGTTCCGGAGCGGGCGCAGTACATCCGCTTGATCCTCACCGAGATGGCTCGCATCTCCTCACACCTCGTCTTCATGTCCAGTTATCCGCTCGAGCTCGGCGCGGCCACGCCGCTGATGCACGCTTTGCGGGAGCGAGAACATGTGCTCGAGCTGCTGGAGAGTGTCACCGGTGGCCGCTTCCATCCCAACTTCAATCGGGTTGGGGGAGTGAAGCCGGCAGCCGGCGGCGGTTCAACCATGAAGAAACAGTCACAGGATTTGCCTGCCGGCTTCCTGGCTGCGACGCGCGATGCGATGGACAGCGTTCTTGCGATCTGTGATGACCTGGACCGGCTCGTCACCGGTAACGAGCTCTTCCATGCCCGCACCATCGGCGTAGGCGTGATCCCCACTGCCAAGGCCCTCGAGTACGGACTGTCCGGTCCCAACCTGCGAGCCAGTGGCGTGAAATTCGACTTGCGCAAGGTCGAGAACATCCTGCCGTACGACGGGATCGACTTCGAGATCCCAATCGGTCAGAACGGCGATTGTTTCGACCGCTACTTCGTTCGCAACGAGGAGATCCGCCAGGCGTGCCGCATTATTCAGCAGGCCATCGACAAGATTCCGAGCGGTCCGCTCCAGGCGAAGGTTCCCCGCATCCTCAAGGTGCCGAAGGGCGAGACCTACGTTCGTGCCGAAAACCCCAAGGGCGAGATGGGCTACCACGTCATCTCGGAGGGCGGCCGCATCCCGTATCGGGTCAAGATCCGCAGCGCCAGCTTCTCGAACCTCTCCATCCTCCCGTGGATCCTCGAAGGCGAGCTCGTCCCGGACATGGTGGCGATCATGGGCAGCCTGGACTTCGTGCTCGGGGACGTGGATCGATGAGGCTGCGCCAGTACCGCAACGTGGAGCGTTGCTCATGAACTTCTGGCTGCTTCTTCTGATCAAGGTCGGACTCGTTCTCGGTGTCATGCTGCCTGGGGCGCTCGTCATCATCTTTGGCGAGCTGAAGATCTCGGCGCACATGCAGAGCCGGATCGGGCCCTACTTTGCCGGTGGCCGGTTTGGTTGGGCTCAACCGCTTGCCGACGGCCTCAAGTTCATGCAGAAAGAGGACCTCGTCCCGGCGGATGCCGACGATCGGGTCTACAAGCTCGCCCCCTATGTCGTCCTCATGGGCACGCTGGCCCTGTTCGTAGTGCTGCCGTTCGGCCCTGAGACCGTTGCTCGCGATCTCGATCTCGGCATCTTCTACGTTCTCGCTGTTTCCTCGCTATCCACACTCGGTGTGCTCATGGCGGGCTGGTCGTCGGCGAACAAGTACTCGCTGATCGGCGGCCTTCGTGCGGCGGCTCAGCTCATTGCGTACGAGCTGCCACTGGTGCTGGCGGTCATCGGGGTTGCAATCATGGCTGGGTCACTTTCGCTCAATGACATCGTGACCGCCCAGGCCAACTGGCAGTGGTTCGACACCTTGCCGACGTGGGTCAACATCATCCCGCCCTACATGATCTTGCAGGCCGTCGGCCTCGTCATATTCCTCACGGCAAGCCTCGCCGAGCTGAGCCGAATCCCGTTCGATATGCCGATCGCGGAGTCTGAGCTCACGATGGGATACCTAACCGAATATTCCGGCCTCCGCTTCACGATGTTCTTCCTGGGCGAGTACGCCGGGATGGTGGCAATGGCCGCCGTAGCCGCGACGCTTTTCCTCGGCGGTTATTGGCTTCCATTCGTCAGCGACGATGTGCTCAACTTCGTTGGGCCGGTCGTGCTGCTCACCAAGGTGATGCTGATCGCCTTCGTGTTCATTTGGCTGCGCTGGACGTTCCCACGTCTGCGCGAGGATCAATTGCAGACGATCGCTTGGAAGTGGCTCATTCCGGCCGGCCTGGCGAACATCGTTCTCACTGGTTTCTTCAAGGTGGTCTTTTGATGGGTATCCAGTATCCAGTATCCGGTATCCGGAGAGGCCAGTCTGGCTACTGGCTACCGGCTACCGGCTACCCCGTTTCGGAGGTGAGCTCATGAGCACGCGGCCTCGCTTGCCGACACTTCCTTTCAAGGGTCTCCGCACGGGTATGTGGCTTACGTTGAAGACGCTCTTCAAGAAGCCGGTCACCATCAACTATCCATTGGAAAAGGAAACGCCCGTGCCGAGAGCACGTGGCGTCATCGCTCTCGACCCGGAGGCGTGCACCGTATGCATGCTCTGCGCTCGGGAATGTCCCGACTGGTGCATCTACATCGAAGGTCACAAGGAGGAGCAGCCGCCTGCCAAGGAAGGCGGCCGGGTCCGAACCCGAGCCACGCTCGACCGGTTCGACATCGACTACGCCCTCTGCATGTATTGCGGCATCTGCGTTGAGGTATGCCCGTTTGATGCCCTCTTCTGGAGCCCCGACTACGAGTACAGCGAGTTCGCCATCTCAGAGATGATGCACGACAAGGACAGGCTGACGTACTGGCTGTCAACCGTTCCAGATCCACCGGCACTGGAGTCCAATTGAGCGACTGGATCAGCCACCCAGAGAACATCGTGTTCGTCATCCTCGCCGTTGTGATGGTTGGGGCCGGGTTCCGTTCCGTGACGTCGCGCAATGTCGTTCATGCGGTGTTGTTCCTCGTCGTCGCGCTCGCCGGGAGCGCTGCGCTGTTTCTCCTGCTCGGAGCAGAGTTCGTGGCATGGACGGTCGTACTCGTCTACATCGGCGCGGTGATCGTCTTGTTCCTGTTCGGGATCATGATCACGCGGGCTCCCCTAGGCATGGAGACACAGCTCAGTCACAGCAACCAGACGAAGATCGGAGCAGCCATTGTGGCCGGCGCGCTGTTCGCCCTCATCTCCGTGGCCGCCTTGCAAGGGTTCGGCGACACGGAGTTCGTGGCTTCACCGACCCGCACCGACGACTTGGGCCTGTCGATCTTCCAGCGTTTTGTGATCCCGTTTGAGGTCGTGTCGGTTGTCCTGCTTGCGGCGCTGATCGGCGGAATCGTGCTTGCCCGCCGCGACCCTGAGTCGACTGAAGAGCTTCCGGCGCCGCAGCCGACTGGGGTGGCTACGACTCCAAGCACCAACATTGCGGCTACTGCCGGCCGGTCCGCCGAAGGAGGAGACACTTGATCCTCTCTCAGTTCGTGATCCTCGGAGCAGCCCTCTTCTCGATCGGGGTCTACGGCGTGCTGACCCGCCGCAACGCGGTGCTCGTGCTGCTGTCGGTCGAGCTCATGCTGGCGGCGGTAAACATCAACTTCGTGGCCTTCGATGTCTACTTCCAGGATGCGATCGCAGGGGGCCAGATCTTCTCGCTGTTCATCATTGCGGTGGCCGCAGCCGAGGTTGGCATCGGCCTTGCGATCGTGTTGCTCATCTTCCGTAACCGTCAGTCGGCCAATGTCGACGAACTAGATCTGATGAAGTTGTGATGACCGAATTCCTCGCCAACGCAGGTAGCTGGATCCTCGCCGCATCAGAGAGTGGCGAGGCGGCCAAGCTGTCCGACGGCGGAGTGCTGGCCTCGATGGCATGGCTGATTCCGGTTGTGCCAATGGTGGCTGCCTTCGCCATCGTCTTCTGGGGCAAGAAGATGCCATACAAAGGCTGGGACATCGCCATTGCGGTGATGGCCTTCGAAGCTTTGTACGGCACGGCGCTGCTTCTGTCGCACATCTCGTCGCCGATCGCCCACGACTTCCAAATCGAAATCGCCAAGATCGGCAATATGCCCATCGAGTGGGGATGGAGTGTCGACGGTCTCTCCATCATGATGTACTTCCTCGTCGGTGTCGTCGGTTTCCTCGTCTTCCTCTACGCCAAGGGATACATGGAAGGCGACATCCGCTTCACGTGGTTCTTCGCCTCATTCACTCTTTTCGCAGGCGGGATGCTGGTGCTCGTTTCGGCGCCAAACATGATTCAGCTCATTGTCGGATGGGAGCTGGTCGGGGTGTCGTCGTGGCTGCTGATCGGCCACTATTGGGAGGAACACGAAAACTCGTCTGCGGCGATCAAGGCATTCTTGACCAACAAGGTTGCCGACGTCGGCCTATTCGTCGGGGCGATCATCGTTTCGATGTCGGTTGGGTCTTTCAGGTTCGGCGACATTCTGGATGCCGTCGAGAGTGGGGCCGCCGAGGCACCGATGCTGGCCCAGTTCGCCTTCTGGGGAGGGCTCGCCCTATTCATCGGTGCGATGGGCAAGAGTGCCCAGTTCCCACTTCACGTCTGGCTGCCGGACGCCATGGCGGGCCCGACGCCGGTTTCCTCGTTGATGCACGCAGCCACGATGGTGACTGCCGGTGTGTTCCTGGTCGGAAGGATGTTCCCTCTCTACCTCACTGAGGGATTCGCCACAGAGGTCCGTTCGATCATCATCATCGTCGGTGCGCTCACCCTGTTCCTGACGGGCTTGATCGCCTTGGTTCAAGATGACATCAAGAAGGTGCTTGCCTACTCGACGTTGTCACAGCTCGGGTACATGACTGTTGCCATGGGCGCCGGCGCGTACACAGCGGGTTTGTTCCACCTATTCACCCATGCGTTCTTCAAAGCGCTGCTCTTCCTTGGCGCCGGATCGGTCATTCACTCAGTCCACTCCAACAACATGTCGGATATGGGTGGTCTCAAGAAGGACATGCCCTATACCTATTGGACTTTCGTGGTCGGGTCTTTGGCATTGGCGGGCATCTTGCCTTTTGCCGGCTTCTTCTCGAAAGACGAAATCCTGGCCTCGCTGCGATATGCCTCTGGAGAGTTCGGCGTGGCGGACGGCGGTGGAGCTCTGGCGACAATCGTCCTGGCGCTGGCGATCGCCGGCGCATTCATCACCGCGTTCTACATGGCCCGCACCGTGTTCCTGACATTCCACGGTGAGTACAAGGGCCACGGTCATCCGCACGAATCTCCACGCATCATGTGGGTGCCGCTGGTCGCATTGGCCGTGCCCTCGGCTGTGATTGGTTTCATCAACATTCCGGGGGTGACCGAGGTTTTCACCAAACTCGTCGGCGGCCGCGAAGTGAAGGTGCTGGACCATCACGCAGAGAGCTTCGACGGTTTGGTGCTCGTGCTTGGTCTGATTGCCGCCCTTGCCGGCATCTATCTCGGCTGGCGCATCTGGGGCCCAGACAAGGAGACCCAGCAAGAGCGGGACACGTTCCGCGTCGACGGCCTCTATCCGCTCCTGGAGAACAAGTACTACATAGACGATTTCTACATGGACGGCGTTGTTCGCCCGATCCGCGGCCCCGTGGCCCGGGCGATGGACTGGTTCAACGGCCACGTTCTCGATTTCATCGTGAACGGTGCCGGGCTGTTAGCGAAGGCAGCCGGACGCGTCGTCTACTGGTTCGACCAGCGAGGTGTAGACGGGGCCATCAACGCCTCTGGCGCCATAACCGGCGCCGGCGGTGGAGTGCTGCGCTTGCTCCAAACGGGCAAGGTGCAGCAGTACGCAGTGTTGATCTTCGCCGCGACCGTGATTCTGGTCGGCGGCCTTGTGATTTGGTTCTAGAGGAGGAACGGAATGGAATGGTTTGAGAACGGATGGGGCCTGAGCCTCATCGTCTTCTTGCCCTTGATTGGGGCAGGCGTGCTTCTCGCCATTCCCAAGGCGAACGAAGCACTGCAGAAGCAGACGGCGCTCCTCTTCGCAGGCGCCTCATTTGTGTTGTCCGTCGTCCTGGCGTTTGCCTTCGACTTCGGTGAGGCGGGTATCCAACTCGGAACGAGGCTCGACTGGATCCCGGCGATCAACTCGAGTTATCACATCGGCATCGACGGCATCAGTCTGCCGCTGGTCGTCCTTTCGACCTTCATAACCTTGCTTGCAATCATCTATAGCTGGGAGCACTGGCCGGAGCCGCACAACCCCAAGGCCTTCCTCATTCTCATGCTGATCCTGGCAACCGGGATGACCGGCACGTTTGTGGCACTCGACTTGATCTTGTTCTTCGTGTTCTTCGAGGTCGTGCTGCTGCCGATGTACTTCATGATCGGCATCTGGGGTGACCGCAACGAGATCACGGTGCCCGTGTTCAACATCAAGACACAGATGCGGCTGTACGCCTCGATCAAGTTCTTCCTTTTCACGCTTTTCGGCTCGGCTTTCATGCTGCTCGGTTTCCTGGCCCTCTATTTCCGGGGCGGCCGGACCTTCGACATGCTCGAGTTGGCGGCCAACGGCGCAGAGGGCATGCTCGGCAGCGGGCTGGCATTCTGGGTGTTCGCAGCCCTCGCTCTCGGATTCGCTGTGAAGGTTCCGATGTTCCCGTTCCACACCTGGCTGCCTGACGCTCACACCGCGGCCCCCACGGTTGGCTCGGTGTTGCTGGCGGCGATCCTCCTGAAACTCGGCACTTACGCATTTGTCCGGATCGCCATCCCGATCCTGCCTGACCAGTCGCAGAACTGGGCCCCGGCCATCGGGATCCTCGCCGTCATCGGCATCATCTACGCATCACTCGCGTGCCTGGCGCAGACCGATATGAAGCGGCTCATCGCCTTCTCGTCGGTCGGCCACATGGGCTTCGTCATGCTGGGAATCGCCACGATGACTCCGATCGGCATCAACGCCGCAATCATCGGCATGGTCGCCCACGGTGTCATCACCGGTCTGCTGTTCTTCCTGGCCGGGTCGATGTCGCACCGATATCACACTCGCGAAATGGCCCGTCTCGGCGGCAATCAGAAGCTGATGCCGATCATGGGTGCCATCCTCGGTTTCACGGCGATGGCTTCGCTAGGTCTGCCGGGTCTGGCCGGATTCTGGGGCGAGTTCATGGCCCTGTTGTCAGCGTTCAGCCCTGCCGAAGGCCTGAGCACCACGCTGTTCCGGACCCTCATGGTGATCGGTGCCGTCGGCACCGTGTTAGCTGCCGGCTATCTGCTCTGGATGTTGCAGAAGGTCAACTTCGGTGAGCCGAAGGACGAGTGGGCCGGTCATGAGTTCCACGACGTCGACAAGTGGGAGATGGCTGCCTGGGCGCCGATGATTGCGGTCACGATCGCTATTGGCATCTTCCCCCGCCTCGTCTTCGGTGCCACCAACGACTCAGTCGTCGAGCTGGTTACTAACGCGTTCAGGGGCCTTGGTTGATCGATTATCACGCCTTAGCGCCGGAGATTCTGCTCACCACCACTGTTATGGCGGTGTTGGTGGTCGACATGCTGCCCGTCCGCAAGTACTGGACGGCCGTCGTCGGGCTGCTTGGGCTGTTCGTGACCGTCATCCCAGTGCTGACGCTTGGCTTCTGTGAGAGCCTCGACTTCTGTGAGGCAACAGGCGTTCGCACGATGTTCGGCGAGTCCTATGTCGTTGACACCTTCTCGCTGGTACTCAAAGGCCTGTTCATCGGATCGGCGTTCGTGGCGCTCCTGTTGTCGGTTGGATACCTCGAGAGCGACCGCTTCTGGCAGGGCGAGTTCTACTTCTTGATGCTTGCTTCGGTGCTCGGCGCCGTGGTCATGGCTTCGAGCCGGGATCTGGTCACGATGTTCGTTGGCCTCGAGCTCGTGACCGGCCCAACATTCCTGATGGCCGGTTGGCGGAAGGGCGACGCTCGGTCGAATGAGGCGGCCCTCAAATACTTCATCATTGGTGTGCTATCTGCGGCGGTTCTGCTGTTTGGCATGTCGCTGGTCTATGGCGTCACCGGCGAGCTGACGTTCACCGGCATCCGTCAGGCCAGCGTCGGCGTGCTCGATGGCGATCTCGGCGGGCTGTTCATCATTGGCGTGCTGTTCACGTTGCTCGGGTTCGCTTTCAAGGTTTCCGCCGTACCGTTCCACTTCTGGACTCCGGACACTTACGAGGGTTCGCCGACGCCGGTGACGGCCTATCTGTCTGTCGTCTCCAAGACGGCCGGCTTCGTGGGCCTGCTGGCCATCTGCTACCTAGCTTTTGCTGAAGTGGCGACGCTGTGGGGAGCCGGCCTGTGGATACTCGCCGCGTTGTCGATGACGGTCGGCAACCTCATCGCGCTACGCCAGACCAACGTCGTCCGGCTGCTCGGCTACTCGTCGATCGCCCAGGGCGGGTTCATCTTGGTTCCGTTCGGTGCCGCGATCGCGGCTAACGCAAGCGGTGCCGACCTGGAAGAGGCCTTTTTCGCAACTGTCACTTACCTGCTCATTTACGCATTCATGAACCTCGGCGCCTTCGCTGTCGTCATCGCGGTAGGCAATCGGCTCAGGTCCGCCGAGATCGACGACTGGAGCGGGTTGTTCAACTATTCGCCTGCGCTGGCCGGGATGCTTGGATTGTTCTTCTTCTCGCTTGCAGGCATTCCGCCCCTTGCCGGATGGTTCGCCAAATTCGTGATGTTCCGTTCGGTGCTTGCTGTCGGCAACACTTGGGCGACTGCGCTGGCGGTGATCGCCGTCGTCAACAGCGTGATTGCGTTCTACTACTACTCAAAGGTTGTCATTTCGGCGTTCATGCGGCCGGTGCCGGACCATGTTCCGGCCGCTGAGCTACGCCATTACAAGACTGCGCCCAGTCTCCAGTTCGCCTTGGTGCTCACCGCAATCGGGGTCATCCTGATTGGCATCTTCCCCACGCTGGTCGCCGAAATCGGCGAGGCGACGAGGACGTTTGCGTCGGGCTTCTAGAGAAGCCCGAGTACCAGGTATCAGTATCAAGTATTAGGTACCGGCCGCGAGGTTTTCTGTGGCACTTCTAGACCGTATTCGTGACGAGATTCGTTCTCTAGGTCCTATGCCGTTTGAGCGGTTCATGGGGTTGGCGCTTTATGACCCCGAAGGCGGCTTCTTTGGGTCGGGTCCGCTGCGTTCGGCGAAGTCCGGAGACTTCCTCACGTCGCCCGAGGTGAGCCCTTGGTTCGGGCGGACTCTGGCCAATGCGATAGGGGAGCCGCGCACGGTCGTCGAGATCGGGGCCGGGTCCGGTTCGCTGTTGCGGCCGTTGGTTGATGCGCTGCCTGTCCCTCCGCAGCGAGTCGTTGCTATCGAGGCGTCGCCCGCCGCACGCACCGCGCTCGGCGATCTGGGTTTCGAGACCGCCAGCGATCTTGCCGATCTCGCGGAGCCTTTCGCTGGAGTGATCTTGGCCAACGAGCTGCTCGACAACCTGCCGATGAGGATCGCAGTACGGTCTGGCGAGTCCTGGGTCGAGCGCTGGATCGGACTCGATGAGGATGCGCTCGTTCTTGTCGAGGCTCCGGCCCGGGAAGATACGATCGCCTGGCTCGATGCGTACGCCGGCAAGGTGGCCGATGGGGGAGTCGTCGAGGTTCAGCTCGAAGCGGCATCGTGGCTGCGGCGAGCGCTCGGTCTATTGAGGAGCGGAACCCTCATCGTTGTCGACTACGGAGCGACCACAGAAGAACTCGAGCCGCGGCGTGCGATCGGTACGTTGCGCACCTACCGTGCCCACCACATTGGCCCGGATCCGCTCCTGGAGCCCGGGGCGACCGACATCACGGCCGACGTCAACTTCACGGCATTGCTCGACGTGGCCCAGAACGCGGGTGCCGATGCCGCACTACATCGCCAGGACGACTTCCTCGCTGCCCTTGGCCTCAGAGATACGATCGCTGCTCTCCGGGCACGGGAGCTGGACCTGGCACGCGGTGGGGATGCGATGGCCCGCCTGAAGGTACGCAGCGAACTCAAAGACGCCGAGACTCTGCTTCATCCACGCGGGCTAGGCGACTTCAGGGTGCTGGTCGCCAGAATCCGATGACATGGAAGGCCCATCTGGGCTATGACCGCTTTGTATTGTGTGTTTAGGTCTCGTGGAACTGGGTAGGCCACACCGAGATAGTGGCCCCACCGAGATAGAATTCTTGATATGAACAATCTAAAGACCGTTAGTTTGATGGCCCTGTTGGGTGGTGCACTGGTGCTCCTCGGCGGCTATCTAGGCGGCCAGACGATGGCCCTGGTAGCCCTCGGGATAGCCGTGCTACTCAACGGCGCCATGTATTTCTTCTCAGACAAGATCGCACTCAAGTCAACAGGGGCGGTCCCTGTAGAGGAGCAGCAGCTTCCCAACGTCTACTCAATCGTGCGTTCCTTGACCCAGCGCGAGAACATGCCAATGCCGAAGATCTATGTGATCAATAGTCCGCAGCCGAATGCTTTCGCCACCGGGAGGAACCCAGCCAATGCGGCCGTAGCGGTGACTCGCGGGATCCTGGAGATGATGGACCACAACGAGCTCGAAGGCGTTCTCGCCCACGAACTCGCCCACGTGAAGAACCGCGACATCCTCATTTCATCGATCGCCGCCACCATTGGCGCGGCGCTGACGTTCTTGGCTCGGTTCGCATTCTGGACAGGGGGCGGCCGTCGCGAAGGCGGAAACGCCATAGTTGGCTTGGTCGCTCTGATTCTGGCGCCGATTGGAGCTGCAATCGTGCAGATGGCCATCAGTCGCAGTCGCGAGTTCCAGGCGGACGCGAGCGGCGCGGAGACAACCGGCTCACCTTTGGCACTGGCACGGGCCCTCGCCAAACTCGACGCCGGTGCTTCTCGTATCCCGATGGATGTCAACCCTGCCGTGTCCCAGCTGTTTATCACCGATCCGCTGAAGGCCTTCGGAGGCCGGGGTCGACGGGGTGGAATGGCCTCGAAGTTCAGCACGCACCCGCCCACGCATGAGCGCATCGAGCGACTCGAGAAGATGGCGATGGGCGGATCGCGGTACGCCTGAGGGAGCGTATCCGGTATCCGGTATCCGGTATCCGGACTCAACCCAACCATCCGAGATCGAGCCTCGTTCTGGCGCGGCTAACCTGTCGCAGCTCAATGACCGACTTCGGCTGTTCGATGTGGGTCACAAGCCGGGATGCCCGAGCGGCCAAAGGGAGCAGACTGTAAATCTGCCGGCAATGCCTTCGGAGGTTCGAATCCTTCTCCCGGCACAGGCGAAGCGGAGCTTCGCCGGTATTAGGTATTAGGTATCAGGTATTAGGTATCACGTATTAGGTATCAGGTACCAGATACGGAAACCTTGAGCGGCTCGCGTTTGGCTACAATCGCGGCGCGGATACGCCTCCTTAGCTCAGTGGCAGAGCACTTCCATGGTAAGGAAGGGGTCCCGGGTTCAAATCCCGGAGGAGGCTCCAAGCGCCGGCCTTCGCCGGCGCGGTATCCGGTAGCCAGTATCCGGTATCCGGTACGCGCCGAGAGGTTTGGTCCGGATACGGGATACCGGATACGGGATACCGCGAAGCGAAGCTCAGCTTCGCTTCGCTTGGCGGCGTAGCTCAGTTGGTAAGAGCGCTCGACTCATAATCGAGAGGTCGGCAGTTCAAGTCTGCCCGCCGCTACGCAATCGAATGACCAAGAACCAAGGAGAAGCCTGTAGATGGCTAAGGAGAAGTTCGAGCGGACGAAGCCGCATGTGAATGTTGGGACGATGGGTCATATTGATCATGGGAAGACGACGTTGACGGCTGCGATTACGAAGGTG